>DASYCA010000268.1:0-17812 GCA_036500445.1 Burkholderiaceae bacterium | reverse complement strand
GCGCTGTTCACGCAGAAGAACGAGCCGCGCAAGCTCGGCACGATCGAGCTGCTTGAGGCCGGGCAGTCCGGGCTCGAGACGCTGCGCCGCGACATCCACCAGCACGAGGCGCGCGCGGAGCACCTGCGCATGGTGCGGCTGTCGCGCGTGCTGCTCGCCGAGCTCGCGGCCTACAAGCGCGAGCGCGGCCTGGCCGAGATGGCCGACCTCGAGGCCTGCGGCCTGGCGCTGCTGCGCGACGCGACGCTGTCGGCCTGGGTCCAGGAGCGGCTCGATGCGCGCATCCGCCACGTGCTGGTCGACGAGTTCCAGGACACCAGCCCGCTGCAATGGCACGCGCTGCACGCCTGGCTCGCCGGCTACGCGGGCGCCGGCGGCGGCGCGAGCGGGCAGCGCGGCATGAGCGTGTTCATCGTCGGCGATCCGAAGCAGAGCATCTATCGCTTCCGGCGCGCCGAACCGCGCGTGTTCCAGGCCGCGCGCCGCTTCGTCGTCGAGGCGCTCGGCGGCGACGTGCTCGAGTGCGACCACACGCGGCGCAATGCGCCCGAGGTGCTCAGCGTGCTGAACACGGTGTTCGATCAGGCCGAGGGCCTCGGTGAATTCGAGGGCTTCCGCGAGCACACGACCGAACTCGGCGAGATTCCCGAGGCCGGCGTGTACCGCTTGACGCCGGTCGCGCGGCCGAAGCGCGCGCCACGCGCCGCCGCCGCGCCGGCCGAGGCCTGGCGCGACAGCCTGACGACGCCGCGCCTGGAGCCCGAGGAGGTCTTGCGCGAGCGCGAGGCCGCGCTCGTCGGGCAGGCGATCCGCGGGCTCGTCGCGAGCGGCCAGGCGCGCCCGGCCGAGGTCTTCGTGCTCAGCCGCAAGCGCGAATCCCTGCGCCTGGTCGCCGAGGCGCTGCGGCATCTGCACCTCCCTTATGCGGCCGTCGAGGACCACCGGCTGATGGACGCCCCCGAGGCGCGCGACCTCGTGGCGCTGCTCGACGTGCTGGTCTCGACGACGCACCGGCTCTCGCTCGCGCAGGTCCTGCGCAGCCCGCTGTTCGGCGCGAGCGACGAGGCGCTGGTCGCGCTGGCCCGGCGTGCCGCCGGCGGCGACTGGTGGCGTGCGCTGATCGACGAGGAGCAGGGCGACGCGCCGGATCGCGGGCCCGCGCCCGACGCAGACCGGCTCGGCCCGGCACTGCAGCGCGCCCGCGAGTGGCTGCCGCGCTGGCGCGAGCTCGCCCGCCACCTGCCGCCGCACGACCTGCTCGACCGCATCGTGCACGAGGGCGGCGTGCGCGAGCGCATCGCGGCGACCGTGCCGGCGGTGCAGCGGCCGGCCGCGCTCGCGGCGGTCGACGCGCTGCTGGCCCAGGCGCTGACGCTGGACGGCGCGCGCTACGCCACGCCCTACAACTTCGTGCGGGCCTTGAAGCGCCGCGCGCTGAAGGCCGCGGCGCCGCGCCAGCCCGACGCCGTGCAGCTGCTGACGGTCCACGGCGCGAAGGGCCTGGAGGCCAAGATCGTGTTCGTGATGGACGCCGAGCCGCAGCCGACGAATCCGGACACCACGACCTTGCTGGTCGACTGGCCGGTCGAATTCGAAACGCCGCGCGCCTGCGCCTTCGTCTATGCCGAGTCCGCCTGCCCGCCGTCGCTCGCCGGATTGCTCGCGGCCGAGCTCGCCGCGCGCCAGCGCGAGGAATTGAACGGCCTGTACGTCGCGATGTCGCGCGCCAAGCAGCGCTTGGTCTTCAGCGCGACCGAACCGTCCCGCCAGGCGCCGACGCGCTCGTGGTGGGCGCGCGTCGAGCCGCTGGCGATGCCGTGGCCGGCACCGGATCGGCCCGACGAGGCGGTCGAGGCCGGCGCCGGGGAGGGCGCCGCGGCGATGCTGCGCACGATCGCGCCGCTGCCGCCGCGGCCCCCGGTCGCGCCGCCGCCCGATCCGGTCCCCGAGACCGACGCGACCCGTCTCGGCCACGCGGTGCACCGCACGCTCGAGTGGGCGACCGCCGCGTCGCCGCCCGTTGCCGGCGCCGCGCTGGCCGAGCTCGCGCGCGCGGCCGCCGCCGAGTTCGGCGCCGATCCCGCCGCGGCGGCCCAGCTCGCCCGCCGCATCCTCGACAGCGCCGATTGCGCCCGCTTCTTCGGCGGCGCCGCGCTGCGCTGGGCCGGCAACGAGGTGCCGATCGGGGGCCTTGGCGCCGAGCCGCTGCGGATCGACCGGCTGGTCGAGCTCGACGATGCCTGGTGGGTGCTCGACTACAAGCTGAACCACGCGCCGCAGGCGCTGGCCGAGCACCGCGAGCAGCTGCGCGGCTACCGCGCTGCGGTGCAGCAATTGAACCCGGGGGCATCCGTGCGCTGCGCCTTCATCACCGGCGCAGGCGCGCTGGTCGAAATCGATTGAGGGGCGGGCGACAGGCGGGCCGGCGCCGATCCGGCCAATTGGCCGGCAATGCGCCGGCTGATCCACCCATCGTGTAAACGGCCGCTCCGATCCAATTGGGGTGCCTCATTCATCCACGATGGTCGCCCACGCCTTGCCCACCGCCGCCGCTCCCCTGAACCCCAGCCCCGCGCCCAGCCCCGCACCGAGCGCCAGTCCGACGCGCCTGTTCGGCCGCTTCGAACTGCGCCAGCTGCTGGGCAAGAGCGCCGGCACGATGGCCTGGCTCGCCTTCGATCCGGGCGCCGGCGCCGAGGTGATGCTGACGATGCCGCGCGTCCAGCCCGCCGACCCGGACAGCCTGGAGCACTGGCTGCGCGACACGCGCTTTGCCGCGCGCTTGAGCCACCCGCGGCTGGCGCCCGCGGCCGAGGTCGGCGTGCAGGACCACTGGCCGTTCATCGCGGTCGAGCGCACGCTCGGCGTCACGCTGAAGGAATGGGTCGCCGCGCACCCGAACCCGACGCCCGAAGAGGTCGTCGGCTGGATCTGCCACCTGCTGCAGGGCCTGGCCTTCGCGCACGAGGCCGGCGTGCCGCACCTGGACCTGCAGCTGCACAACGTGCTGATCGACGAGCGCGGCCAGGTCCGGGTGATGGCGCTCGCCGCTGCCGGCGACCAGGCCCGCGCCGAGCGCGACGCCGCCGCGGCGCGTTCGAACGAGCGCTCGATGGCGATGGGCACCGACGAGCTGCGCGCGCAACGCGCCGCCGCGACGCGCGACGTGCTCGCCTGCGGCCTGCTGCTGCACCAGTTGCTGACGAGCCAGGCGCCGCTCGACGAGCCCGACATCGCGCTCGCGCTCGAGCGCCTGGCGCCACAGGGCCGCGAGCTGATCCGCCTGCCCTGGAGCACGCCGCTGCCGATCCCCGAGGCGCTGCGCGCGATCGCGAACCGCTGCACCTCGGGCCAGGAGCGGCTGCGCTACCAGAACGCCCGCACGCTGCTGGGTGCGCTGACCGGCTGGCTCGAGGCGCAAGCCCAGGACGGCGGCGGCCCGGTCACGCTGTTGGTCGACCGGCTGCGCACCGTCGGCCACCTGCCGGCCTTGCCGGGCCTGGCGGCGCGCGTCGCGCGCGTGACGAATTTCGAGGGCCTGCGCACCGACGAGGTCGCCGACCACGTGCTGGACGACACCGCGCTCGCCTTCGAGCTGCTGCGCACGCTGAATTCGGCCCAGGTGCAGGGCACGCAGGTCCAGGGCAACGGCCCGGTGCTGACCTTGCGGCGCGCGATCTCGCTGATCGGCGTCAACGGCGTGCGCCTGGCGGCGAACACCTTGCGCCCCTGGCCCGGCCCGCTCAACGAGACCCAGGCCGCGGCCCTGCAGCTGACGCTGGACCGCGTGCGCCTGGCCGGCTACACCGCGCAGGCGCTGCGCCCGGCCGGCTACGACGCGCAGGTCGTCTACCTGATCACGGTGCTGCAAAACCTCGGCCGCCTGATGCTGCGCTACCACTTCGCCGACGAGGCCGAGCAGATCCAGCAGCTGATGAAGCCGAACCCGCCCAACAAGGAGGCGGGCACGCCCGAGCAACCCGGCCTGAGCGAGGAGGCCGCTGCGTACGCGGTGCTCGGCGTGGACATCGATTCGCTCTCGACCGCGGTCCAGCGCCAGTGGGGCCTGGGCGAGGAGGTGATGCACATGGCGCGGCGCCTGCCGCCCGACGCCCCGGTGCACCGCGGCGATTCGGATGCCGAGGTGCTGCGCATGACGGCCAGTGCCGCGAACGAGGCCGTCGACGTCGTGCATGCGCAGAGCGGCCCGCGCCTGGCGAGCGCGATCACCGCGGTCGTGCAGCGCTACGCCCGCGCGCTCAACATCGGCTCGCGCGACGTCGCGGAGGCCTTGCAGGCCGGGCGCGACGCGCTGCGCAAGGGCTCGACGCCGCCGGCGCCGAGCCGGCACGCGGCGCGGCCGGCGGATCCGGCCGCCGCGCCGCCTGCCGCATCGACCGCTGTACCGCCTGACGCGTCGCCCGCCGTCTCGCCCGCCGTCTCTCCTGTCGAGAGCCCGGCGCCCGCGCCCGCCACCCCGACCCGCGGCGAACCGAGGCCAGGCCTTCGATGATGCTCGGCCGATTCGAGCTGAAGCGCATCCTGGGCGAGGGCGCGCAGGCCGTCGTCTGGCTCGGCTACGACGCGCGCCTGGAGCGCGAGGTCGCCGTCAAGCTGATGCGCCCCGACGCGGCGGCCGACCCGCTCGCGGTCAACCAGTGGCTGCAGGAGGCGCGCAGCGTCAGCCGCCTGACGCACCCGAACATCGTGCCGGTGTTCGAGGCCGACATGCACGAGCGCCAGCCGTACCTGGTGTTCGAGTACGTGCCCGGCACGACCTTGACGCAGCAATTGAAAACGCGCGGCGCGATGCCCGCGCACCAGGGCGTCGCGATGCTGCTGGGCGTGCTCGACGCGCTGGCCGCCGCGCATGCCGGCGGCGTCGTGCACCGCGACCTGAAGCCCTCGAACATCCTGATCGATTCGGCCGGCCGGGCCCGCGTGATGGATTTCGGCATCGCCGCGCGCCTGCACGACACCGGCGTGCTCGACCAGGTCGTCGGCACGCCCGGCTACATGTCGCCCGAAGCGGTCGACGGCGGGCTGCCGACCGCGGCGATGGACGTGTTCTCGGCCGGCATCGTGCTGGTCGAGACGCTGAGCGGCGAGCGCCTGATCAAGGAGCGCGACGGCTTCCGCGCCATGCACCGAACCGCGTCCGAAGACTTGCAGCTGCCCGAGACCCTGAGCTCCGCGGTCGACGACGACCTGCGGCGCGTGCTGCTGCGTGCGCTGGCGCGCGACCCGGCCGAGCGCTGGCCGACCGCCGTGGCGTTTCGCGATGCGCTGAAGGACTGGGCCACGCCGGAGCCGGCCGCGGGCGGCCGCGAGGGGACAGGGAGCAGCGGCAGCGGCAATGGTGGCGGCAGCGCCAGCAGCGGTGCGCTCGATTTCCTGTTGCGCCGGATGCGCCACAAGAGCGACTTCCCGGCATTGTCCGATTCGATCGCGCGCATCCAGCGCGTCGCCAACTCCGAGAACGAGAGCCTCGCGAGCCTGTCGAGCGAGATCCTGAAGGACGTCGCGCTGACCAACAAGCTGCTGCGCATGGTCAACACCGCTCACTTCTCGAGCGCGGGCGGCAGCATCAGCACGGTCTCGCGCGCGGTCGCGGTGGTCGGCTTCTCCGGCATCCGCAACATGGCGATGAGCCTGGTGCTGCTCGAGCACATGCACGACAAGGCGCATGCGACGCAGCTGAAGGAGGAGTTCCTGCGCGCGCTGCTGGCCGGCATGCTGGCCGGCGACCTGGCCATGCAGACCGGCGCCGGCGAGGAGGCGTTTCTCGGCGCGATGTTCCAGAACCTCGGGCGCATGCTGACCGAGTTCTATTTCGTCGAGGAGGCGCGCCAGGTGCGCGGCATCGTCGCGGCCGCGGCGGCGCAGGGCGGCACCGCGGCGCTCGTCAGCGAGGAGGCGGCCTCCAGCGACGTGCTCGGCCTGAGCTATGAAGCGCTCGGCCTGGGCATCGCGAAGGCCTGGGGCCTGCCCGGGCGCCTGCAGACCTGCATGACCAAGCCCAAGGGCGAGATCCCGACGCGCGAGGCGCGCGACAGCGGCGAGCAGCTGCGCTGGCTCGCGCAGGCCTCCAACCAGATTTCGGATGCGCTGCTGAACGCAGCGCCGGAGCTCGCCGCGGCGCGCGTCTCGAGCGTCGCGAAACGCTATGCGCGCGCGCTCGGTGTCAGCAGCGAGCGCATCGAAGCGGCCTCGGCCGCGGCGCAGCTGCGCCTGGCGCAGATGGCGCAGGCGATGAACCTGCAGGTGCCGCCGCAGTCGCCGGTGCAGCGCCTGTTCGCGGTGCCCAAGCCCGCGGATGCCTCGGCGTCTGACGCCGCCACGCTGATCCTCGATGCCCACGACACGCTCGCCGCCCACGAACTGCAGTCGACCATCGCCGTCGCGCTCGCGCCGCCGGGCACTCCGGCGGACAACGCGGCCGAGATCCTGGCGGCCGGCATCCAGGACATCACGAACACGATGGTCGAGAATTTCCAGCTCAACGACGTGCTGCGCATGATCCTGGAGACGATGTTCCGTGCGCTCGGCTTCCGGCGCGTGCTGTTCTGCCTGCGCGATGCAAAGACGAACCTGCTGACCGGCCGCTTCGGGCTCGGCGAGGGCGCCGAGGCGATCGCCCCGAACTTCAAGGTGCCGCTCAACACGGCGAGCGACCTGTTCACCGCCGTCTGCCTGAAGGGCGCCGACACGCTGATCACCGATGCGACCGTCGCGCAGATGGCCGCACGGCTGCCGGCCTGGTACCGCGAGCACGTGAACGCGCCGGCGTTCCTGCTGCTGCCGATGCAGCTGAAGGGCGCGCCGTTCGCGCTGATCTATGCCGACAAGGCCGCGCCGGGCGGGATCGCGCTGGGCGACAAGGAACTCGCGCTGCTGCGCACCTTGCGCAACCAGGCGGTGATGGCGTTCAAGCAGGCCGCCTGAACGACGGCCGCGGGCGCCGCGGCCCCTATCCTCCCGGCGCCCCCTGCGTGTTGACGTACACGGCGTACAGCGATTGACCCGCCGCCATGAAGAGCCGGTTGCGCTTCGGGCCGCCGAAGCACACGTTGGCGCAGCGTTCGGGCAGCCGGATGCGCCCGATCAGCTTGCCTTCGGGGTTGAACACCATGACGCCGTCGAGCTCCTCGCGACCCATGCCCCAGCCGCACCACAGGTTGCCGTCGACGTCGCAGCGGAACCCGTCCGGGGTGCCCGGCCCGGCGTCGATCAGCACGCGGCGGTTCGCGATCGCGGTCCCGCCGTTGACGACGTCGTAGGCGACGATCAGGCGGTTCGGCAGGGCACGCGATTCCACCAGGTACAGCAGGGTCTCGTCCGGCGAGAAGCACAGGCCGTTCGGGCCGGTGACGCCGGTCACGACCGCCGTCAGTGCGCCGGTCTGCGGGTCGAGCCGGTAGACGTTCTGCGGCAGCTCCTGCTCGGCGATGCCGCCTTCGTAGTCGGTCAGGATGCCGAAGTGCGGGTCGGTGAACCAGATCGAGCCGTCCGACTTGACGACCACGTCGTTGGGCGAATTCAGCCGCTTGCCTTCGAAGCGATCGGCCAGCACGGTGACCGATCCGTCGTATTCGGTGCGCGTCACCTGCCGGCCGTGTTCGCAGCTGATCAAGCGGCCCTGGCGATCGCGGGTGTGCCCGTTGGCGTAGTTCGACGGGCCGCGAAACACGCTGGTGGCGCCGCTGGACTCTTCCCACTTCAGGATGCGGTTGTTCGGGATGTCGCTCCACAGCAGGTAGCGGCCGTCGCCGAAGTAGACCGGCCCCTCGCCCCAGCGGGTGCCGGTGGCGAGCCGCTCGACGGCGGCGCTGAAGAGCCGGTATTTCGCGAACGACGGATCGATGATCTCGATGGCCGGGTCCGGATAGCGTGTGCTGGGTTGCCAGAGGTCGGTGTTCATGGTCCGGGTGTCCTTGGGTCGTCCGTCTTCGGGGTGGCATTCGATGTGCCGAAATAGGCGGCCTCGAGCCGGCGGGGGAGCTCGGGCTCGCCGCTGCGGGCCGCGAGCACGATCCGCCCTTGGGCCAGCGCGTAGACGCGGTCCGAGGCGGCGAGCGCCTTCTCGATCAGTTGCTCGACCAGCAGCACCGCGGTGCCGGCGGCCTTGAGTTGGGCCACGACGTTCAGCACGCGGTCCACCAACACCGGCGACAGGCCGGCGGAAGGTTCGTCCAGCATCAGCAGTGTCGGGCGGCGCACCAGCCCCTGGGCCACCGCGAGCATCTGTTGCTGGCCGCCGCTCAAGGCGCCGCCCTTGTCGCGCCGTTTCGCCGCGATCTCCGGGAAGTAGCCGAAGGCCTCCTCGATGCGATCGCGGCGCTCGTGCCGCGGGACGTCGTAGCCGGCCAGCAGCAGGTTGTCCTCGACCGACATCTGGTGAAACACGCGATGCCCTTCGATGACGTGGATCAGCCCCGCGCGCGCCGACTCGCGCGGGCCGACGCCGTTCAGTGGTCGGCCGGCAAAGCGGATTTCGCCGCGCGAGGCCGGCAGCAGTCCGGAGATGCAGCGCAGCAGCGTGGTCTTGCCGGCGCCGTTCGGGCCGAGCAAGGTCACCACCTCGCCGGGCAGGACGTGCAGCGAGATCGCGTGCAGCACGCCGATCTTGCCGTAGCCGGCGTCGAGGGCCTCGACGTGCAGCAGCGGATCAGGCACCGGCGAATCAACCCCCGAGATAGGCACTGACCACCTCCTTGTGGACACGGATCTGCGCCGGCGTCCCCTCCGCCAGCACCTTGCCGAGATTCAGCACGGTGACGTGGTCGCAGATGTCGAAGATCAGGTCGGCATGGTGCTCGACCAGCAGCACCGCGGTGCCGCGCCGGCTGATCGCCTTGATCAGGCCGCCCAGGCGCTTGATTTCCTCGACCGACAGGCCGGTGGCCGGTTCGTCCAGCAGCAGCAGGCGCGGGCGCAGCATCAGCGCGCGCGCGATCTCGACGAAGCGCAGTTCGCTGTGCTGCAGCCGGTCGGCACGGGCCTGCGCGAGCGGGCCGAGCCCGACGCAGCGCAGCGCCAGCGCGGCGCGCTCGCGCAGCGCACGCTCCTCGCGGCGCTGGCGCGGCAGCGCGAGCATCGTCTCGATGAAGCTCGCGCTGCCGGTGATCGTGCCGCCCATCATCACGTTCTGCAGCACCGAGGCCTCGCCGACGACGCGCGGCGCCTGGAAGGTGCGGGCGATGCCGCGCGCCGCGCGGTCGCCCGGCGTGCCGGCGCGCAATGCGCTACCGGCCGAGCTCAGTTGCCCGGCGTCGGGGGCGTAGAAGCCGGACACCAGGTTCAGCGTCGTCGTCTTGCCGCTGCCGTTGGGGCCGATCAGGCCGTGGACCTGGCCCGCCGCGACCTCCAGGCTCAGGCCGTCGATCGCGCGCACGCCGCCGAAGCTCAGCGACACGCCGTCCAGGCGCAGCGTGTCCCGCGCCCCCGGGCTTGCCGGCGGCAGCAGCCGATCGAGCAGCGCCGGCATGGGCGACACCTCGCGATGGCCGGGCAGCGCGCGCTTGCCCGAGATGTCCAGCCAGGACGCGATGCCGCCCGGCATCAGCAGCACGATGACGAGCAGCAGCAGCGCGTAGAAGAAGGTCGACCACGCCGCCAGCGGCGCGGCGATCTCGGGCAGGACCGTCAGCACGATGGTGCCCAGCAGCGGCCCGAGGATCGAGCCGCGCCCGCCGATCAGGATGGCCGTGAAGAAGAGCAGCGACAGATCGAAGGTGAACGCATCGGGCGTGATGTAGGTCTGCAGGCTGGCGAACAAGCCGCCCGCGATGCCCGCGAGCGCCCCGGCGAACAGGAAGACCTTCACCAGCAGGCGCGACTTGGACACGCCGAGCGCCTCCGCCGCGACATCGGCGTCGCGCGTCGCGACCAGCGCGCGGCCGATGCGGCTGTGCGCGATGTTGGCTCCGAACAGCGTGGCCAGCACCGCGCAGCCCAGGCACAGGCCGTAGAAGCCCCAGGCCGAATCGAAGGGCGCCGGCAGGGCGGGCCCGGGCAGGCCCACGCCGCCGCCGGTGACGCTGGTCCAGCCCAGCGCGATCTGCGTGACGATCGTGGCGAAGCCGATCGTCGTCATCGCGAAGTAGAAGGTGCGCAGCCGCAGCGCCGGCAGCCCGACGACGACGCCGAACAGCGCGCCGACCGCGCCCGCCGCGCACAACGCGACGAAGGGGTTGAGCGGCGCGCCGAGCTTGCCCTCCACCAGCACGCAGGTCGTGTAGGCGCCGAGCGTGAGCAGCGCGACGTAGCCGATCGCGAGTTGCCCGGCGAAGCCGACGATCAGGTTCAAGCCGCAGACCAGCACCCAGTAGATCGCCACGCGCGTGGCGATCAGCGCCCAGTAGCCGTTGCCGGTCAAGGGCAGCGCCAGCGCGATCGCGAGGATCACGAAGAAAGGCCAGAGGGATTTCAACGACGACGACGGCGCGCCGGCCTCGGCGCGTTCGGGCGCGGCCATCACGGCCGGGTTCTCGGCGCGCTCCATCTCAGACCCGGCGCGCCGCGGGTGCGCCGAACAGGCCTTGCGGCACGATCAGCAGCACGATGATGAAGACGGCGAAGACGGCGGCTGACGAGAAGATGCCGCCGACCATGAAATTGGCGGCCTGTTGGAACAGCCCGAGCGCGATCCCGCCGATGATGGCGCCGCGGTTGTTGCCCAGGCCGCCCAGCGCGATCGGAATGAAGCCGTAGAAGTTCAGCACCGGGCCGTTGCCGAAGAAGGCGAGCAGCAGCCCGCCGCCGGCGAAGCCCGCCAGGCCGCCGATGGCGCCCGCGAGCGCGTAGCTGGCGATGCGCAGGTTGCGCTCGGGCAAACCCATCGCGCGGGCGGCGAAGTTGTCTTCCGAGACCGCCAGGAAGGCGCGGCCGACGAGGGTTCGGCGGTAGAGGAATTCCAGCCCGACGACGACGAGGGCGCAGGCCAGCATCGGCAGCCAGAACTTCTGGTCCAGCAGGCCCGGGGCCACGTCGAGCAGCTTGGGGAAGGGCTTCGGCTCGGTGCTCCAGGTGATCGCGGTGACCTGCTGGATGATCAGCGCGAGCGCGAGCGTCGACAGCACGTAGAGGTGCTGCTCGATGCTCTTCAGGACCGGGCGCACCGCGACCAGCTCGGTCACGACGCCGACGAGCGCGCACGCCAGCAGCACCAGCGGCAGCGCGGCCAGCACCGGCAGCCCCCAGCGCAGCATGAACAGCGAGCCCAGCACGCCGCCCAGCATGCCGAGCTGCCCGGTGGTGAAGCTCATCACGCGCGAGGTCGCGAACATCGTGTTGTACGCGATGCCGATCAGCGCGTAGATCGCGCCGACCGCCAGGCCCGAGGAAACGATCGAGGCAAACACGCCGCCGCCCTGGCCGATCAGTAGCCCGGGGCCAGCGCGAAGGTGCCGCTCTTGGCCGAGTTGGCCTGCGACATCACGATCTCGGCCGTGCGGTAGCCGTTGTGCTGCGTCGGGCTGAAGGTGTAGGTGCCGAAGTAGCCGGGGTAGTCGGTCAGCGTGTTCCAGTGGCCGATGATGGCCTCGCCGGCGGACGACCCCGTCGCGGCGACCGCCTTGGCGATCAGCTCGATGCCGTCGATGCCGACGGCGACCCACCACAGCAGCGTGTCGTTCAGGTTGACCTTGCCCTTCAACCGTTCGAGCAGCTCCTGGGTGTGCTTGGGCAGGGCGCCGGCGGCGTCGTAGCTGCAGCTGCGGTAGCCGATCGCGTAGACCTTCTGCCAGTTCGCGGGCTTTTCGAGCAGCGCGCCGATTTCGCCCGAGGCCATCGTCGGGTGGCCGACGATCGGCACGTCCCAGCCCATCGCGGCGCGGGTGTTGAAGATCCGCGCGAGCGCCGCGGTCGAGACGCTCCAGATCACGATCGCCTGCGCGCCCGCGTTCTTCGCACGCAGCAGGTCGGGCGTCATGTCGGTCTGGGTCGCGTCGAAATTGGCTTCGTGCACGACCTCGGCGCCGTCCTTCTTGAAGCCCTCGACGCTGGCCTTGACGGCGGTGACGCCGTAGCCGGTCGCATCGCCCATCACGGCCAGCTTGCGGGCCTTCAGCACGTTCAGGCAGTAGCCGCGGACGGCGTCGTCGAACTGGTTGTTGGCCGGCCCGTTGCGAAACGCGTTCGGAAACTTCACCGGGTCGATCAGCGTCTGGACGTTGGTCGGGTGCATCATCGGAATCTTGGCGCGCGCCAGGATCGGCGTCACCGCCAGCGACTCGCCGGAATTGGTCGGCCCCCAGACCGCGTGGACCTTCAACTGGCTCACCATCTCTTGCGCCGCGTTGACGGCCTTGGTCGGATCGCCTTGCGTGTCGCGCGTGATCAGCTCGATCTTGCGGCCCTTGACGCCGCCGGCCGCGTTGATCGCCTCGACCGCGAACATCACCCCGCGATTCATGCCCACGCCCGGCGCCGAGCTCGGGCCCGTGAGCGCCGCCAGCCAGCCGATGCGGATCGGACCGGTGTCTTGCGCGAGGGCTGCGCGCGACAGGCCCAAGGCCGCCGTGCCGGCGACCGCGCCGACGCCCAAGCCGAATGTTCTGCGTGTGAATGCCATGTCTCGTCTCCTGGTTTGGGATCCAACCAATCGATTAAATTGGTTATCCAATAGGTGCCAATCTTAAATTCGATTGGGCGCGATCGCTACCGGCATTGCGTGTCGTGCACCTATGGTTTTCCCTGAATGCGAGGCTGTGCCGACGACAATACGCATAAAAATTGGTACTCTTTGGTTCAAACTTCGAATGTTCCGGACCATGCAATCCGCCTATGCCCTGCAAGAAGCCATTGCCGAGAACATCCGCGCCGGCAAGTGGAAGCCCGGCGATCGGCTGCCGACCGAGCGCGCGCTGGCCGAGCAATTCAGGATCAGCCGCAACACGGTGCGGCAGGCCCTGATCCGGTTCAAGCGCGAGGGCGTGCTGATGCAGAAGGTGGGCAGCGGCACCTACGTGCGCGTGCCCGATGCGCTCGGGCCCGCGGACAACCCGGTCATGCAGCGCTCGATCAGCCCCGCGGAGCTGATGGCCGCGCGCCTGGCGTTCGAACCGGCGATCGTCGAGATGATCGTGATGCAGGCCACCAACGAAGACTTCCAGCGCATGGAGAATTGCCTGCGCTGCGCCAATGCGGCAGGCTCGCTCGAGGAGTACGAGCACTGGGGTTCGATGCTGCACGAGGTCATCGCCGAGGCCGCCCACAACCCGGTGGTCTCACGCGTGTTCGAGCTGCTGAAGGAGGTGCGCGCCCAGGGCCAGTGGGGCATGCTGAAGCGGCGCGGCATGACGCCGGAGGGCCGGCCGGACGACGAGCGCGAGCACGCCGAACTGGTGGCCGCGCTGAAGGACCGCGATTTCGCGCGGGCCCGCGCGATCACCGTGACTCACCTGCTGAACACGCGCAAGGCCTTGATGGGGCAGTGACGGGCCCGCGCGGGCGGCCCGGTCAGCCGAGGTCTTGCTCGGCCTCGGCGACGGCGGCCGCGCTGTTGACCGCGTGCTGCATGACCTCGTTCGGCCGCGTCGCGATCGTGCTCAACGGGTAGGTGCCCGAGACGATGCCGTCGAACGCGATCTCCGCGGCGTGGACCTCCGGCCCGAGGCCTTCGACCGCGGCCGCGAGCGCGTTGACGAGCGATGAGAAGCCGGCGCCGTCGTAGAGCGTCTCGTACTCGGCGCTGACGCGGTAGGAGGCGTCTTCGCCGCCTTCGGACGGGCGGTGCTGGAGGTCGATGCGGACGATCATGGCGGATGAAGGTGACGAGCCTGACCCCGGCACTGGTCGCAACGGTTGGGGCTGCTTCGTTCCCGACCTGACCCGGTTGGCCGCGCTTCCATGCGGGGAGGCCCGTCGGGTCGTATTCTAAAGGCTTTAGAGGTAAAGCCTTTAGAGCTGGCTTTCGGGCACGAACCACGACAGCACCAGCAGCCGCATGCGCTGCCACAGGCTGGTGTCGGGGTCGATGTCGCGCTCGTCGGTCTTCTCGCCGTCGATCGCGACCCAGTGCACGCCCAGGTTGTGCTCGCGCAGCTTGACCTGGTAGACGCCGGCCAGCTCGCCGACCTTGAAGGCCTCGAACACCATCTCGGTCAGCACCGGGCTGACGACGCGCACGCCGATCTCGGTGTTGATGCTGGCCGAGCGCGGGTCCAGGTTCATCGAACCGACCAGCGCGATCTGGCGGTCGATGAAGGCCATCTTCGCGTGCAGCCGGCCGGTCGAGGTGCCGAGCAGGCCCTTCAGGGTGCTGTCCAGCTTGAGGCGCTCGGAGCTGAGCTCGTACAGCTCGACGCCCATCTTCAGCAGCTCGATCTGGTGGCGCTCCAGGCCGATGCTGACGAGCGGCTCGTCGCTGACGGCGAGCGAGTTGGTCACGACCTTCACGTTGACGCCGTCGGCGCGCAGCTTGGCGATGCGCCGCAGCGCCTCATTGCCGGGGATGAAGTAGGGCGAGAACATCGTGATCTCGGAGCGCGAGGTGCTGAGCTGCTGCAGGAAGCGGTGCGTCAGTGTCTCCTCGTCGGTCATCGGCGCATTTGCCGAATCGATCTTGCTCGGCGAGTCGGCGAACGCGGTGCTCGGCGCGTTCAGGAACAGCAGCCGCCCCTGGGCCAGCCCGTAGCTGATCGCCGGCGCGCCGAACGAGTCGGGCGCCAGCGGCGGGTCGGGCCGGTGCTCGTTCGCGGTCGAGGACTCGAAGCGCGCGCGGGTCGCGTCGTCGCTCAGCAGCACGCGGCCGGAGGCGGCCGCGATGTCGCGCACCGGGTAGACGTACGGGCTGTTCCAGTACAGGTCGAACCAGCCGGCGAGGTGCGGCACGACCTCGCCGGCGAGCAGCAGGTCGAAGTCGATGAAGTTGCCCTGCGTGCCGCGCAGGAAATACTCGTCCGCGAGGTTGCGCCCGCCGACGATTGCCAGCGTCCCATCGGCGATGAAGAGCTTGTTGTGCATGCGGTGGTTGAGCCGCTTGAAGTCGCGCGCCAGCGCCATCAGCCGCAGCAGCGAGGAATCGCGCGCGCTGACGAAGGGGTTGAACAGCCGCACCTCGACGTTCGGGTAGGCCGCCAGCCCGAGCAGCAGGTGGTCCATGTCGGTGGTGTAGAGGTCGTCCACCAGCAGCCGGATGCGCACGCCGCGCAGCGCGGCGTCGCGCAGCGCGCGCAGGATCACGCGGCCGGTCGCGTCGTCGCCGATCAGGTAGTACTGCAGGTCGAGCGAGGTCGTCGCGTGCTCGATCAGCGCCAGCCGCGCATCGAGCGCGTAGCTCGCCTGCAGCAGCGGCCAGACGCCGGAGCTGCCGGGCTCGATGATCGGGTCGTGGGCGATCTCGGCCAGCGGCGCGGTCGGCGGCGCGACGAGGGCGGTCG
This sequence comes from Burkholderiaceae bacterium, assembly GCA_036500445.1. Taxonomy (GTDB): domain Bacteria; phylum Pseudomonadota; class Gammaproteobacteria; order Burkholderiales; family Burkholderiaceae_C; genus LMDS01. Next base: position 2,429 of record DASYCA010000268.1, on the reverse strand, counting down.
AGCGCGGGCGTTCGACCTGCTGGGGCAGCACGCCGGCGCAGCCGCCCAGCAAGCCGCCGAAGCATGCGAGGGTCAGCGCGGCGAGCAGGGTTCGCAGCGACGACGGCGACGGGAAGGACATGTCAACGCAGTTGCAGGTCATCGTTTCCGAAGCGGATGTCCAGCGGCTCGATCAGCAATTCCTTCGGACCCGCTTCGACCTGGCCGGCGATGATCGCCTCGATGCCCTGCGCCTTCGCGACCTCGACGGTGCGCTGCGCCTCGCCCGCCGCGACGAAGACCGCGAAGCCCGCGCCCATGTTCAGGGTGCTGTAGGCCTCGCGGTCGTCCTGCCGGGCGTGCTGCTGGATGAACTTCAGCACCGGCGTCACCGGCGGCACCGTGTGGATCCGGTAGCGGTGCTCGGCCGGGTGGCGCAGCAGCTTGCGCCAGCCGTGGCCGGTGATGTTGGCGCAGTAGTGCGGCATGATCCCGGCTTTATAAAGCGCCTCGGTGACGGGCGAGTACAGCACGGTCGGCGCCAGCAGGGCCTCGCCGAAGCTCAGGCCCGGCGCGACCTCGGTCAGGTAGCCCTGGGGCAGCCTTTCGGTCAGCTTGCGCGCCAGGCTCAGGCCGTTCGCGTGGATGCCGCTGGAGGCGAGCAGCACGATCGCGTCGCCGGGGCCGAGCTTGTCGCCGACCGAGAGCCGCGCCTTCGGGTTGATCAGCCCGGTGCAGGACGCCGCCAGGTCGATCCGGCCGGCCTCGACGATGCCCGACAGCGCCGGCGTCTCGCCGCCGCCCCAGGCGACGCTGCAGACGTCGCAGGCGCGCTTCCAGCCCGCCACCAGCGCCTGCGCGCGCTGCGCGTCGCCGAACCAGTCCGAGCCGCCGGCGCCCCAGTAGGCCTGCACGACCAGTGGCGTCGCGCCGACCGTGATCAGGTCGTTGATCGCCATCGCTATCGTGTCCTGCGCGATGCGGTCGTAGTAGGTCTGGCCGGTCAGCTTGTGCATCTCGTCGGCGACCAGCGCCTTGGAGCCCAGGCACTCGCCGATGCTGGCGAGGTAGAACGGCCCGACGTCGACGACATAGGCCGATTCGCCGCGCGAGGCCGCGACCTCGCTGAAACCGTGCGCCGCGAGGTGCACCGCGGTCGCCGCGGCGGCGCGCTGCGCCGTGACCTTCAGCGGGTCGATCAGGTCGTAGTTGACGCCGGCTTGTTCGTAGCTGAGCGTGCCGGTGGTCGAGGGAGAGTCGTTCATGCGGGGATTATCGGACATGGGTTGGCCAGAGAGGGGTCGGTAGAATCGGTCCATGTCCTATGTCGTCCTCGCCCGCAAGTACCGGCCGCCGAATTTCGAGGCGCTGGTCGGGCAGGAGCACGTCGTGCAGGCGCTGTCGAACGCGCTGACGCAGCAACGCCTGCACCATGCCTACCTGTTCACCGGCACGCGCGGCGTCGGCAAGACGACGATCTCGCGCATCCTCGCGAAATCGCTGAACTGCACCGGCGCCGACGGCCAGGGCGGCATCACCGCACGCCCGTGCGGCGTCTGCGACGCCTGCCGCGACATCGACAGCGGCCGCTTCATCGACTACGTCGAGCTCGACGCGGCCTCCAACCGCGGCGTCGACGAGATCTCGCAGCTGCTCGACCAGGCCGTCTACAAACCGGTCGTCGGGCGCTTCAAGGTCTACATGATCGACGAAGTCCACATGCTGTCGACGACCGCGTTCAACGCGATGCTGAAGACGCTGGAGGAGCCGCCCGAGTACCTGAAATTCGTGCTCGCGACGACCGACCCGCAGAAGGTGCCGCCGACGGTGCTGTCGCGCTGCCTGCAGTTCAACCTGCGGCCGATGGCGCCGCAGACGGTGCAGGAGCACCTCGTCACGGTGCTCGCGAACGAACACATCGAGGCCGAACCCGGCGCGCTGCGCCTGCTCGCGCGCGCCGCGCGCGGCTCGATGCGCGACGCGCTGTCGCTGACGGACCAGGCGATCGCGTTCGGCGCCGGCGCGCTGAGCGAGAGCGGCGTGCGCCAGATGCTGGGCGCGGTCGACCGCGGCCACGCGGTGCGCATGATCGAGGCGCTCGGGGCGTCGGACGGCGCCGCGCTGGTCGGCGCGGTCGATGCGCTGCGCGGGCTGGGCCTGTCGGCCACCGGCGCGCTCGAGGAGCTCGCCGCCTTGCTGCAGCAGATGGCGCTCGCGCAGGCCGTACCCGACGCGCTCGATGCGGGCGATCCGGACACGCCGGCGGCCGCTCGCCTCGCGCCGCTGCTGGCGCCCGACGAGACCCAGCTCGCCTACAGCCTGGCGCTGCACGGCCGCGCCGAGCTCGGGCTGGCGCCGGACGAATACAGCGGTCTCGTGATGATCCTGCTGCGCATGCTGGCGTTCCGGCCGTCGGGCGCGGGCGTCGCGCCGCGCGCACCCGTGCCGGC
>DASYCA010000267.1:0-5242 GCA_036500445.1 Burkholderiaceae bacterium | reverse complement strand
CGATGGCCTGGCACGGCTTCGGCGGCTGGAAGCGCTCGTCGTTCGGCGACATGAATGTCTACGGCGAGGAAGGCGTGCGCTTCTACACCAAGCAGAAATCGGTGATGCAGCGCTGGCCCGCGAGCATCGCCAAGGGGGCCGAGTTCGTGATGCCGACCGCCAAGTAGCGCGGGGGATTGCAAACAATTGCCTCCGCGGGGGGCGGGGCGGTCAATCGAGGCGGCGGGTGGTCGATAGCGTGGGCATGTCGAACCACGATCAAGAGGCCCCGCGATGAGTGCATCCCAGCCCCCCGGGCCGTATTCGCCTGCGGCGCGTCAAGCGATCGCCGATGCCATCGAGTGGGAAGAACTGCCGTCGCTGGTGCGGCGGGTGCAGCGCACCGCGCAGGCGGCGGGCCAGAACGCCGGCGCCGGCGCGGCGCGCCAGGAGGGGCGGCCCTGGGGTGAAACCGCCGCGGGCGGCCTGGAGGCGCCGCCGGTCTCGCAGCCCTTCGTCGAGCAGCTGCATGGCCTGGTGACGCGCGAGGTGGTCGAGCCCGACGTCTTCCGTCATTTTTTCGGCCCCGACGCCGAATGAGCGAATCCGCCGCGAGTTAGATTTTCCCGACGCACCCAGGCGCACCGCAGCGGCAGCGCAGCTTGCCTTCGTGGTGCGTCTCGCCGTAGTTCACGGTGAGCTCCTCGCCGAGGGGAACCTCGCGCATCGCATAGAACTCCACCCGCCCCTGGCGGATTCGCAGCACCGCGTTCGGCTGGCACGAGTGGTTCGTGAAGCGCAGCGGATCGGCCGAGTGCGTCGCGTCGATCGCGCGCGTGTGGCTCACCTCGACGATCATGATGCGCGCCTGGCCCTTCGCGCGGCGGCGCGCCTCGCGCACGCTGATCGCCTCGCCGCGGATCTCGCCGATCTTGCGCCGGGCCGGAATCGCCTCGGCCGCGAACGCGCCCTGGCCGTCGATGCGGCTGGGCCGCACGTCGACCGCGAACTTCTGCGGATCGGCGGGGCGGCCCTTGAGCCGCGCCGCGGGCGACGCAGCGGCGGCAGGCGGTTCCAAGGCGTTCAGGCGCGGCATGCCCCGTATTGTGAGGTGTCAACTTCTCACGCTTCTGGGGGTCTCATGAGTGAACAGTCGTTGCAGCACCTTGCTTTTCGTTCAATTGCGGTGTTGAGGCGTCGATATTCTTCTCATACCGAATCACACCGATGCGCAGAACGCGAATCGCACGATCATGAGCCGTACCCTACCCAGGCAATACTTCGCAGCCAACCACCGCGCGGTCGCGAATGCGATCGAGTGGGAAGAGATGCCCTCGCTGACGAAGCGCCTCGTCAACCGCGACCCGAGCGCGCTGGCGCGCGGCGCGAACGATTCGCGCTTCGGCGCGGGCAGCTTCGAGTCGACCTGGGGCGAGACGACGCCGGTGTCGCTGGACACGAGGGTGTCGCCGCCGTCGACCCCCTTCGTCGAACATTTCGCCGGCCTGTCGACTCGCGAAGTCAACGAGCCCGACGTCTTCCTGCATTTCTTCGGCCCCAACGCCGAGAATTGAGCCCCTCGGTCGACGGGTACGTCGACCGATCCCCCGAGGGAATGCGGGCCGGCTTGGGGCGGCCCGGCGCTCGGCCCGCACGCCGTCGACGCCCGCGAATAGAATCTCCGGAGCATTCAAAATGGACTGGAGAGCGACATGGCACCGTCGATGGCTGACCGCGATGGCAAGATCTGGATGGACGGCAAGATGGTGGACTGGCGCGATGCCAAGATCCACGTCCTGACCCACACGCTGCACTACGGCTGCGGCGTCTTCGAAGGCGTGCGCGCCTACAACACCGCGAACGGCACCGCGATCTTCCGGCTGCGCGAGCACACCGAGCGGCTCTTCAACAGCGCGAAGATCCTGCGCATGAAGATCCCGTTCACGATGCAGCAGGTGATGGACGCGCAGCTCGCCGTCGTGCGCGACAACAAGCTCGAGTCCTGCTACCTGCGCCCGCTGGTCTGGATCGGCTCCGAGAAGCTCGGCGTCAGCCCCAAGGGCAACACCATCCACTCGATGATCGCCGCGTGGCCCTGGGGCGCCTACCTCGGCGAGGAGGGCCTGAAGCGCGGCATCCGCGTGAAGATCTCCAGCTACACCCGCCACCACGTCAACATCACGATGACGCAGGCCAAGGCGGTCAGCAACTACAGCAATTCGATCCTCGCGAACATGGAAGCGACGGACGATGGCTACGACGAGGCGATGCTGCTGGACGCGAACGGCTTCGTCAGCGAAGGCGCCGGCGAGAACCTGTTCGTCGTCAAGAACGGCGTGGTCTACACGCCCGACCTGTCGGCCGGCGCGCTCAATGGCATCACCCGCAACACCGTGTTCGCGATCTGCGCCGACCTGGGCCTGAAGGTGGTCGAGAAGCGCATCACCCGCGACGAGGTCTACATCTCCGACGAGGCCTTCTTCACCGGCACCGCCGCCGAGGTCACGCCGATCCGCGAGCTCGACCGCATCGAGCTCGGCTCGGGCTCGCGCGGGCCGATCACCGAGAAGATCCAGAGCGCGTTCTTCGACATCGTCAACGGGCGCAATCCGAAGTATGCCGAATGGCTGACCAAGATCTAAGAGAGCACCCCATGACGAGCAAACCTGTCGCGAGCGTCGAAGTCACCGCCAAGGACCTGGAAGGCCCTGGCGTCGTGTTCTGCCCGAACCCGAAGATGACGCTGTGGAGCGCGCACCCGCGCGTCTTCATCGACGTCGTCTCGACCGGCGAAGGCAAGTGCCCGTACTGCGGCACCGTCTACAAGCTGAAGGCCGGCGAAAAGGTCCACGCCCATTAAAGAAATGACCGCCCCCACGTCGCTGGCGCTCCTGCCCCCCGAGGGGGTGCAGGCCGGCCTCGGGGCGGCCCGGCGGCGGGCCTCGGCGAGTCCATGACTCGCTCATTGATCATCGCGCCGCAGTGGATCGGCGACGCGGTGATGTCCGAACCGCTGCTCGCGCGTCTCGCGGCGCGCGGCGAACGGCTCGCGGTCGCGGCGCTCCCCTGGGTCGCGCCGGTCTACCGCGCGATGCCGCAGGTCGGCGAGGTGATCGAACTGCCGTTCGCCCACGGCCGGCTCGACTGGGCCGCGCGCCGGCGGGTGGCGGCCGGCTTGCGCGGGCGCTTCGACACCGCCTATGTGCTGCCGAACTCGCTGAAGTCGGCGCTGCTGCCGTGGCTCGCGCGCATCCCGCGGCGCATCGGCTACGCCGGCGAGAGCCGTTTCATACTGTTGAACGAGCTCCTGCCGAACCCGGCGGGCCGGCCGCCGATGGTCGCGTTCTACAGTAGGCTGGCGGGTTCGTCGGGATCGGAAGGTGAGCGCCCACTGTTGAAAATGGCGTCTGCCGTTCTCGAGTCGATCACCCATGGCGTCGATGTTTCGTCGGGTGCGTACTGGGTCTTCGCACCCGGCGCCGAATACGGCCCGGCCAAGTGCTGGCCGGCCGAACACTACGCCGAGCTGGCGCGGTCGCTGTTCGCGGCTCACGGCGAGCCGGTCTTGCTGCTCGGCTCCGGCAAGGAGGCCGCGCTGTGCGAGTCGATCGCCGCCGCCGCGCCGGGCGCGTGCCGGGTGCTGGCCGGCAAGACCGCGCTGATCGACGCGATCGGGCTGATCGCCGCGGCGCGCGGCGTCGTCAGCAACGACTCCGGGCTGATGCATGTCGCGGCCGCGTTCGGGGTGCCGCAGGCCGCGGTGTTCGGCTCGACCAGCCCGGAGCACACGCCGCCGCTGAACCCGCGCGCCCGCGTGATCTGGCTGAAGAAAGAGTTGGAGCTGGACTGCGCGCCCTGCTTCGACCGCGTCTGCCGCTTCGGCCACACGCGCTGCCTGACCGGCGTCAGCGCCGCGCGGGTCGGCGCCGCGCTCGCCGACGCGCTGGTTTAAAGGACGAGTTTGCCGACGTAGAGGATCGGGCCGTGCGGCGTGCCGTCCGGCGATCCTCCCGCCTGCTCGAGCGTGACCGCGAACGAGTCGGTGCCCTGCAGCACCTTGTCGCGCTGCACGACGGTCGCTTTGTCCGGTGCGATCAGGCCGAGCGAGCGCGGCGCGCCTTGTGCCGGCAGCGACCAGAGTTCGAGCGCGCGGTCCGCGCCCATGCTGACGTTGGCGATCGGCTTCGTGACCATCGCGCGGCCATCGGCGCTGATGCTGGCGACGATCGAGCCCGGCTGCACCGCGCCGGCCGGCGCACCCGGCACCGGCGCGGCGGCCGCGAGCACCACGACGATCGGCGGCTGCACCGGGCCGGGGGACGCGAGCATCAGCGCCAGGCTCAGCGTTGCGACCAGCCCGATCGCCGAGAACCCGCGCCAGAACGCGAGCCCCTGCCACCAGCCGGGTCGCGCCGCCGCCGCGGCCGCCGGCGCGCCGTGGACGCGTGCCTCGATGCGCGGCCACAGCCCCGGTGACGGCTGCTGCGGCTCGATGTTGCCGGTCAAGGGCATCAGCCGGTCCTGCCAGCCCGTCACCGCGTCGCGCAGCGCCGGGTGGGCCGGCAGCAGTTTCTCGAGCCGCCGGCGCGCCGGCCCGCGCAGCGTGCCGGCGACGTATTCGGCCGCGAGGCGATCGGCGAGCTCCGAGCGGCCGTAGTCCATTTCAGGAACCCGCCTTCTGCGCCGCGTCGCGCTGGACGGCCGCGTCGAGGCAGCTCTTCAGCGACAGCAGCGCACGGCGCAGCCACGATTTGACGGTTCCGAGCGGCTGGCGCATCGAATCGGCGACCTCGGCGTGGCTCAGGCCGTCGTAGAACGCGAGCGCGACGCTCTGGCGCTGCTGTGCGCTCAAGCCGTCCATGCAGGCGCCGAGGGCGCGCGCATCCGAGGCCCGGCTCAGCAGATCGAGCGGGCCGGGTGCGTCGTCGGCCACGGTGTCGTACACGTCGGTTTCCTCGTCGTCGGGGGTGGAAGTCACGTTCGTCTTCAGCTGCGGCTGCGATTGGGCCCGCCGCAGGCTGTCGATCGCGCGGTTGCGCGCCACGCTCGTCAGCCACGTCAGCGGCTGGCTTTGCGCGGCGTCGAAACTCTGCGCGGCCCGCCAGACGTTGACGAAAACCTCCTGGAGGATGTCCTCGGCGAGCGCCCGGTCCCGTTGAATACGCAGCACCACACCGAGCAGATGCGCGCTGGTCCGCGCGTAAAGCGTGGCAAATGCCGCACGCTCGCCGAGACCGGTGCGCGCCAGCAGGCTCGAAAGCTC
>DASYCA010000266.1:0-4965 GCA_036500445.1 Burkholderiaceae bacterium | reverse complement strand
GCCGCGGTCGCGGCGGTCGACGTCTCGCCGTGGCTCTCGGGCCGCAACGTGACGATCAGCATCGGCGTCACGGTGTCGCGCACGCCGGACGACATGAGCGTCGTGCTGCGGCGCGCCGACGAGGCGCTGTACGAGGCCAAGCGCAGCGGGCGCAATTGCGTGCGCGGGATGGCGCCGCCGGTGGAGGCCGTTTGTAGCGCTGCGTAAAGCCGCCCGCCGAGGCGCGTCGGACCGCAGCACGACGCAATAATTCGAGCGATGTCTTCAAGCTCGGGTTCCCTGGACGAGACGCCGCCCGACGCGGCCGCCCCCGCCTCGCCGACGCGCCGCGGCGCCCAATGGATCGCCTTCTACGTCCAGCTGCTCGGCCTGCGCGGCAAGGGCGCCGCGCTGATCGCCGCGCTGGTCGTTTTTGCCTGGGTCAACTCCGGCATCTACATGGTGCAGCCCGACGAACAAGGCGTCGTGCTGCGCTTCGGCAAATGGGTCGCGACGACCAATCCCGGCCTGCACTACCACCTGCCGTTCCCGGTCGAGCGGGTGCTGTTCCCCAAGGTCACGCAGGTCAACCAGCTGCAGCTGGGCAGCGCCCCGGCGGCGATCGCGAGCACCCAGGACGAAGCGCAGGACCGCCAGATGCTGACCGGTGACGAGAACATCGTCGAGGCGAACGGCGCGGTGCTGTGGCGCATCAAGGACGCCGGCCAGTTCCTGTTCAAGGTGCAGAACGCCGAGGCCTCGCTGAAGGTCAGCGCCGAGAGCGCGCTGCGCGAAGTGATCGGCCGCACGCCGATCCAGGCGGCGATGTCGGACAAGCGCCAGCAGATCGCCGACCAGACGCGCGACCTGCTGCAGACGCTGCTCGACCGGCAGCAGTCCGGCATCCTCGTGACGCAAGTTCAACTGCAGCGCGTCGACCCGCCGGCCGCCGTCATCGACGCCTTCAACGACGTGCAGCGCGCCCGCGCCGATCAGGAGCGCGCCCGCAACGAGGCCGAGGCCTATGCCAACGACATCCTGCCGCGCGCCCGCGGCGAGGCCACGCGCGTGGTGCAGGAGGCGGAGGCCTATAAATCGCAGGCCGCCAACCTGGCCGAGGGCGACGCGCGCAGCTTCCTCGCGGTCTACGCGAGCTACGCCAAGGCCAAGGACGTGACCGCCTGGCGCCTCTACATGGAAAGCGTCGACGAGATGCTGAAGAAGGCGACCAAGGTCATCATCGACACCTCGGGCAAGGGCGTGACGGGCGTCGTGCCCTACATGCCGCTGACCGACAAGAACAGCAAGCCGGCGGAGCCCGCGAAGTGAGGCCCGGCCTTCGCATCGGCGTGCTCGTCGGCGCGCTGGTCGCGCTGTGGGTGCTGGCGAGCTCGCTGTACACCGTCAGCGAGGGCGAGCAGGTGCTGATCGTGCGCCAGGGCGCGCCGATCGGCGCCATCAAGGAGCCGGGGCTGAACGTGAAGATCCCGCTGGTCGACTCGGTGATCTCGTACGACGCGCGGCTGCTGACGCTGGAGCCGCCGCCGGAGCAGGTCATCCTGGGCGACCAGAAGCGCATCGTCGTGCAGGCCTACACGCGCTACCGGATCGCCAACCCGCTGCGCTTCAACCAGTCGGTGCAGACGCTGCAGATCGCCGCGCCGCAGCTCGGCCAGATCGTCAGCTCGGCGCTGCGGCGCGTGCTCGGGCAGGTCGCGCTGCCCTCGCTGCTGTCGGCCCAGCGCGTCGGCATCGTGGATCAGATCCAGGCCGAGGTCGCCGACAAGGCGCGCGCGATGGGCCTGGAGGTCGCCGAGGTGCGGCTGCACCGCGCCGACCTGCCGCTGGAGACCAGCCAGGCGATCTACGACCGGATGAAATCGGAGCGCCAGCGCGAGGCCAAGGAGCTGCGCGCGCAAGGCTTCGAGTGGGCGCAGGAGATCCAGGCCAAGGCCGAACGCGAACGCACCGTGACGCTTTCGGAGGCGCAACGCCAGGCCCGCATCACGCGCGGCGAGGCCGACGGCGCGGCCAACAGCATCCTGGCCCAGGCCTTCGGCCAGGACCCGGCGTTCTACCGCCTGTACCGCTCGCTGCAGACCTACCGGCAAGCGCTCGCCGACACCGGCGCGACGCTGGTGCTGTCGCCGGACTCGGCCTTCCTGCACTCGCTGAAGGCCGGCCCGGACGCCGCGCCGCACAAGTGACGACCGGCCACGGATGGGCATCGCCAGCGCGATCCACGGCCTGAACCTGGCCCTCGGGGTCTTCTTCCTCGACCTGCTGCTCAGCGGCGACAACGCGATCGTGATCGCGCTCGCGTGCCGCGGCCTGCCCGAGGCGACGCGGCGCCAGGCGGTGCTGATGGGCACCGGCGCGGCGATCGGGTTGCGTGTCGTGTTGACGCTGGTCGCGAGCCTGGTGTTGCGGGTGCCGCTGCTGAAGCTCTTGGGCGGAATCGCGCTGGTCGTGATCGCGATCAAGCTGACGCTGGCCGACGACGACGCGGGCGTGGGCAATCACCTGCCCGGCGACGGTCTCGCCGGTGCCGAGTTGATGTCGGTCTTCGGCACGATCGTCGTCGCGGACCTGGTGATGAGTGCGGACAACGTGATCGCGCTGGCCGCCGTCGCCAACGGCAGCCTGTTGATCCTGGTGCTGGGCCTGCTGCTCAGCGTGCCGCTGCTGATGTTCGGCAGCTGGCACCTGACGACGTGGTTGACGCGCTGGCCGGCGCTGACGCGGGTCGGCGGCGCGCTGCTGGGCTGGTTCGCGGGCAGCATCGCGGTCGCGGACCCGCTCTATGCCGACTGGGTCGATCAACAATCGCCGGGGCTGCATTGGGTGGTGCCGGCGCTGGGCGCGGTCTATGTGCTGCTGCAGGCGCGCATCATCGAGACGACGCGGGCCGGCGCATCGGCGCTGCGGCCGCGGCCCAGGCCCCGGGCCACGCCGCGGCCCGCTCCGCTTGCGGCGCCGCGTCGCCCGATCGCAGCGTCGCCCGTGGCGGCCGTGACCGCCGAGCTCACGCCGATCGCGCCGCCGGCCGCCGCGCTCGCCGCGCCACCGCGCAGCGGCAAGGTGACGCGCTGGCAAGGGCTCGCCCTCGGCGCCGGCGGCATCGCCGCACTCGGCGTCGCCATCCTCGTCGTGACGACGCTGCGCGCGGCCGCGCCGGGCGACCTTGCGCGCTACGACTGCCCGAACCAGGACATCAGCCTGTACTACCGCCCCGGCGGCGCCGTGATCGGCATCGCCCACGGCAGCACGCGCGCGAACGGCAAGGTCGACGCCGACCACCAGATCGATTGGGGCGACTACCACGACGCCAGCGTCAGCCTGGGCTTCGTGCCGCCGACGCGGCTGCTGTTCGGCGACGCCCAATCGGTGCGCATCGACGGCGGGATGTTCGAAGATGTGGCCTGCCGCGCGCACTGAGGCCGCACCGGCCCGGCCGCGCTGGCGCCGCGTCGCGGCCGCGCTCGGCCCGGGCCTCGTCGTGATGCTGGCCGACAACGACGCCGGCAGCGTGATCACCGCGGCGCAGAGCGGCGCGCGCTGGGGCTATCGGCTGCTGCTGCTGCAATTGGCCATCGTGCCGCTGCTGTTCATGGTGCAGGAGCTCGCGGCGCGGCTCGGCCTGGTCAGCGGCAAGGGCCTGATCGAACTCGTGCGCGAGCGCTGGGGCGTGCCGTTGGCCTCGCTGTGCGTCGCGCTGCTGCTGGCGAGCTGCTTCGGCGCGCTGGTGACGCAGATGAGCGGGCTGGCCGGTATCGGGCAGCTGTTCGGCGTGCCGATCTGGCAGACCATCGCGCTGGTCGTCGCGCTGACGCTCGCGATGGTCTGGAGCGGTTCGTACCACGCGGTCGAGCGCGCGGCGATGCTGTTCGGCTTGTTCGGCCTGGCGTTCGCGGGGGTCGCCTGGCAAGCGCACCCGGACACGGCCCAATTGCTGGCCCAGCTGCGCCAGATGCCGTTGCACGACCCCGGCTACCTCTACCTGCTCGCGGCCAACCTGGGCACCAGCATCATGCCGTGGACGGTGTTCTACCAGCAGTCGGCGCTGATCGACAAGGGCCTGTCGGTGCGTGATTTGAAAACCGCGCGGCTGGACACCTTGCTCGGCGCGGTGGTCTGCCAACTGCTCAGCGCCTGCGTGCTGATCGCCGCCGCCGCGACGCTGGGCCAGCACCGCGGCGCGGTCGCGCTCGACAGCGTGCCGCAGATCGCCCTGGCCTTCACCGCGGCGCTGGGCGACCGGGTCGGCCGCGTCGTCTTCGCGCTCGGCATGGGCGGCTCGGCGATGGTCGCGCTGATCGTCGTGTGCCTGTCGGCCGCGTGGGCCGTCGGCGAAGCGAGCGGGCGGCGCCACTCGCTCGAGCAGCACCCGTCGGAGGCGCCGCTGTTCTACGGCGCGTTCGCGCTGATGCTGCTGGGCGCCGGCGGGCTCGTCTGCTCCGGCGTCAACCTGATCCGGCTGTCGATCGCGACCGGCGTCGGCAACGCCTTGCTGCTTCCGGTCGTGCTCGGCATCGTCTACGCGCTGGCGCGCACCAGCCTGGGCGGCCGGTTCAGGCTGTCCGGCGCCTACGCGCTGCTGGTCGCGCTGGTCTTCGCGGGCGCCGCGGCGCTCGGGGTCTATGCAGGGGTCGCCGGCGCCGCGAATTGACGCGTCAATGTCGACGGATCAATGCGGCGCCTTGTCCGCGAAGCGATTCGTGAACGTCGCCGGCACGTCGAGGCTGCCCTTCGCGGCGGCCAGGTCCTTGTCGAAATTGGCCAGCACGTTCAGCACGGCCGTCGGCCCGGCCGGGTCGAAGCGGCCGTCGGCGGAGAAGATCGGTTTCGAATTCTGGAACGCCTTCAGGAACACCGCGCGATTGCCGAGTTGATACGCGACCGGCAGCGCGTCCGCCACTTCGTCGGGCGTGGCCGTCGTCAGGAACTTCTCGGCGCGCACGATCGCGTTGACGACCGCCTGCACGG
>DASYCA010000265.1:0-18816 GCA_036500445.1 Burkholderiaceae bacterium | reverse complement strand
CAGGTAGCGCCGCATCCACGCGGTGCGCATGCCGACGCCCCGCGCGGTGCGCTGGTTCTCCAGCACGTCCTCGACCAGCACGCAGTCGCTCGTGCGCACCTTCAGGCGCGCCGCGAGGTGGCGGTACATGCGCGCGTCGGGTTTCGGGCGCAGGTCGCCGAACATCGTCATGTCCTCGATGCAGATGATGCCGTCGAACAGGCCGGTCAGCTTCAGGGTGTCGAGCACGCGCATCGCGTAGGCGCGCGGCGCGTTCGTCAGGATGTATTTGCGCCCGCGCAGGCGCTTCAATGCCGCGCGATCGTGGGCGCTGGTGCGCAACCGATCTTCCATGCCGGGGTGGCGGTGCGTCGCCTCCAGGAAATGGCTCGCCTTCACGCCATGGTGGCGCACCAGCCCGAGCAGCGTCGCGCCGTAGCGCCGCAGGTAGTCCAGGCGCAGCCGCCCGGCCTCCTCGAGGTCGACGCCGAGCTGTTCGACCAGGTAGGTGTTCATCGCCGCGTTCGTCTCGCCGAACGCCGCGTGACTCGCGTCATGCAGCGTGTTGTCGAGGTCGAACAGCCAGACCCGGCGGCCGGCGCGCGGCGCGGCGCTCATCGTCATGCGGCGCTCCCGTCGCGCTGGCGCGATTCGCGCGCGCTCAGGCCCCAGATGCTGGCCATCAGCAGGCCGCCGCCCAGCCACTGGGCGGCGCTCAGGCGCTCGCCGAGCAGCAAGGCCGACAGCGCGACCGCGGTCAGCGGCTCGACCAGCGTCGCGACGGTCAGCGCGGTCGGCGTCAGGCGCGCGGCGCCCCAGCTGAACGCGAGCAGCGCGAGTGCGGCGGTCACGATGCCGAGGTAGAGCAGCCAGGCTTCGGGCGAGACCTCGACCGGCCACGCCAGCGGCCGGATCAGCCCGGTCAGGCCCATCACGACCGCGGCGACGACCGTCAGACAGGTCGTCATCGGGCCAGCGCCGAGCCGCTGCGACAAGCGCCCGCTGACGAGCGTGAACGCCGCGTAGAGCAGCGCCGAGGCGATCGAGAAGCCGACGCCGGCCAGCATCGCCCCCGCCGGCAATGCGCCCGCGCCGTCGCCCGGGTGGACGACGATCAAGGCCGTTCCGCCGAGCGCCGCCGCGAGCACGACGAGCAGCACCGCATCGACCCGCTCGCGTCCTTGCAGCACCGCGACGCCGGTCACCAGCACCGGCGGCAGGCACAGCGCGATCAGCGTCGGGATCGACGCGCCGATGCGCTCGATGCCGAGGAACCAGCACAGCACGTACAGCGCCATGCAGACGCCCGAGGCGAGCACCAGGCCGAGCTGCGGCCGGACCGCACGCCACAGCGCCGGCCGCCCGAAGACCGCGAGCAGCACGACCGCACCGATGACGAAGCGCCAGAACGAGATCGTCGTCGGGCTGAAGCCATGGCGGCGGATCAGCAGGTTCACGACCAGCGCACCGGTGCCCCAGAGCGCACCGGCGGCGCAGGCCGCGAGCAGCGCGGCGGTGTAGCGGTCGCGCAGCGGGGCGCTCGTGCTCGAGATCAATGGGAGCGGATCATCGTGCCGTAGGCCTGGTCGGTCAGCACCTCCAGCAGCATCGCGTGCGGTACCCGCCCGTCGATGATGTGGACCGTGTTGACGCCGTTCTTCGCCGCCGCGAGCGCCGAATCGATCTTCGGCAGCATGCCGCCGCTGATCGTGCCGTCTTCGAACAGCTCGTCGATCTCGCGCGCGCTCAGGTTCGTCAGCAGCTTGCCGGCCTTGTCGAGCACGCCGGGGATGTTCGTCAGCATGATCAATTTTTCGGCTTTCAGCACCTCGGCGAGCTTGCCGGCGACGACGTCGGCGTTGATGTTGTAGTTCTCGTTGTCCGCGCCGAAGCCGAGCGGCGAGATCACCGGGATGAACTGGTCATCCTGCAGCGCCTTCACGACCGCCGGGTCGATCGACTCGATCTCGCCGACATTGCCGACGTCGTGGATCTTGGTCGGGTCTTTCAGATCGACCATTTTCAATTTGCGCGCGCGGATCAGCCCGCCGTCGCGCCCGGTCAGGCCGACGGCCTTGCCGCCGGCGACGTTGATCAGCCCAACGATGTCCTGCTGGACCTGGCCGGCCAGCACCCACTCGACGACCTCCATCGTCTCGTCGTCGGTCACGCGCATGCCCTGGATGAAGGTGCCCTTCTTGCCGACCTTGGCGAGCGCCTCCTCGATCTGCGGGCCGCCGCCGTGCACGACGACCGGGTTCAGGCCGACCAGCTTCAGCAGCACGACGTCCTCGGCGAAGTCCTGCTGCAGCGCCGGGTCGGTCATCGCGTTGCCGCCGTACTTGATCACGATCGTCTTGCCGTGAAAGCGCCGGATGTAGGGCAGCGCCTGCGCGAGAATCTCGGCCTTGTCGCGCGCGGCGATGTGCGACAGGTCGGGCGCGTCGGAGGCGGGGGCGGCGGAAGAAGGCATCGGGTCTGTCGTCATGGTCGGCGTACCGGCGTGTCGAATCGAAAAGATTGTAGGGCGGTCACAATGACAGCCACGCCATGCCACTCGACTCGCTTCTCCCGATCCGACCGGTCGCCTTTCTCGGCCAGGTCCTGATCACCGCGGCCCAGGCCGTCGCGGGCCGCAGCCGTTTCCGGCTGAAGGACCTCGGCAGCATCGCCGCCGACTGCAGCGGCCGCGCGGTGCCGATCGTCACCGTCGTCAATCTGCTGGTCGGCGCGATCCTCGCGTTCGTCGGCGCGGTCCAACTGGTGAAATTCGGCGCCGGCATCTACGTGGCCGACCTGGTGGGCATCGCGGTCGCGCGCGAGATGGCCGCGATCATCACCGCGGTCGTGATGGCCGGGCGCACCGGCGCCGCGTTCGCGGCCGAGATCGCGACGATGCAGGCGAACGAGGAAGTCGACGCGCTCGAGGTGCTGGGCCTGAGCCCGGTCGGCTTCCTGGTGCTGCCGCGCGTGATCGCGCTGCTGGTGATGATGCCGCTGCTGTACGTGTACGGCTGCGTGACCGGGCTGCTCGGCGGGATGCTGGTGGCCGCCGGCATGCTGCAGATCGCGCCGGCCGCCTACCTGGAGCGCACGCTGGATGCGCTCGACTGGTCGCACCTCGCGCTCGGCTTCTCGAAGTCCTTCGTGTTCGGGGCGCTGATCGGCATGGTCGGCTGCTACTGCGGCCTCTACGCACAGCGCAACGCGGCCGGCGTCGGGGTCGCGACGACGAGATCGGTCGTGACCAGCATCGTCGGCATCATCGTGCTGGACGCGATCTTCGCGATCTGTGCGAACGCGCTCGGGATCTGACGCGATGACCCTGCTCAGCGTCGACGGGCTGGAGATGCGCTTCGGCGATCGGCTGATCCAGACCGGGGTCTCGTTGAAGGTCGAGAAAGGCACGATCTTCGCGATCATGGGCGGCAGCGGCTGCGGCAAGAGCACCTTGCTGAAGCACCTGGTCGGACTGCTGGCGCCGGCCCGCGGCGACGTCCGCTACAACGGCGTCGACTACTGGGGCGCGGGCGACGAGGGCCAGGCGGCGCTGCGCGCGGCGTTCGGGATGCTGTTCCAGAGCGCCGCGCTGTTCTCGTCGATGACGATCCTGGAGAACGTCTGCATGCCGCTCGAGCAGCACTCCAGGCTCGACGCCGCGCAGCGCGAGGCGCGCGCCCGCGAGGTGCTCGCGTGGGTCGACCTCGCGAACTTCGCCGACTTCTACCCGAGCGACCTGAGCGGCGGCATGAAGAAGCGCGCCGGCCTCGCTCGCGCGATCGCCAACGAGCCGCCGCTGCTGTTCCTGGACGAGCCCTCGGCCGGGCTGGACCCGATCAGCTCGAAGCGCCTGGACGACCTGATCCTGGACATCCGCGAGCGCACCGGCGCGGCCGTCGTGCTCGTCAGCCACGAGCTGCCCAGCCTGTTCGCGATCGCCGACGACGGCATCTTCCTGGACGCCGACAGCAAGACCCCGATCGCGCACGGATCGCCGAGCGCGCTGCTCGGCACGGCCACGCACCCGACGGTGCGGGCCTTTCTCACGCGCGGCCAGGCGCCGGCGAAGACCTTACCATCGGCCCCATGAGACGGATCCCATGAAACGCAACGCCCTGCTCATCGGTGCCTTCGTGCTCGCGGCGATCGCGATGATGGTCGTCGGCGTGCTCTGGCTCAGCGGCGACAACCTGTTCAAGAAGCAGCAGGAGGCGATGATCTACTACAAGGGCAACGTGACCGGCCTGTATGTCGGCGCGCCGGTCGCGTTCCGCGGCGTCGCGATCGGCCAGGTCGAGGCGATCGGGCTGCAGGTCGACCAGGACTCGCTGAAGGCGCTGGTGCCGGTGCGCATCCGGCTGCAGCCGCGCGCGCTCGGCCTGCGCAAGGGCGGCGCCGACAGCACGACCGACCTGCAGCTGATGGTCCAGCGCGGCTTGCGCGCGCGGCTGGTGGCGCAGAGCTTCGTCACCGGGCAGAAGTCGATCGAGCTCGATTTCGCCCCGAACACGCCGAGCACGCTGATCGGCGACGGCAGCCGGCCCGAGATCCCGGCGCTCGCCGAGCGCTTCGGCGCGCTGATCGACCAGGTCGCCGAGCTGCCGCTGCGCGACACCGTCGAGGAAGTGCGCAAGACAGTGCGCGAGCTGCGCGACACGCTGACCTCGGTGCAGCGCACGCTGGACGCCAGCCAGACCGTGCTGACCGGCGCCGCGACCCAGCTCACGAAGACCGGCGAAGAGTCTCGCCAGACGCTGCAGGTCGCGAACGCCGCGATCCAGCACATCCAGCAGAACGCGGCGGCGACGCTGGAGTCGGTCACGAAGCTGTCGGACGCGGCGCGCGGCACCGTGATCGGCGCGCAGCCCGAGCTGCAGCGCACGCTCGCGGACGCCCAGCAGGCCGCCGACTCGGCCCGCATCGCGATGAACCGCGTCGCCGAAATGACGGCCCCGAACGCCGCGCTGCGCGCCGACCTCGACGCCTCGGTGCGCGACCTCTCGCAGGCCGCGCGCAGCCTGCGCGACTGGTCCGACCTGCTGGAAGAAAAGCCGAACGCCGTGATCTTCGGGAACAAACGCGAATGAAGCAGAACGATTCGACGCTCCGCATGATTCGAGGCCGCGTCGGCGCAGCGGCCGGCGCGCTGCTGCTGGCGCTGCTCGGCGCCTGCGCGGCGTCCTCGCCGCCGCCGGTGCTGCTGACCCTGCCGGCCGCCGCGCCGGCCGCGGCGGTCGCGCCCGCGTCGCCGGCGTCGTCGCCGCTGCTCGCGGTGCGCCGCGTCGCGATCCCCGAGTACGTGGTCGCGCGCCGCGTGCGCTACCGCGCCGACCCGAGCACCTTGGCCGAGTGGCCGAACACCTACTGGGCCGAGCGCATCGAGATCGGCGTGACGCGCGAATTCGTCGCGGCGATGCGCGCGCAGCTGCCCGGCTGGTCGCTGTGCGACACCAGCTGCGGCGACGCCGTCCCGGCGCTCTCGCTGCAGGTCGAGCTGGTGCCGATGGACTATCTGCGCCCGTCGCAGACGCTGCAGGCGCGCGCCCGCATCGTCGTCGGCAGCGGCGCGAACGGCCCGACGCTGCTGACGCAGGAACTGCCGTTCGTTCTCAGCGGCGGCGCCGACAACGCGCAGACGCAAGCGCGCCTGATGGCCGAGCTGATCCGCCAGGTGGCGCAAGCCGCGGCGCCGTTGGTGAAGAGCGCGCTGCCGGTCCGTTGAAGCACCTCGCTGTCTTCTCCCGCTCCCGCTCCCGCCTGCGGGAGCGGGAGCCTCTGCATATTCAGCCCAGGTAGCGCGCCTCGAGGTGGCGCCGGAAGTGCAGCGGGTTCAGTGACTCGCCGGTCGCGCGCCGCGCGAGCTCGGCGGTCGGCCAGCGGCTCGCCTGGGTCCAGATGTTCGCGCGCAGCCAGTCGAACACCGGCGCGAGCTCGCCTCGCGCGATGCGGGCGTCCAGGTCGGGCGTCTGCGCGCGGATCGCCGCGAACCATTGCGCCGCGTACATCGCGCCCAGGGTGTAGCAGGGGAAGTAGCCGAACGCGCCGCCGCTCCAGTGCACGTCCTGCAGGCAGCCGTTGCGGTAGTTGCCGCGCGTGTCGATGCCGAGCAGCGCCTGCATGCCCTCGTCCCAGCGCGCCGGGATGTCCTCGGCCTGCAGGGCTCCCCCGATCAGCTCGCGCTCGATGCCGTAGCGCAGGATCACGTGCGCCGGGTAGGTCAGCTCGTCGGCGTCGACGCGAATGAAATCGGGCTTCACGCGCGTCATCAGTTGGTGCAGGTTAGCGGGCTCGAACGCCGGCTGGTCGCCGAAGTGCGCGCGCAGCTTCGGCGCGAGCAGCTCGGCGAACGCGGGGCTGCGGCCGAGCTGCATCTCGAAGCTCAGGCTCTGGCTTTCGTGGATGCCCATCGAGCGGGCGTGCGCGATCGGCTGGCCGAGCCAGTCGCGCGGCAGGTTCTGCTCGTAGCGCGCGTGGCCGGTCTCGTGGATCGTGCCCATCAGGCTTTGCATCAGGTCGTCTTCGCGGTAGCGCGTCGTCAGCCGCGTGTCCTCCGGCACGCCGCCGCTGAACGGGTGGGTGCTTTCGTCGAGCCGGCCGGCGTCGAAGTCGAAGCCGAGCAGGCCCATCACGTCCAGGCTCATCGCGCGCTGCGCCGTCTTCGCGAACGGGCCGGTCGGTTCAATCACGGTCTCACGCGCCTGGCGCGCCTGCACCTGTTTCACCAACCCGGGCAGCCACTGCTGCAGGTCGCCGAACACGCGGTCGACCTCGGCGCTGGTCGTGCCGGGCTCGAACTGGTCCATCAGCGCGTCGTACGGCGCCAGACCGGTCGCGTCCGACAGGCGCTGCGCGACCTCGCGGCCGATCGTCAGGACTTCGCGGAAGTTCGCGAGAAAGCCGGCCCAGTCGTTCGCGGGCCGTTGCGTGCGCCAGGCGTGTTCGCAGCGCGCGCCGGCGAGCGACTGCGCCTCGACCAGCGATTGCGGCAGCGCGTTGGCAGCGCGCCACTCGCGCCTGATCTCGACCAGGTTCGCGCGGGCGACGTCGTCGAGCGCTTCGGCGTCGGCGTTCGCGAGCAGCGCCGGCAGCGCCGGGTCGGTGCGCAGGCGGTGCAGCAGGCCCTCCATCTCGGCCATCGCGTTGGCGCGCGCGTCGTTGCCCTTGGGCGGCATCATCGCCGCCTGGTCCCAGCCGGCGATCGACTGCAGGTGGCCGAAGTGGTGGAGCTGGGTCCAGATGCGCTTGAGTTCGTCGTAGGCCGTGGCCATGGGGTGCTCCCTGTCGTTCGAATGGATTGTTGTGGTCGAGGCGCGATCGTCAAGACCCCAAGTCATGGCGGCCCGTCACGGCGCCAGAGAGGCGGGCCAGATCCACACCACCGCACTCGTCATCGTCAGGTAGCGCAGGAACTTGCCGATCGCCATGTAGGCCACGCAGGGCCAGAACGGCAGCTTGAGCCAGCCGGCCACCGCGCACAGCGGGTCGCCGACGATCGGCAGCCACGACAGCAGACAGGCCTTCGCGCCCAGCCGCTCGAGCCAGCGCAGCGCGCGCGCGTCCGGCGGCTTGTGGTGCTTGACCTTCTCGTACGCGCGCTCGGCGCCGAAGCCGTTCCACCAGGTGAACGCACCGCCGATCGTGTTGCCGGCGGTCGCGACCAGCACCGCCGGCCAGAACAGCGCGGGGTTCAGCATCACCAGGCCGATCACGGCCGGCTCGGAACCGAGCGGAAGCAAGGTGGCCGAGACGAAGCTCACGACGAACACCGTGCTCAGGCCGAACTTCGGCAAGGCCAGCCAGGCCATCAGCGATCCCAACCATGCATCCATGGCGGGCCATTATCGGCACCCGGCGGTGCCGGAACGCAGCAGCGAGGCGGCCCGCGGGGCCGCTATACTTCTGCCTCCTTTTTCAGCATCCCGCGCGCCCTCCTTCACCATGCAGATCGGCCACATCGCCCTGGCGAATCGCCTGTTCGCCGCCCCGATGGCCGGGGTGACGGACCGGCCCTTCCGCCAGCTCTGCAAGCGCCTGGGCGCCGGCTACGCGGTCAGCGAGATGGTGACCTCGCGCAAGGACCTCTGGAACAGCCTGAAGACCAGCCGCCGCGCGAACCACGACGGCGAGGCGGCGCCGATCTCGGTCCAGATCGCCGGCACCGACGCGGCCATGATGGCCGAGGCCGCGGCCTACAACATCGACCGCGGCGCGCAGATCATCGACATCAACATGGGCTGCCCGGCCAAGAAGGTCTGCAACAAGTGGGCCGGTTCGGCGCTGATGCAGGACGAGCCGCTCGCGCTCGAGATCGTCGAGGCGGTCGTCGCGGCCTGTGCGCCGCGCAACGTGCCGGTGACGCTGAAGATGCGCACCGGCTGGTGCGCGGCCGAGCGCAACGCGGTGCGCATCGCGCGTGCGGCCGAATCGGCCGGCGTCGCGATGGTCGCGGTGCACGGCCGCACGCGCGAGCAGGGCTACAAGGGCCTGGCCGAGTACGACACCGTCAGCGCGGTGAAGGCCGCGCTTCGCATCCCGGTCGTCGCCAACGGCGACATCGATTCGCCCGAGAAGGCGCGCGACGTGCTCGCGGCCACCGGTGCCGACGCGATCATGATCGGCCGCGCGGCGCAGGGCCGGCCCTGGATCTTTCGCGAGATCGCGCACTTCCTGGCCACCGGCGAGCGCCTGCCCGCGCCCGAGGTCATGCAGGCCAAGGCCTGGCTGCTCGAGCACCTGCTCGACCACTACGCGCTGTACGGCGAGTACGCCGGCGTGCGCAGCGCGCGCAAGCACATCGGCTGGGCGGTGCGCACGCTGCCCGGCGGCGAGGCGTTTCGCGCCCGCATGAACCTGATCGAAGAAGTCGACGCGCAGCTGAACGCGGTGCGCGACTGGTTCGACGCGCTCGGCGACCGGCACCATCGACTGCCCGACCCCCTTGACCCATCACTCGACGACGTTCGCGCCGACGCAGAAGAGACGAGTCCCGCATGAAGAAACCCACGCACATCGAAGAATGCGTCCGCGACAGCCTGGAGGTCTACTTCAAGGACCTGCGCGGCGTCGAACCCGCGGCGATGTACGACATGATCCTCGGCGTCGTCGAGAAGCCGCTGCTGGAGGTCGTGATGAAGCACGCCGGCGGCAACCAGAGCCGCGCCGCCGAATGGTTAGGAATCAACCGCAACACCTTGCGCCGCAAGTTGCTCGACTACAAGATGATCAAGTGATGACGACCGCCAACACCTCCTCCCTGACCGCCCTGCTCTCCGTCTCCGACAAGACCGGCGTGCTCGAACTCGCGCGCGCGCTGAACGCGCTCGGCGTCAAGCTGCTGTCGACCGGCGGCACCGCGAAGCTGCTCACCGAGGCCGGCCTGCCCGTCACCGAGGTCGCTGACCACACCGGCTTCCCCGAGATGCTCGACGGCCGCGTCAAGACGCTGCACCCGACCATCCACGGCGGCCTGCTCGCGCGCCGCGATTTACCGGCGCACATGGACGCGATCGGACAGCACGGCATCTCGACGATCGACCTGCTGGTCGTGAACCTGTACCCGTTCGAGGCGACCGTCGCGAAGCCCGGCTGCACGCTCGAGGACGCGATCGAGAACATCGACATCGGCGGCCCGGCGATGGTGCGCTCGGCGGCGAAGAACTGGAAGGACGTCGCGGTGCTGACCGACGCGTCGCAGTACGAGAAGGTGTTGGCCGAGCTGAAGGACCAGGGCGCCGTCAGCGCCGCAACCAAATTCGCGCTGGCTGTGGCCGCGTTCAACCGGATCTCGAACTACGACGGCGCGATCAGCGACTACCTGTCGTCGCTGGCCGTCGCGGCCGACGGCTCGCACACGCGCAGCGAGTTCCCCGCGCAAAGCAACGCCCGCTTCGTCAAGCTGCAGGACCTGCGCTACGGCGAGAACCCGCACCAGAGCGCGGCCTTCTACCGGGACCTGTACCCGGCCCCCGGTTCGCTCGTCACCGCGACGCAGCTGCAGGGCAAGGAGCTCTCGTACAACAACATCGCCGATGCGGATGCGGCCTGGGAGTGCGTGAAGTCCTTCGACAAGGGCAACGCCGCGGCCGCGTGCGTGATCGTCAAGCACGCCAACCCCTGCGGCGTCGCGCTCGGGGCGAATGCGGCCGAGGCCTACTCGAAGGCCTTCAAGACCGACCCGACCTCCGCCTACGGCGGCATCATCGCGTTCAACGTCGAGCTCGACGGCGCCGGCGCAGCGCTGGTCGCGAAGCAGTTCGTCGAGGTGCTGATGGCACCGAGCTTCACGCTCGAGGCACTCGCGATCTTCAAGACCAAGCCGAACACCCGCGTGCTGCAGATCGCGCTGCCGGCGGGCGGCGACACACCCTGGGCCAAGGGGCGCAACGCGCAGGACGTCAAGCGCGTCGGCTCGGGCCTGCTGATCCAGAGCGCCGACAACCGCGAGATGACGCGCGCCGAGCTGAAGTGCGTGACGGCCAAGCAACCGACGCCGGAACAACTCGACGACCTGCTGTTCGCGTGGAAGGTCGCCAAGTACGTCAAGAGCAACGCGATCGTGTTCTGCGGCGGCGGCATGACGCTGGGCGTCGGCGCGGGCCAGATGAGCCGCGTCGATTCGGCCCGCATCGCCGGCATCAAGGCCCAGAACGCGGGCCTGACCTTGCAGGGCTCGGCGGTCGCGAGCGACGCCTTCTTCCCGTTCCGCGACGGCCTGGACGTCGTGATCGACGCCGGCGCGAGCTGCGTGATCCAGCCCGGCGGCTCGATGCGCGACGACGAGGTGGTCAACGCGGCGAACGAGCGCGGCATCGTGATGGTCCTGACCGGTGTGCGGCATTTCAGGCACTGACCCCGGGCGCGCCCTGCTCCCCCCCCCTCCGGGGGAGGGCTGGGGTGGGGGCCGCGGAGGCAGCCAACCCGGCCCCCATCCCAACCTTCCCCCACAGGGGGAAGGAGCCGAACGGTCATGAAACTTCCGGAGGCCGCCGGCCTCGCACTTGCCACGATCGCGCGCCTGTTCACCGGTGCGCAAGGCCACTGGTACGGCGCACCGCCCAAGGCCGAGCAGCGCATCTATTTCGCGAACCACCAGAGCCACTTCGACTGGGTCCTGATCTGGGCCGCGCTGCCGCGCGACCTGCGCACGATCACGCGGCCGATCGCGGCGCGCGACTACTGGACCTCGACCCCGCTGAAGCACTGGATCACGCGCGAGATCTTCAACGCGGTCTACGTCAGCCGTGAGCGCTCAGCTGAGGAAGATCCCTTGGAGCCACTGCTGGAGGCGCTGCGCCACGGCGACTCGCTCGTGATCTTCCCCGAGGGCACGCGTGGCAACAAGGGCGACCCGGCCCCGTTCAAGGCCGGGCTTTTTCACCTGGCCGAGGCCTTTCCCGAAGTGAACCTGATTCCGGCCTGGATCGACAACGTCCAGCGCGTGATGCCCAAGGGCGAGGTCGTGCCGGTTCCGATCCTGTGCTCGGTCACCTTCGGCGCCCCGTTGACGCTGGGTGCCGGTGAAGACAAGCGCGCGTTCCTCGAGCGCGCGCGCAACGCCGTCGTCAAGCTGCGCGCGGTGCACTGATGGGTCATCTGCGGAGCCTGTCGGTGTCGCAGCAGATCGGGCTGCTGTTCGTCGTGCTGTTCGGCCTGCTGAGCCTCGTCACGCTGATCGCGTTCACCCGCACCCTGCGCGAGCGCAGCGATGCGCAGCTCGCGCTGCACGAGCGCTTCCGGCGCGACCTGCGCGCGGTCTGGGTCGGCGCGGTGCTGTTCTGGATCGCGTGGATCGCCGGCACGGCCGTCTCGACCGTGTTGTTCGCGATCGTCTCGTTCCTCGCGCTGCGCGAGTTCGTCACGCTGACGCACACCCGCCGCGGCGACCACCGCACGCTGCTGCTCGCGTTCTTCATCGTGCTGCCGCTGCAGTACCTGATCGTCGCGGGGCGCGAGTTCAACCTGTTCACGGTGTTCATCCCGGTCTACGTGTTCCTCGCGATCCCGGTCGTCAGCGCGCTCGGCAACGACCCGCAGCGCTTCCTGGAACGCACCGCGAAGATCCAGTGGGGCATCATGGTCTGCGTCTACGGCATGAGCCACGCGCCGGCGCTGCTGCTGCTGAACCTGCCGGACTACGAAGAACACGGTGCCTTCCTGGTGCTGGTGCTGGTCGCGGTCGTCGTCGTCGCGCAGATCGCGCAGGAGACGGCGAGCCGCCGGCTGCGGCGCCGGCCGGTCGCGCGCGCGATCAGCCGCTCGTTCTCGTGGCGCGCCTGGCTCACCGGCGCACTCGCGGCCGGCATCGCCGGCGGGCTGCTGTACTGGGCGACGCCGTTCAAACCCTGGCCGGCGGTGCTGATGGGCCTGCTCGCGGGCGGCGCCGGCACGCTCGGCGAGTTCGTGATGCAGGCGCTGAAGAAGGACGCCGGCGTGCGCAACTGGGGCGGCAAGGCCTCGGTCACCGGCGCGGTCGGGCTGCTCGACCGGGTCGCGCCGCTGTGCTTCGCCGCACCCGTCTTTTTCCATTCGGTCCGCTGGTATTTCGGCCTGTGAAAACGATCCGCATCCTCGGCATCGACCCTGGCCTGCGCACGACCGGCTTCGGCGTGATCGAGTGCGAGGGCGCGCGGCTGCGCTACATCGCCAGCGGCACGATCAAGGCCGACGCGGCCGGCTCGCTGCCGCAGCGTTTGAAAACGATCTTCGACGGCGTGCGCGAGGTCAGCGCGCGCTACGAACCCGATTGCGCCTCGGTCGAGATCGTGTTCGTCAACGTCAACCCGCAATCGACGCTGCTGCTCGGCCAGGCGCGCGGCGCGGCGCTGACCGCGCTGGTCTCGAACGACCTGACGGTCGCCGAATACACCGCGCTGCAGATGAAAAAGGCCGTGGTCGGCCATGGCCAGGCGCGCAAGGAGCAGGTCCAGGAGATGGTCAGGCGGCTGCTGGCGCTGCCCGGGCTGCCGGGCAAGGACGCGGCCGATGCGCTGGGCCTGGCGATCTGCCATGCACACGCCGGCGCCTCGCTCGCGGCGATCGCGCAGCATGCGACGCTCGCGCCCCGCTCGCACGCGCACTACCGCAAGGGCCGAACCTACTAGCGGTGCGCCTCAGCCGCCGGACTCGATGCGCGCGGTGATCCAGTTCGTGAAGGCCTGCACCGCCGGATTGCGCGCCGTCTCCGGCAGGCAGACGAGGTGGAAGCCGCGCTGGCGTCGCAACACGACCGGCGACAGCAGGTGCAGCTTGCCGTCGGCGAGGTCCTGCGTGAGGTAGCGGCGCTGCGACAGGCCGACACCCATGCCGTCCAGCGCGCCCTGGTAGATCAGCGCCATGTCGTCGAGCGGCAGCTGGCGCGCCGGGATCACGTCGCCGAGGCCGGCGGCCTCGAGCCAGTCCGGCCAGTCGTCCAGCCGCAGCGTGTGCACCAGCAAGGTCGACGACGCAAAGGCCTCCTCGGGCGGCAGGCTCGCGAAGCGGTCGCGCATCTCGCCGTTGCCGACCGCGACGAGTTCGTCGTCGAACAGCGGCGTGACCTCGAGCCCCGGCCAACGGCCGTTGCCGTAACGCACGCCGAGGTCGACGTCGTCGCGTTCGAAATCGACCGCATCGAACGCCGTCGTCAGCCGCAACTCGACGTCCGGGTGCGCGCGCCGGAAATCCGGCAACTGCGGGATCAGCCAGCGCACCAGGAAGGTCGTGTAGGCGCGCAGCGTCAGGGGGGTGCGGCTCTTGCGGTCGACGAGCAGATCGGTCGCCTCGTTCATCAGCTCGAACGCGCGGCTGAGCGAGCGCGCGTAGTGGCGGCCGTGCGGCGTCAGCGCCAGCGTGCCGCCTTCGCGCTCGAACAGCGGCGTGCCCAGGATGTCCTCGAGGTTCTTCACGTGCCGGCCGACCGCCGTCGGCGTGACCAGCAGCTCTTCGGCCGCGCGCGTCAGCGTGCCGGCGCGGGCGACGGTCTCGAACGCGCGCAGCGCATTCAACGGCGGCAATCGACGCATCGGTGTCCTTTCCTCATGGGCGGGGCGCGGGCCCGAACAAAAGCTTGGGCGCTCGCCCACGAAATGTCGATGGCGCGGCGGGCCCGGCTCCCGTATCTTTTCGACACTGCACCGTACAACACAAAACCGGAGACTTCGGAATGCTCACGCCCGCGCCTTCTTCGCGCGCCGCCCTCGGCACCAACGCCGAGCTGCACTGCGCGCTAGACGACTATACGGACCCGTGGAGCACCCCGGACGCGGTGTTGATGATCCACGGCATCGCCGAGGACGGGCGCATCTGGCGCCCGTGGGTGCCGCATTTCGCACGCCGGCATCGGGTGCTGCGGCCCGACCTGCGCGGTTACGGCCAGTCGCCACCGTTGCCGGCCAGCGGCGCGTTCTCGATCGCCGACTGGGCCGACGACCTGGAGCGCCTAATCGAGGCCCGCGGTTGCACGCGGGTGCACCTGGTCGCGACCAAGCTCGGTGCGCAGATCGCGTTCGAGATGGCGCAGCGCGGCAATCCGCGCATCGCCTCGATGACGCTCGCCGGCATGTTGCCGTCGCCGAACGGCGCGCTCGGGCCCTGGCTGCAGGACTGGATCTCGCTCGTCGAGACGCAGGGCGTCGAGGCCTGGGCGCGCGCGACGATGCCCGGGCGCATGGCCGACGCGCTCTCACCCGCGGCGCTGGACTGGTGGATCGCGCTGATGGCGGCCGCCCCGCAACGAACGGTCGCGGCCAGCCTGCGCTTGCTGCCGAGCCTGGCCGGGCCGCGCGACCCCGAGGCGGTCAGCTGCCCGACACTGTTCATCGTCGCCGACGGCAGCGGCGCCACGGCGAGCGGCCGCTACAACCAGCGCCCCGCGATCGCGGACCTCGAGCGGCTGCAGCGCCGTGTGCCGAATTCGGCGCTGGCGACGATCGCCGCGGACTCGTTCCACATCAGCGCGACCCACCCCGACCTGTGCGCCGAGACGGCGCTCGCCTTCATCGAGGGGCTCGCGCCGCACAAGACAACCCGACCGGAGACACGATGAACGCCACCCCGACCGCCAGCGATCCCGCGAGAAAGGTCAAGGCGCTGCTGCGCGTGACCAGCGGCCACTTCCTGGAGATGTTCGACTTCATCCTGTTCGGCTTCTATGCGCCGCACATCGCGAAGGCGTTCTTTCCGGCGAGCAGCGAATTCGCCTCGCTGATGCTGACCTTCGCGACCTTCGGCGCCGGCTTCCTGATGCGCCCGCTCGGCGGCATCATCCTGGGCGGCTACCTCGACCGCGTCGGCCGCCGCAAGGGGCTGATCGTGACCTTGACGATGATGGCGATCGCGACGCTGATCATCGCGTTCACGCCCACCTACGCGACGATCGGCGTGGCCGCGCCGCTGCTGGTGCTCGTCGCGCGGCTGCTGCAGGGCTTTTCGGCCGGTGCCGAACTCGGCGGCGTCGCCGTCTACCTGACCGAGATGGCCACGCCCGGCCACAAGGGCTTCTACGTCGCCTGGCAATCGGTCGCGCAGCAGGTCGGCGTGATCCTCGCGGCGCTGCTCGGCTTCGGCATCAACGCGTGGATGGCACCGGCCGAGATCGCGTCCTGGGGCTGGCGCATCCCGTTCGCGATCGGCTGCCTGATGGTGCCGTTCCTGTTCATGATCCGGCGCTCGCTCGAAGAGACCGACGAATTTCTCGCGCGCAAGAAGCGGCCCGAGACGCGCGAGGTCTTCACGCAGCTGGTCGCGAACTTCGGCACCGTGCTGACCGGCGTGCTGCTGGTCTCGATGACCAACGTGTCGTTCTACCTGATCGCCGTCTACACGCCGACCTTCGGCGACAAGGTGCTGCACCTGTCGACGACCGACAGCCTCCTCGCCGCGCTCGGGGTCGGCGTCTCGAACGCGTTCTGGCTGCCGATCATGGGCGCGCTGTCGGACCGCGTCGGCCGCTGGCCGGTCCTGATCGGGTTCTCGCTGCTCGCGATCGCGACCGCCTACCCGGCGATTCGGTGGCTGGTGCAGACGCCCGACTTCACGCACCTGCTGCTGGTGTCGCTGTGGCTGTCGCTGCTGTACTCCGGCTACAACGGCGCGCTGTACATCGCGCTGGCCGAGGTGATGCCGCCCGAGATCCGCACCGCGGCGTTCTCGTTCGCCTTCGGCGTCAGCGCCGCGATCTTCGGCGGCTTCACGCCGGCGATCGCGACCTGGCTGGTGCACGCGCTCGACAACAAGGCCGCGCCGGGTCTGTGGATGAGCGTCGGCGCCGCCTGCGGCCTGATCGCGAGCCTGATCTTCAGCCGCCAGCTGATGCGCCGCCGCGCCTCGGGCCAGCCCTCGCTGCAGGCCTGATTCGTCCGAGGCCGGCGCCGCTGCTGCCGGGATATCCCCCCGAGGCCGTACCCAGCAATCGGAGGGTCGCCATCTCGGGCGACAATCGCGGCCATGTATGCTCTCTTCGAAGAAGCCGGAAAGTTTCTCGCCGGCCGCGTGATGACGGAGGCCGACAGCTCGATGCAGATCGAGCTCGACTCCGGCAAGCGCGTCAAGGTCAAGACCGCCCATGTGTTGCTCAAGTTCGAGAAGCCGCAACCGGCCGAGCTGATCGCGGCCGGCCAGGCGATCGCCAAGGACATCGACCTGGACCTCGCCTGGGAATTCGCGCCCGAGCAGGAGTTCGGCTTTGCCGAGCTCGCGCGCGACTATTTCGAGGCCAGCGCCGGCGTCGAGAAGCAGGCCGCGGCGCTGTTCCGCCTGTACGAGGCGCCGCACTACTTCCGCCGCAGCGGCAAGGGCCAGTTCAAGAAGGCGCCCGAGGAGATCGTCAAGGCGGCCTTGCTCGGCATCGAGCGCAAGAAGCAGGTCGCCGCGCAGATCGAGGCCTGGGCCGCCGAGCTGGTGCAGGGGCAGTGCCCGGCTCCGGTGCGCGAGCAGCTTTATAAACTGCTGTTCAAGCCGGACAAGAACGCGCCCGAGTACAAGGCCGTCGTCGAGGCCGCGCGGTTGTCGCAGAAGGCGCCGCTGGACCTGCTGAAGCACGCCGGCGCGATCGATTCGCCGTACCAGTTCCACTGGCGCCGCTTCCTGTTCGAGAATTTCCCGAAGGGCAACGGCTTCCCGGCCGTGCAGGCGCCGGCAATCAAGGACGCGCTGCCGACCGCTTCCGTGCGCGCGTTCTCGATCGACGATTCGCAGACGACCGAGATCGACGACGCGCTGTCGGTGCAGGGCCTGGGCAGCGGCAGCGTGACCTTCGGCGTGCACATCGCCGCGCCGGGCCTCGCGTTCGCGCCCGAGACGCCGCTCGATCAACTCGCGCGCGACCGGCTTTCAACGGTTTACATGCCCGGCCACAAGCTGACGATGCTGCCCGACGCCGTCGTGCAGGCTTACACCTTGATCGCGGGCCGAGACTGCCCCGCCGTCTCGCTCTACGTGACGCTGGACGAAGCGACGCTCGCGGTCACCGCCACCGAAACGAAGCTCGAGCGCGTGCCGATTGCCGCGAACCTGCGCCACGACCAGCTCGACGACGTCATCACCGAAGCGACGCTGAGCGGCGACGCCCCGGCGGCGTACGAATTCGCGCCCGAGCTCGCGTTCGCGTTCCGCCTCGCGCGCCATCTGAAAGCGCAGCGCGAGGTCGTGCGCGGCAAGCCCGAGCTCTTCAACCGGCCCGACTACAACTTCCGCCTCGAAGGCGTCCAGGGCAGCGAGCCGGACGGCAGCGAGCGCGTGACGATCGGCACGCGCCGGCGCGGCTCGCCGCTCGACCTGATCGTCGCCGAGGCAATGATCCTGGCCAACAGCACCTGGGGCGGCTGGCTCGCCGAGTGCGGCGTGCCCGGCAT
The DNA here is from genome assembly GCA_036500445.1 of Burkholderiaceae bacterium. GTDB lineage: Bacteria > Pseudomonadota > Gammaproteobacteria > Burkholderiales > Burkholderiaceae_C > LMDS01. Next base: position 1,009 of record DASYCA010000265.1, on the reverse strand, counting down.
CTACCGCAGCCAGGCCAGCATGGCGCCGGGCGTCAAGGTGCGCATGGGCACCCGGCCCGCGCCGCACGCCGGGATGGGCGTCGCGCAATACACCTGGGCGACCTCGCCGCTGCGGCGCTATGTCGACCTCGTGAACCAGTGGCAGCTGATCGCCTGCGCGCGCCATGGCCGCACCGCGGCGCTGGCCGCGCCGTTCAAGCCGAAGGACGTCCAGCTGTTCGCGATCATCTCGGCCTTCGACGCCGCCTACGCCGCCTACAACGGCTTCCAGCAGAGCATCGAGCGCTTCTGGACGCTGCGCTCGCTGGCCCAGGACGGCCGCGAGGAGCTTGCCGCCGTCGTGATGAAGGACGGCCTGGTGCGCGCCGATGAACTCCCGCTGGTGTTTCGCGCACTCGGTGCCGAGGGCTTGCCGCGCGGCGCTCATGTGCGGGTGAAAATCACCGGCGCCGATCTGCTGACCTTGGACCTGCACGCGAGCGTCGTCGCGCGCCTCGACGACGAGCCGGCCGCCGCCGAAACCGATGCGGCAGCCGATGCGGAAGCCGACGATGCCGCCGACAACGCCGGCCCGCTGACGCTCGCGATCGACGTCAGCGGCGACGCCAGCCCCGACAGCGGCAGCGACGCCAGCCACGCCCGCCCTTCCGAAACGACCTCCACGACCTGACCGCCGACCATCGTGCGCCTTCGCAAGCTCTCGACCCTGCAACTTGCCCTCGTCGCCTCGCTCGCGGTGCACGCGGGGCTGCTGCTGGTGCGCTTCGTCGACCCGGAAAGCTTCAACCGCATCTTCCAGGACACGCCGCTGGAGGTGATCCTCGTGAACTCGCGCTCCGGCGAGCCGCCCGAGAAGGCGCAGGCGATCGCGCAGGCCTCGCTCGCCGGCGGCGGCGAGGCCGAGGCCGGGCGCGCGACCTCGCCGCTGGCGCCGTCGGCGCAGATCGAGGTCGGCGAGTCGAACGACGAATCGCACAAGCGCATCGAGCAGTTGCAGGAGACGCAGCAG
>DASYCA010000264.1:0-9153 GCA_036500445.1 Burkholderiaceae bacterium | reverse complement strand
TCAGGTTCTGCGCCTGCTGCGCCTGGACCTGGACGACCGCCTGGCGCGCCGCGAACAGACTGCGCTGCGCGTCGAGCACCTCGAGATAGCTCGAGGCGCCGCCGCGGTAGCGCAGGTCGGCCAGGTCGAAGCTCACCTTCGCGGCGTTCGCCTGCGCGATCTGGGCGCGCAGCTGCTCGCCGAGCGTCGCGCGGCCGGCGAGCGAATCCGAGACCTCGCGGAAGGCCGACTGGATCGCGCGCTCGTACTGCGCGATCGCGATGTCGCGGCCGACCTTCGCGACCTCCAGGTTCGCGCTGTTGCGGCCGTAGTCGAAGATCGGCTGCAGCAGGCTCACGCTGCCGGTGAACGCGAAGGTGCCGCTCTTGAACAGCCCCGAGAGCTCGCCGCTCGCGCTGCCCGCGTTGGCGGTCAGCGAGATGTTCGGGAAGAACGCGGCGCGCGCGGCACCGATGTTCGCGTTCGCGGCGATCAGCTGCTGCTCGGCCGAGCGCACGTCGGGCCGGCGCGTCAGCAGGTCGGACGGCAGGCCCGCGGGCAGATCGGCCTCGACCTTCTGGGCGTCCAGCGGCAGGCCGGGCGGCAGGTCGGCGGGCAAGGCCTGGCCGATCAGGAACACCAGCGCGTTCTCGTCGAGCATGCGCTGACGCTGGGTCTCCGCGAGCGTCGCGCGGGCGCCCTCGAGCAATTGCTCGGCCTGGCGGAAATCGATCTCCGAACTCGCACCGTGGTCGAACTTCAGCTTCGTGAGCTTCAGCGAGTCGTCGCGCGTCTTCAGCGTGTCGCGCGTGACCGCGAGCAGTTCGTCGTCGGCGAGCAGGTTCACGTAGGCGTTCGCGACCGAGGCGATCAGCGCGATCTGCACCGTCTTGCGCGCCTCGTCGGTCGCGAGGTATTGCGCCAGGGCGGCCTGGCTCAGGCTTCTGACGCGGCCGAAGAAGTCGAGCTCGAAGTTCGTCACCTGCAAGCCGGCGGCATAGCCGTTCACCGCCTGGCCGAGGTAGTTCGGCGCGCGCTCCGCGGTCAGGCCGGCGCTCACGGTCGGCAGCTCGTCGGCGCGCTTGATCCGGTAGGCGGCGCGCGCCTGGTCGATGTTCAGGATCGCGACGCGCAGGTCGCGGTTGTTCGCGAGCGAGAGCTCGATCAGCCGGCGCAGCCGGGCGTCGCCGAAGAATTGCTGCCAGTCGATGTCGGCCGCGGCGGCCACACTCGGCGCACCGGCCGGCGTCAGCTCGGGCGCGTAGGCGGGCGGCACCGGCGCCGCGGGGCGCTGGTAGGCCGGGATCAGGTTCATGCAGCCGGACAGCGCCAGCGCGGCGGCGAGCGCCGTCAGCGGCGCGCGAACGAGACGTGCGGACTCAAACATGATCGCCCTCCAGGGCCGGGGTCGGTGGCGTTCCGCCCAGGCCGGTCACGGCCGGTTTGGGCTGGCGCTTGCCGCCCTTGAACAAACTGCGCACGACGACGAAGAAGACCGGCACGAAGAACACCGCCAGCACCGTCGCGGTGATCATCCCGCCCATCACACCAGTGCCGATCGCGCGCTGGCTCGCCGAGCCGGCGCCCGACGAAACGACCAGCGGCAGCACGCCAAGGATGAACGCGATGGACGTCATCAGGATCGGGCGGAAGCGCAGGTGCACCGCCTTCAGCGTCGCCTCGATCAGGCCCATGCCCTCGGCGTGCAGGTCCTTCGCGAACTCGATGATCAAAATGGCGTTCTTCGCCGACAGGCCGATCACGGTGATCAGCCCGACCTTGAAGAAGACGTCGTTCGGCATCCCGCGCATGCTCGCGCCGAGCACCGCGCCGAGCACGCCCAGCGGCACCGCGAGCAGCACCGCGAACGGGATCGACCAGCTCTCGTACAGCGCCGACAGGCACAGGAACACCGCGAGCAGCGAGAAGCCGAGCAGGATGGTCGCGGTCGAGCCCGAGAGCCGCTCCTCGCGCGACTGGCCGGTCCACTCGTAGCCGAAGCCGGCCGGCAGCTTGTCCGCGAGCGCCTCCATCTCGTTCATCGCATCGCCGGTGCTGTAGCCCGGCCCGGCGTCGCCGGCCAGGCGCATCGTCGGGTAGCCGTTGTAGCGGATCGTCTGCATCGGGCCGGTGATCCACTGCGTCGAGGCCATCGCCGACAGCGGCACCAGCTTGCCGGCGTTGTTCAGCACGTTCATCTTCAGCAGGTCGTCGGGTTGCATGCGGAACGGGGCATCGGCCTGCACGACGACGCGCTGCAACCGCCCGGCGTTCGGGAAGTCGTTCACGTAGGCCGAGCCGAGCGCGGTCGTCAGCAGCGTGTTGATGTTGTCGAACGAGACGCCGTAGGCGCTCGCACGGTCGCGGTCGATGTCGATCTGCAGCTGCGGCGCGTCTTCCAGCCCGTCGGGGCGGACGCCGGCGAGCACCTTGCTCTGCGCCGCCATCCCGAGCAGTTGGTTGCGTGCCGCGAGCAGCGCGGCGTGGCCGTTGCTGCCGCGGTCCTGCAGGCGGAACGTGAAGCCGGTCGCGGTGCCGAGCTCGGGGATCGCCGGCGGGCTGAGCGCGAAGATGAACGCGTCGCGCACGCCCGAGAGCGCGCCGTACGCGCGGGCCGCGAGGCCCTGCGCCGAGTGCTCGGCACCCTTGCGCTCGTCCCACGGCTTCAGCGGAACGAACGCGAGCGCGGCGTTCTGGCCGCTGCCCGAGAAGCTGAAGCCGAGCACGCTGACCATCTTGTCGACCTCGGGCTGGGCGAGGAAGAACTTCTCGGCCTGCTCCATCACCGCGAGCGTGCGCTCCTGGGTCGCGCCCGGCGGCAGCTGGACGTTGGCAATGATGTAGCCCTGGTCCTCGTTCGGCAGGAACGAGGCCGGCATGCGCGTGAACAGCAGCACCACCGCCGCGACGATCAGCACGAACAGGAGCATGAAGCGCCCGGTGCGCTTCAGCATCTTCGCGATCGTGCCCTCGTAGCCGTGCGTCGTCGACACGAAGCCGCGATTGAACCAGCCGAAGAAGCCGCCCTTCTCGTGCTTGTGGCCGGCCTCGACCGGCTTCAGGAAGGTCGCGCACAGCGCCGGCGTCAGCGAGTTCGCGAGGAACACCGAGAACAGCATCGAGCTGACCATCACGAGCGAGAACTGGCGGTAGATGTTGCCGACCGAACCGGAGAAGAACGCCATCGGCAGGAACACCGAGACCAGCGTCACGGTGATGCCGATCAGCGCGGCCTGGATCTGGCCCATCGCCTTCTTGGTCGCGTCGCGTGGCGATAAACCCTCCTCGCTCATGATGCGCTCGACGTTCTCGATCACGACGATCGCATCGTCGACCAGGATGCCGACCGCGAGCACCATCGCGAACATCGTCAGCACGTTGATCGAGAAATCGAACGCGTACATCATCGCGAACGCGCCCAGCAGCGCGACCGGCACCGCGATCGTCGGGATCAGCGTGTAGCGGAAGTCCTGCAGGAACAGGTACATCACCAGGAACACCAGGATCACCGCCTCGACGAGGGTCTCGACGACCTGGCCGATCGAGATCTTGACGAACTTGGAGCTGTCGTACGGGATGTCCCACTTCACGCCGGGCGGGAAGTACTTCGCGAGCTCGTTCATGCGCGCACGCACGAGCGTGGCGGTCTGCAGCGCGTTGCCGGTCGGCGAGAGCTGCACGCCGATGCCGGTCGAGGGCTTGCCGTTCAGGCGCGCCGAGGTGCTGTAGTCCTGGCCGCCGAGCTCGATGCGCGCGACATCGCGCAGCCGCACGGTCGAGCCGTCGGTGTTCGCGCGCAGCACGATGTCGCCGAACTGCTTCTCCGAGGTCAGCTGGCCCTTGACGACGACGGTCGCGGTGATGCCCTGGCCGGCGACGATCGGCAGGTCGCCGAGCGTGCCGGAGGAGACCTGCGCGTTCTGCGCCTGGATCGCCTTGTTGACGTCACCCGGCGAGAGGCCGAAGCCGACCAGCTTGGCCGGGTCGATCCAGATCCGCATCGAGTGCTCGGTGCCGAACAGCTGCGCCTGGCCGACGCCGGGCACGCGCTGCAGCTCGGGCAGCACGGTGCGCGACGCGTAGTCGCCGAGCGCGATCGGCGTGAGCGCCGGGTCGTCGCTCGACAGGATCGTGAACAGCAGGAAGTTCGCGCGCGCCTTGTCGACGCGCACGCCCTGCTGCGTCACCGCCGCCGGCAGGCGCGGCGCGGCGCGCGACAGGCGGTTCTGGACATCGACCTGCGCGAGGTCGACGCTGCTGCCCGATTCATAGGTCAGCGTGATCGTGCCGACGCCGTTGGCCTGGCTGACCGACTCCATGTAGATCAGGCCGGGCGAGCCGTTCATTTCCTGCTCGATCACGCTGATCACGGTGTCTTCGAGCGTCTGCGCCGACGCACCCGGGTAGGTCGCGGTCAGGATGATCGACGGGGGTGCGACGGTCGGGTATTGCGCGACCGGCAGCTGCTTGATCGCGACGCCGCCGAACACCAGGATGAACAGCGCGATCACCCACGCGAAGATCGGCCGATCGATGAAAAACTGAGCCATGGCGGGCGGCCCTTCAGTTCTTCGCGCCGGAGGCGGCGGACGCCGGCGCGGCGCTCGCGACCGTGGTGCCCGCGGGCGCCGACGCGCCGAGCGGCTGCCACGGCACCGGCTTGACCGGCGCGTCGCCGCGCAGCTTCTGGAAGCCGTCGACCATCACCTGCTCGCCCGGCTTCAGGCCGTCCAGCACGACCCAGCGGCCGTCGACCGCCGTCCCGATCTTGACCGGCCGCGGCGCAACCTTGCCGTCCGGCCCGACGACCATCACCGAGTCGCCGGTCGAGCCGCGCGTCACCGCCTGCTGCGGCACGACGATGCCGGCCTCGGTCTGCGCCTGCTCGAGCCGCACCCGCACGTACATGCCGGGCAGCAGGAGGCCGGTCGGGTTCGGGACCTCGGCGCGCAGCGTGATCTGGCCCGAGGTCGGATCGACCGTCAGGTCGCTGAACAAGAGCTTGCCCGGCGAGCCGTAGACGCTGCCGTCCTCGAGCACGACGCGCACGCTCGCACCGTCGCCGCCGGCGCGCTTGAACGCACCGCTCTCGACCGCCTTGCGCAGGCGCAGCACGTCGGTCGTGCTCTGCGTGAAGTTCACGTAGATCGGGTTGATCTGCTGCACGACGGCGAGTTGCGTTGCCTCGCCCTGGCCGACCAGCGCGCCTTCGGTGACGAGCGCGCGGCCGATGCGGCCGGCGATCGGCGACGTGACCGAGGCGTAGCCGAGATTGATCTGCGCGACCTGCAGCGCCGCCTTCGCGGCCGCGACATCGGCCTCGCCGCTCTTCTGCGCCGCGACCGCGTTGATGTAGTCCTGCTTGCTGACCGCGTTCGCCTCGACCAGCGGCTTGTAGCGCTCGGCCTGCGCCGTCGCCTGCACGACGTTGGCCTGGGCGCGCGCCAGCGTCGCGTTCGCGCTCGCGGACGCGGCCTGGTAGGGCGCCGGGTCGATGATGAACAGGCCCTGCCCGGCCTTGACGTCGCTGCCTTCGACGAACAGGCGCTTTTGCAGAATGCCGGCGGCGCGCGCACGGACCTGCGCGACGCGCGAGGCCTCCAGGCGGCCCGGCAGCTCGGTCGCGAGGCCGACCGCGCGCGGCGCGACGGTCACGACGCCGACCTCGGCCGGCGGCGGCGCGCCGCCGGCCGTCTGGCCGGAGGACTGGCCGCAGCCCGCGAGAACGGTCAATGCCGCCAGCACGGCGGACTTCGCGAAGACGTGGTGCTTTGCGGTCATGCGCAAATCCTTCGATTTCAATTGGACATATTTGGGAGGCGCCTCGGCGCCCGAAGCGGGGTAGTATACATACAGCCTTGAATGTATGTAGCAGTTCGCTGCACCGCAACAAATACAACTCGATCCCGCATGGTCCGCCGCACGAAAGAAGAAGCCCAGGCGACCCGCAGCCTGATCCTCGACACCGCCGAGCTGGTGTTCGAGCGCCACGGCGTGTCCGGCACCTCGCTGCACGAGATCGCAAAGGCGGCCGGCCTCACGCGCGGCGCGATCTACTGGCACTTCAAGGACAAGGCCGACCTCTTCAACGCGATGATGGAGCGCGCGACGATGCCGCTGGAAGAGGCCGGCGGCGTCTGCGATTTCGCGGGCGCCGAGAAATCGCTGGTGCAGATGCGCGCGGCCTTTCGCGACGTGCTCAAGCGCATCGTCGCCGACCCGCAGATGCGGCGCGTGTTCGAGATCGCGATCCACAAGGTCGAATACGTCGACGAGATGCGCGCGGTGCGCGAGCGCCACCTGAGCGTGCGCAGCGAGTGCCTGGGCGACGTCGAGCGCGTGCTGAAAGCCGCCATCAAGCGCGGCGAACTCGCGCGCCGCATGCCGGCGCGCGCCGCCGCGATCGGGCTGCACGCGTTGCTCGACGGGCTGATCCAGAACTGGATGCTGGACCCGAGCGGCTTCGATCTCGTGAAGGTCGGCCCGCAGGCGCTCGACGCGTACCTGGCGGGCCTCGCGGCCTAGTTCCGGCTCCTAGTTCCCGCTCACCCCTTCAAGGTGATATTGGCCGTCTTCACGATGGCGGCCCACTTGCGACGCTCCGACTCGATCAGATTCGCGAAAGACTCGGGCCCATCGGCCACGATCTCCGAGCCGAACGAGGCAATGACCTGTTGGACCTTGGGCCGGCGCGCGGCCGCCATCGTCTCGACGCTCAGGCGGTGCACGACCTCCGGCGCAATGCCGGAGGGCGCGAGCAGGCCGTACCAGCCGCGCGCCTCGAACGACGGCACGCCGCTCTCGATCATCGTGGGGACCTCGGGCAGTTGCGCCGTGCGCGCGGGGCTGGTCACCGCGAGCGCCGTCAGGCGCCGCGACTTGATGTGCTGATCGACCAGCGCGAGGTTCTCGAACGCATACACGACCTCGCCGGACAGCACGGCCAATACGGCGGGCGCGCCGCCCTTGTACGAGATGTGCGTCGCCTCCAGCCCGGTCTTCTGCTTGAAGAGCTCGCCGGCGAGATGCTGGGGCGTGCCGATGCCGGCCGAGCCGTACGGCACCGGCTGGGCCGACTCCTTCAGCCGGCGCGTCAGGTCCTGCACGGTGTTCAGGCCCGAGGCGCTCGAGACCACCAGGACCAGCGGCGTCGCCGCCAGCAGCGAGATCGGCGCGAAATCGCGCTGCGGGTCGTAGCCGATCTCCGGATAGAGCGCCATGATGATCGCCAGCGGCCCGCTGGCGCCGAGCAGCAGCGTGTAGGGGTCGCCGTGCGCCCGAGCGACGAACGCGGTCCCGATGTTGCCGCCGGCGCCGGGCCGGGCGTCGACGACGAAGGGTTGACCCAGCGTTCGGCCGAGTTCGTCCCCCAGCAGCCGCGCGATGATGTCGACGATGCCGCCGGGGGCGTACGGGCTGATGAGCCGAATCGGCCGCGTCGGCCAGGTCTCGGCCCGCGCGCGCGGGCCGAATCCGGTCACTGCGGCAGCACTCACCGCCTTCAGAACATCGCGTCGTTTCATGGGATGCCTCGGTGTCGTTGTTATGTGAGCGCAAACGTGAGTTCGGTGCCCTGGACCACGATGCCGCCCCGGTCGCCCGGCGTCACCGAGCCGTAGCGCGCGGCGAACGCGGGCGGCAGCGCACGCCCCTCCTTCGGCGCCAGCCACAGGCGCAGCAGGTGGCGGCGACGCTCCGGCTCGGGCCAGTCCTCGAAATCGGTGCGCGAGTGCAGGATTTGATGGTTGTGCAGAAACTGCATGTCGCCGGGCAGGAACTCCATCTGCAGGCTGAAGGCGGGGTCGTTCGAGAGGGTGTCGAGCAGGTCGATCGCCTCCAGCTCGAGGGCGGACAGCCGCCGTGCTTCGGCGAAATTCTTCTGCGCCGAGCGGATGTACTGCCCGACGTAGATGGTGGTGAGCACGCCCTCGTGCCAATTGCAGACCGGCACGTCGAACCAGGGCGCCTGGCCGGCGGGCACTTCGCCGCGGCGGTCGGTGGGGTAGGCATTGAACAGCGCGTTGGCCAGGTCCGGGCGGCGCGCCATCATCTCGTTGTAGAGCGACACCGAGCTGACGATCCGGCTCTCGCCGCCCCGCCGGGACGTTTTAAGGCACATCAGGCCGACGATGTCGCACGAGTCGGTGTGGTATTCGAGTTCGCGATTGGTCTGGTAGTAGCGGGTCGTCGCATTGGCGATGTCGGCACCCGTGTCCTTGACGTGCCCCAGCAGATGGCCGGCCGCGTTCTGGGACCGGAAGCTGCCCAGGTACGCGCCGATCCCGAGGTAGGCGGTGGCGGTTTGCTGGATCGAACAGCGCTCGACCGGAAACCCGCGGATCAGCACGAAGCCCCGGCCGTGCAGCACGTCGCGCAGGATGCGCTTCAGGCGCGGCCCCAGCATGGGCAGGTGAAACGTCGATTCGCTGATCGCCCCGAATCCCGCGCCGCTGCGGCTGAACGCGGCCACCGCCGCATCGACCTCGGCGATGTCGGGCGCGGACAGGGTCTCGACCCAGTCGTCGCGCCGGGCCAGCTGGGCGCCCTTCCAGGCCGCGGGGCCGTCGATGCGAGAGGGCCGTTCAAGGCTCGAGCCGGTCATGTCGTGTCCTGCGGTGTCGATCGGGCCAGTATAGAAATCCGCAAGTGTTCAATCCAACAGATAATTTCGAACAACTAATTGATTTGGTCAATCAATGAACATCACATTGAAGCAACTGCGGGCGTTCACCGCGCTGGCGCACGAGCGCAGCTTCACGCATGCCTCCGAGACCCTGCACGTGACGCAGTCGACGCTGACCTCGGCGATCAAGGCGCTCGAAGGCGAGATCGGGATCCGGCTGTTCGATCGCTCGACGCGATTTTGCGAACTGACGCCGCAAGGCGCGCGCTTTCTTCCGGCAGCGCAGCGCATGCTGCGCGACCTGGGCGAATCGCTGGAAGAGGTTCGCGAGGTGGCCGGCCTGCAACGGGGTTCGGTCGCGGTCGCGGCCGCCGCGTCGTTCATCAATTTCGTGCTGGCTCAGGCGGTGGTCGACATGGCACGAAGCCATCCGGCGATCGGCGTGCGGCTCGTCGAGGAGATCACGAGCGGCGTCTGCCGGTTGGTGACCGACGGCGAAGTCGACTTCGGGGTGACGTCGCTGTTCGCGCCGGCACCCGATCTGGACACGC
>DASYCA010000263.1:0-3507 GCA_036500445.1 Burkholderiaceae bacterium | reverse complement strand
GCGATGGCTGACAGGGTCGGACGTGGGGAATGCATGGTTCGGTCTCCTGGGGTGTGAATCCGCGTTCAGCCGCGGTGCTCGACCAGTCTAGAAACCCGCATCCTTCGACCAGCTTTCACCCGGCGGGTCGATCACTCGTGGTTATCCCTAGGTTTCGCGGTCTTCCTAGAATGCGGGAGGCCGTTCGTTCCCCCCATGAAGATCCTGCTCATCGAAGACAACCCCCAGCTCGGACATTGGCTCGCCAGGCTGCTGCGCGAGCAGGAGTTCGTCGTCGATGCCGCCGAGGACGGCGACGCCGCGGACCGCCTGCTGCAGCAGTCCCGTTACGACGTGGTGCTGCTCGACCTGAACATCCCGAAGCTCTCCGGCAAAGGCGTGCTGAGGCGGCTGCGCGCGCGGCGCGACGAGGTGCCGGTGCTGGTCCTGACCGCCACCGAGTCGCTCGACCAGAAGGTGCTGTGCCTGGAGATCGGCGCGGACGACTACATGGTCAAGCCGGTCGAGGCGCGCGAACTGGTGGCGCGCATCAAGGCCTTGCTGCGCCGCCAGGTCCCGGGCAAGGCCAACGACATCAGCTGCGGCGACCTGCACTACGATCTGCGCACCCGCCAGTTCTCTCTGCAGGGCGAACCACTGGCCCTGCCGCCGCGCGAGCGTTCGCTGCTGGAGACCTTGATGCTCAGGAACGGCAGCAGCGTGAGCAAGCAGGCCCTGATCGAGAGCACCTTCGGGCTGGACGACGAGGCCAGCGCCGACGCGGTGGAACTCTATGTGCACCGCCTGCGCAAGAAGCTCGAAGGCAGCCGGGCCACAATCATCACGCTGCGCGGCGTGGGCTATCTGCTGCGCACGCGCGACGACGGCTGAGCGTGTTCAGCAGCCTGCGCGTTCGGCTGGTGGCGTGGTTGTTGCTGCCGCTGTCGGTCTTCGTGGCGGTGTGCGGCTGTCTCAATTGGCGCAATGCGGCCAACGTCGCGGGCTACGTGCAGGATCACGACCTGCTCTCGTCGGCCAAGGTGCTGTCGGACCGGCTGATCTGGGAAGGCGACGACGTGCACGCCAGCGTTCCCCCGTCGGCGCTGAGCCTGTTCGTCTCGCCGGCGCACGACCGGGTGTTCCTGAGCGTGACCGGCCGCGAGGGCGAGCTGCTGGCGGGCTCTCCCGGGTTTCCGGTGCCGCCGGTGCTGACCTTGACGGGCTCCGATCGCGCCCAGTGGTACGACGCCACGTTCCAGGGGCTGCCGCTGCGTGCGGTGGTGACGCGTCGTTCGATGTACGAGATGGGCGCCGAGCGCGAGATCACGATCGCCGTCGGCAAGACGACGCGCAGTCGCGACATCATGCTGGGCACGCTGTGGTGGCCTTCGATGGTCTACCTGCTGGTCGCGCTGCTGCTGGCCGTGCTGCTCAGCGTGCTGGCCCTGACCTGGGAATTGCGCCCGGTCGTGCGGCTCGGTCGCCAGCTGGGGCAGCGCGATCCGCTGCACCTGGATTTCGTGGTCGGAACCCGGGGCCTGCACAGCGAACTGCGGCCGGTGGCCGACACCGTCAATGCGTTCGTGCGGCAGCTGCGCGCCCATTCGGCCGCGCAGCGGCGCTTCATCGCCGATGCGGCCCACCAGCTGCGCACGCCGCTGGCGTTGCAGGCCTCGCAGATCGAATTTGCGCGCTATACCCGCCAGCACCGGCGGAACTGGGACACGCGCCGCGTCGACATGGACGCGATGTGGGCCTCGTTGCACGACAGCAACCGCCGGCTCGTCGCGGTGACCAACAAGCTGCTCTTGTTGGCGCAGGCGGAACACCGCGACGCCCAGGCGCAGCTCGAGCGCGTCGACCTCGTCGCCGCCGCCCTGGGCTGCGTGGAGCAACTCGCGGCGCTGGCCGACCGCCGCGGCATCGACCTGGGCATGGAAATGCCGGAGGAGGGCGCCGCATGGGTCGATGCGCAGCCCTCGCTGCTCGACGCCTTGATCACCAACCTGCTGGACAACGCGCTTCGCTACACCCAGGAAGGCGGCCGCGCGACGGTCGTGATCGCCCGCCTGGCCGATGCGGTCGAGCTTCGCATCGAGGACAACGGCCCCGGCATTCCCGCGGAAGCGCGCGAGCGCGTGTTCGAGCGCTTCTACCGCGGCGCGCCGGACACCGAAGGCACCGGACTCGGTCTGGCCATCGTGCGCGAAGTGGCGCGTGCCTTCGGTGCCACGGTGACCCTGGGGCCTCGGCCGGGGGGCGTGCGCGGGCTGTGCGTGAGGGTCCGCTTTCCGTTGGCGTAGCCCGCGCGGGACGGCCGTCGCCGCCTCGGCAATTCGCGCGGCGACCCCTAGCCCGGAATCCCGGCGCGCCGCAGCATCGCATCGAACACGAGCTGCCCGCGCCGCGCCTGGCCGGCGACCATCGGCAGGCGCTGCTGCGGGATCGCGCGCAGCACGGCCTCGGGGATCACCTGGTTCGGCCCCGGCATCGAATCGGCCGCCAGCTGGATCTCGCAGGCCCGGTGCAGCGACCAGATGTTCATGAAGGCCTCGGGCAGGCTGGGCGCGACGACGAGCAGCCCGTGGTTGCGCAGGATCAGCGCATCGGCCGTGCCGAGGTCGGCGACGAGGCGCTTTTGCTCGGCGCGGTCGGTCGTCACGCCCTCGAAGTCGTGGTACGCGACGCGGTTGAAGAACTGCGCCGAATAGAAGTTGTCGAAACGCAGGCCCTCGCGCTTGCAGGCGACCGCGATGCCCGCGGTCGTGTGGGTGTGGATGACGCAGTGCGCGTCGGCCCGGCCGGCGTGGATCGCGGCGTGGATCACGAAGCCGGCCGGGTTCGCGGTGTAGGCCGACGCGCCGACCACGCGGCCTTCGAGGTCGACCTTCACGAGGTTGTCGGGCCGGACCTCGGCGTAGTGCAGCCCGTACGGATTGATCAGGAAACGCGGCGCCTCGTCCGGCGTGTGGCCGGGGATGCGCAGCGTGATGTGGTTGAAGATCATCTCGGTCCAGCCGAGGTGGTCGAACAGCCGGTAGCATGCGGCCAGCTCGACCCGCAGCGCCCATTCCTGCTCGGGCATGTCGGCCGGCACGAGGTTCTCGGTGCCGTTCATCGTGATGATCTCCTCGGGCTTCAGCTCAAAACAGCGTGTGGATGCCCACCTGGACCGCGTTGCCGTCGCGCCCGGCGGCCAGCAGCGGGGCCTCCTCGACACGCGCCGGCCCCAGGCCGAAGGCCGCGGTGCCCGAGTTGTTGACGTGGGCGACCGACGCGAAGACCGTCGTGCGCTTGGACAGGAAGTAGAAATAGCCGAGCGCGCCGAGCGAGGCGTCCGCGTTGTTCTGGCTGCGGTGCGCCCAGCTGGTGCGGACCTCGCCCAGACCGGCCGGCACCGTCGCGCCCAGCATGTAGCCGTTCACGTTGGGCGCGTTGTTCACCCGGTTCGTCTGGACCCAGCCGGCCAGCTTCACGATGCCGAAGTCATAGGTGCCGCCGCCCGAGATGTTCGCCGCGTTCACGATC
>DASYCA010000262.1:0-9521 GCA_036500445.1 Burkholderiaceae bacterium | reverse complement strand
CAGCAGATCCATGCGCCCCTGCTGAAGCTCGGAAATGCGAGCCTCGATGGACACCGGCTTGACCTCGGCCTTCACGCCCAGGTGCCTCGCCACCGCGTTGCACACATCGACGTCGTAGCCCACGACCGCGCGCGATGCGGTGTCGGTGTATCCGAAGGGCTCGAACGAGCCGAGAACACCGCAGACCAGCGTGCCGCGTGCCTTGACGTCCGCCAGTTGATCGGCGCAAGCGGGCTGCTGGGCCAGCGCTCCGGCAAGGGCTGCGAACGGGATCAGGGCTTTGAAGGAGTGCTTCATCTTGTCGTCCTTGGTTGAGGTTTGCGCGCGATAAAGTGGTCTTATTAAAACCAAATTACCCGAGTTTTGATTGAATTTCGAACCAATATTACGGGAAATGCGGCCAAACTGGTAAATATTTGGATGACTTGTGGCGTAGACTGGCCGGTCATGAGACGAGACCCCCTTTCGGCACCGCCCGTCTTTCGAGCGAAGCAGATCTACGAGCAGGTCGCCGACACGATCCGCGAGGGCATCGAGAACGGATCGTTCGCCGCCGGGTCCCGCCTGCCTTCCGAGCGAGAGCTCGCGCTTCGTTTTGGCGTGAGCCGGCCCGCCGTGAGGGAGGCCATCGGGGCCCTGCAAAACGAAGGCATGGTGGCCACTCGCCATGGCTCGGGCACCTATGTGCGTTCTGCCGACGCGCACGAATCGGAGGCTGCCGATCGCGACGACCGGCAAGTGCGGCAGGCCGATTTCAGCCCGGTGAGCACGCTGGAGGTCAGGATGCTGATCGAGCCCGCGATCGCCCGTCTGGCTGCGCGCCACAAGAATCGTGATCCGCTCGCGGAACAGTACCTGGCCGAGATGGCCGACGTGATCGACATCTCGGACCCGCAGCAACAGGCCTTGTGGAGCGAAAGCGATCGCCTGTTTCACCGACAGCTCGCCGTCATGACTCAGGACGCCTTGATCGTGAAGATTGCCGACGAGGTGTCCAAGAGCATGGACCAGCCCCTGTGGAAGCGCCTGCGCGATGACGGCATCTACGACCCCGCACGGATTCAGCTCTACGTCGCCGAGCACCGTTTGATCTACGAGGCGATCGTGTCCGGCGATGGCGACGCTGCGGCGTTCTACGTCGAAGGGCACCTCAAACGGGTTCGCCGCGACATCGCGCCGCGCGAGTAGATCGCCGACCGCACCGCGGGCATCGAAGGCCCTGTCACGCCGGGCCTCCCCCGAAGGAGGGCGCGGCGCGGCGCCCCCCGCAAGAGGTCCGTGCGCTCCCACCTGAAGGGGTCGCGGCGCATCGACGCGTTTTCTAAAGTCTGTGCTCGGTTCACACCACGGAGCACGGATGAAAACGCAGCGCACGCGCCGCCAACACGGCGTCACCCTGATCGAAGCCAGCATCGTCGTCACGATCGGCGCGATCCTGGCCGCGAGCGCGCTGCCCAGCTGGCAGGAGACGATGGCCGCGCGCCGGCTCAACAACGTCGCCAGCGGCCTGGCCGACGATCTGCGGCTCGCGCGCAGCTCGGCCGTCGCGCGCAACCAGGCCTTGCGCGTGAGCTTCTATGCACGCAACGACGGCAGCTGCTACGTGATCCACACCGGCGCGGCGAACCAGTGCGATTGCGCTGCCGCCGGCCCCGCGGCCTGCAGCGGCGGTGCCCAGGCACTGAAAACCGTCGTCGTGAGCCACGCGGACCACGTCGTGCTGGCCTCCAACGTCGCCTCGATGCGCTTCGACCCGCTGCACGGCACGGTCACCCCCACCGGCACGGTGCGCCTGATGGGCGCCAACGGCCGCGAGCTGCACGACGTCGTCAACATCGTCGGCCGCGTGCGCACCTGCTCGGCCGCGCCGGCCGTGCCCGGCTTCGTCGCGTGCTGAGGAGGCCACGACATGCACGCCGCCGAGCCGGGCTTCACGCTGATCGAGCTGCTGATCGCGCTCGCGATCGCCGGCGTCTTCGCCGCGTTCGCGGTGCCGAGCTTCGAGAGCGTTCTGCAGCGCACGCGGCGCAGCGACGTGCTGGTCGCCGCGGTGCAGATCCAGAGCGCCCAGGAGCGGCTGCACAGCCGGCTGGCGCGCTACGGCAGCCTCGCGGAGATCGCCACGCCCGCCACCACGCCGGCCGGGCACTACGCGCTGCAGTTGCGCGGCGTCGACCAGAACGGCTACGAGCTGCTCGCCACCGCGACCGGCGCCCAGGCCCGCGACGCCGGTTGCCGCTTCATGTCGGTCCGCGTCAGCGGCCTGGACCTGCTCTACGCCTCCGGCCCCAGCGACGCGCTGGCGAACGCCGACGCGGTCAACCGCCGCTGCTGGAACTCGTGATGGCGCGCCCACACCGCCAACGCGGCCTGTCGCTGACCGAGCTGATGCTGGGCATGGCCGTCGGCCTGTTCATCATCGCGTCCGCCGGCGCCTTGTTCGCCGGCCAGTTGCGCGAATACCGCGCGATCGTGCTCGACACGCGGCTGACGCAGGACTTGCGCGCCGCCGCCGACCTCGTCGCGCGCGACCTGCGCCGCGCCGGCTACTGGGGTCACGCCGGCGCAGCCAACCCGAACCCGTACGCCGGCATCGACCTGGCCGGCCGTGCCGATGCGGCCGCGATCGGGCTGCGCTATTCGATGGACGCGACCGAAAACGACGCGGTCGACACGAACGAGCAGTTCGGGTTCCGGCTGCACAACGGCGCGATCGAGTCGCAGGTCGGCGCCGGCAACTGGCAGGCGCTGACCGACCCGGCGACGCTGACGGTGACCGCGTTCAGCGTCACGCCCGAACTGCAGGAAATCCCGCTCGCCGCGTTCTGCGCGGCGCCTTGCGTCGATGCCACGCGCTGCGCGCCGCGCCAGCAGCAGCGCAGCCTGCAGGTCGAGATCACGGCGCAGCTGGCCGGCGACGCGCCGGTCACGCGCAGCGTGCACAGCACCGTCCGTGCGCGCAGCGGCAGCGTGATCGGCGCCTGCCCCACATGAAGTCCTCGATGCCTCCTCCCCGTTCGCAGCGCGGCGCCGCGGCGCTGCTCGCCACGCTGATGCTGTTTCTCGCGATGGCGCTCGGTGCGCTCGCGCTGAAGCGCAGCCTCGGCATCGAGCAGCACCATGCCAGCGCGCAGCTGCGCGCCACGCAGGCGTTCGAGGCGGCCGAGGCCGGGCTGGCCTGGGCCCAGGTGCAGCTCAACAGCCCGCAGGCGATCGACGCGCGCTGCGAGCCGAGTGCACAGCCGTCAGCGGTCCCGTTCCGCACCCGCGCGCTCGATATCGACGCGACGTCGGGGGCGGTCGTCATTCACCCGCTGCAAGCCGCCTGCCTGCGCGGCGCCGCGGGCTGGTCCTGCAGCTGCGTCGCCGCCGGTCCGCTCGTGCTTCCGGCGCCGGACGATGACGCAGTCGCCCCGGCCTTCGGCGTGAGCTTGCTGGCCGGCGGGGCGCCCGGCCGCATCCGTCTCGTGGCGCAGGGCTGCAGCCCGCTCGGAAGCGCCTGCGCACCCGGATCGACGGCCACCGCCGAGGCGACGGCCACGACCAGCGTCACGCTCGCGCTCTTCGGCAGCCTGCGCACGCCGCCGAGCACCGCGCTCACATCGCGCGACGCGACGCAGCAGACCGAAGACCAGT
The DNA here is from genome assembly GCA_036500445.1 of Burkholderiaceae bacterium. Classification (GTDB taxonomy): domain Bacteria; phylum Pseudomonadota; class Gammaproteobacteria; order Burkholderiales; family Burkholderiaceae_C; genus LMDS01. Next base: position 5,885 of record DASYCA010000262.1, on the reverse strand, counting down.
TCTTCGCCGGCTTCTTCGGGCTGGACAAAGCGACCTGGCGCGACCAGACGGTGGTCGCCGGCGTCGCCTGCCACGCCGACTGCGGCGGCGCGCTCACCGAAGCGACCGCGCGTGGCCAGTCGCTGGTCGCGGTCGACGGCGACGTGAGCTTGCGCGGCCCGCTGACCTTGGGCTCCGCCGCCCACCCGGTCGCACTCGTCGTCGAGGGCGCGTTGCGCCTGGACGGCCCGGTCGCGATCGTCGGTGTCGTCTACGCCAACGCCATCATGATCGGTGCGCCCGGCGCCACGGTGCTGGGCGCGGCCCTCACCGAGGGCGGCTACGCCGGCCCGTCGGCGCCGGGCTTCCGGCTCGATGCCGGCGTGCTGGCCGTGCTGCGCCAGCAGGCCGGCAGCTTCGTGCGCGTCGACGGCAGCTGGCGCGATTTCTGAAGGCGTTCTCCGATGCGCACGCCGGCCCGCCAACGCGGCACCTCGCTGTTCGAGGCGCTGATCGCCTTTCTGGTGCTCTCGCTCGGCATGATCGCGGTCGCCCGCACGCAGGGCACGCTGCGCCAGGACGTCGAGCTCGCGCGCCAGCGCAGCGAGGCCTCCCGTCTCGCGCAGCAGGAGCTGGAGCGGGTGCGCGCGCTGCGGCCGTTCACCGCGATCGCCAGCGCCTCGCGCACGGTCGACGCCTCGGCGCACTACCTCGTGGCGCGCGACATCGCGGCGACCAGTGTGGCCAATGCCAAGGCCGCCTCGATCACCGTCAGCTGGGCCGACCGCGGGGGCGCCGCCCAGCGCATCGCGCTGCATTCGATCCTGGACGGCAGCAACCCGGCGCTGAGCGGCGCGTTCACGCTCGCGCTGCCGCCCACGCCCGCGGCGCCACCGCCGCCGCCGCCGCGTTAGCATCGTCGCCACGATGACCCCTGCCGACGCCGCCCCTCACGCCACGCCGATGCACGAAGCGCTCGCGCTCGCGCACGGCGCGATCGGCCTGTCCGATCCGAACCCGCGCGTCGGCTGCGTGATCACCGCGGCCGATGGCCGCGTGCTCGGCCGCGGCCACACCCAGCAGGCCGGCGGCCCGCACGCCGAGGTGATGGCGCTGCGCGACGCGCAGTCGCGCGGCGAAAGCGTGCTCGGCGCGACCGCCCACGTCACGCTCGAGCCCTGCTCGCACCACGGCCGCACGCCGCCGTGCTGCGACGCGCTCGTCGATGCCGGCATCGCGCGCGTCTCGATGTCGCTCGAAGACCCGAACCCGCTCGTCGCCGGCCGCGGTGCGGCGCGGCTGCGCGCGGCCGGCATCACGGTCGAGGTCGGCGCGCTCGCGCACGAGGCGCGCGAGCTGAACATCGGCTTCTTCTCGCGCATGCAGCGCGGCCGGCCATGGGTGCGGCTGAAAGCGGCGGTCTCGCTGGACGGCCGCACCGCGCTGAACAACGGCGCCAGCCAATGGATCACCGGCGCCGCCGCGCGCGCGGACGGCCACGCCTTTCGCAAACGCGCCGGCGCGCTGCTGACCGGCGTCGGCACCGTGCTCGACGACGACCCGCGGCTGGACGTGCGGCTGGTCGAGACCGCGCTGCAGCCGCTGCGCGCGATCGTCGACTCGCGCCTCGAATCGCCGCCCAGCTCGCGCATCTTCGACGCACCCGGCCGCGTGCTCGTCTATGCCGCCGGGCTCGACGAGGCGCGCGCCGCCGCGCTGCAGGCCCGCGGCGCCGAGATCGCGCTCGTCCCCGGCGCGAATGAAAAGGTCGACCTCGGTGCGATGCTGATCGATCTCGCGAAACGCGGCATCAATGAGTTGCACGTCGAGGCCGGGCACAAGCTGAACGGCTCGTTCGTGCGCGAGGGCCGGGTCGATGAGTTCCTGGTCTACATGGCGCCGAAGCTGCTGGGCATCGGCCGCGAGCTCGCCGCGTTCGGCCCGCTCGAGGCCTTGAGCGAGAGCCTCGCGCTGCGCTTCGAGAGCGTCACGACGATCGGCGACGATCTGCGCCTAATCGCCCGCCCGACCACGCTTTAAAATCGGCCGATGTTCACCGGCATCATCAGCGGCCTCGGCCGCATCACCGAAGCCCGCGCCCTCGGCGCCGACCCGTCGCACGGCAAACGCCTCGTGATCGAGACGCCCGCCGGCTACCTCGACGACGTCCAGCTCGGCGACAGCATCGCGATCAACGGCGCCTGCATGACGGTCACCACCTTCGACGCCGCCGCCGCCCGTTTCACGCTCGACATCTCGGCCGAAAGCCTGACCAGGACGGCCGGCCTGGCCGAGCCCGGCCCGGTCAACCTCGAGAAGGCAATGCGCGCGAACGACCGCCTCGGCGGCCACATGGTCAGCGGCCATGTCGACGGGCTCGGCAGCGTCAGCCACTTCGCCGCGGTCGGCGAATCCTGGGAGCTGCGCATCCGCACGCCGGCCGAGCTCGCGCGCTTCATCGCGTACAAGGGCTCGATCACCGTCAACGGCGTGAGCCTCACGGTGAACCGCGTCGTCGACGCGAGCGACGGCAGCAAGACCTGCGAGCTCAGCATCAACCTGATCCCGCACACGCTCGACAACACGACCTTGGGCACACTGGCGCCCGGCCAGCGCGTGAACCTCGAAATCGACCTGATCGCGCGCTACGTCGAGCGCATGCTGACCGCCCCAAAAGCAGGCTGAGCCCTAACCTCGGGCAAACCCGGCCCGCAACTTACAATAAGGGATGTCGATTTCTCCCATCCCCGAGCTGGTCGCCGAACTGGCCGCCGGCCGCATGATCATCCTCGTCGACGAGGAAGACCGCGAGAACGAAGGCGACCTGCTGATCGCCGCCGATCACGTCACGCCCGAGGCGATCAACTTCATGGCGCGCTACGGCCGCGGCCTGATCTGCCTGACCTTGACGCCCGAGCGCTGCGACCGGCTGCAGCTGCAGTCGATGACGAACCGCAACGGCACCCGCCACGGCACCGCGTTCACCGTCTCGATCGAGGCCGCGACCGGCGTCGAAACCGGCATCTCCGCCGCCGACCGCGCGCGGACCGTGCAGGCCGCGGTCGCGCGCGACGCCAAGGCGAGCGACCTGGTGCAGCCCGGCCACGTCTTCCCGCTGCGCGCGCAGGAAGGCGGGGTGCTGATGCGCGCCGGCCACACCGAGGCCGGCTGCGACCTGGCCGGCATGGCCGGCCTGTCGCCCGCCGCGGTGATCTGCGAGGTGATGAAGGACGACGGCACGATGGCGCGCCTGCCCGACCTGCTGACGTTCGCCGCCGAGCACAAGCTGAAGGTCGGCACGATCGCCGACCTGATCGAATACCGCAGCCGCCACGAAACGCTGATCGAACGCGTCGGCCGGCGCCCGCTCGTGACCGCGCAGGGCAGTTTCGACTGCAGCGCGTTCCGCGACCGCAGCGGCGGCCTGCACCTGGCGTTGACGCACGGCCAGTGGGGCCCCGCCGACGAGGTGCTGGTGCGCGTGCACGAGCCGCTTTCGGTGATGGACCTGCTCGACGTCGGCACGCCGAGCCCGCATTCGTGGCCGCTGCCGAAGGCGCTCGCGACCTTGCACAAGGCCCCGCACGGCGCGGCGCTGCTGCTCAACTGCGGCGAGGACGCGGCCTCTCTGGTCCCCCACATCAAGCCCGTTCCGGCCGGCGCGACCCGCCCGGTCGGCCAGATGGACCTGCGCACCTACGGCATCGGCGCGCAGATCCTGCGCGAGCTCGGCATCGCGAAGATGCGGCTGCTCGGCAGCCCGCGCCGCATGCCGAGCATGATCGGCTATGGGCTGGAAGTGACCGGCTTCGTCAGCGCCGATTCCTGAGCGCCGACCCTCTGAAAGAACCCCCATGCAAGACGCCGACAAAAGCGCCACCACCCGCGGCGGCCTGATCGCCGGGACCGACGGCCGCGACCTGCGCATCGGCATCGTCCAGGCGCGCTTCAACGCCGCGATCACCGATGCTCTGGCGACCGCCTGCCTGACCGAGCTCGCCGCACTGGGCGTCGGCGTCAAGCACATCAAGCACGTCACGGTGCCCGGCGCGCTCGAGGTCGGCCTGGCGCTGCACGCGCTCGCCGAAAGCGAGGACTTCGACGCGCTGATCGCGCTCGGCTGCATCATCCGCGGCGAGACCTACCACTTCGAGCTCGTCGCGAACGAGAGCGGCGCCGCGGTGACGCGCATCTCGCTCGACCACGGCATCCCGATCGCCAACGCGGTGCTGACGGTCGAGAACGAGCCGCAGGCCTGGGCCCGCGCGGCCGAGAAGGGCCGCGACGCGGCGCGCGTCGCGGTCGAGATGGCCAACCTGATGGAAGACCTGTCGTGACCGGCCCGACGACCGATCCGACCGCCGGCGCACCCGTCGTCTCCCGGCGGCCGAAGCCCAAGTCGGCGCGCCGGCGTGCGCGCGAGCTCGCGCTGCAAGGCCTGTACGAGTGGCTGGTCTCGGGTGCCGAGGCGAGCGTGGTCGACTCCCACATGCGCGAGCAGACCGACTTCGACAAGTGCGATTCGGTCCACTTCGATGCGCTGCTGCGCGGCTGCATCAACGAGGCGAGCGGCATCGATGCGCTGCTGAGCCGCCACGTCGACCGCAAGACCAGTCAACTCTCGCCGATCGAACACGGCGTGCTGATGATCGGCGTCTACGAGCTCACGCACTGCATCGACGTCCCGTACAAGGTCGCGATCAACGAGGCGGTCGAGCTCGCGAAGAGCTACGGCGGCACCGACGGCCACAAGTACGTCAACGGCGTGCTCGACAAGGCCGCGATCGACCTGCGCCCGGTCGAAGTCAACGCCGCCCGGGCCAAGCGTGCAGGCTAGGCGCTCGTGATCAGGCTCGCTCGGCGGCTCGACCACATCGAGCCTTTCTACGTGATGGAGTTCGCCAAGGCCGCGGCCGAGATGGCGCGCAGCCCCGAGTGCGCGGACTCGCCGATGATCTTCCTGAACATCGGCGAGCCCGATTTCACGGCCCCGCCGATGGTGCGCGCGGCGAACGAACGCGCGGTCGCCGCGGGGCGCAGCCAGTACACCGACGCGACCGGCCTGCCCGCGCTGCGCGAACGCATCAGCGCGTGGTACGCGTCGCGCTTCGGCCTCGAGATCGCGCCGCGCCGCATCGTCGTCACCGCCGGCGCCTCGGCCGCGTTGCAGCTCGCCTGCCTCGCGCTGGTCGACCGCGACGACGAGGTGCTGCTGCCCGACCCGAGCTACCCCTGCAACCGGCACTTCGTCGCCGCGGCCGAGGGCGTGCCGGTGCTGCTGCCGGCATCGGCGCAGGCGCGCTGGCAGCTCGACGCCGCGAGCGTCACCGCGGCGTGGACGTCGCGCACCCGCGGCGTGCTGCTGGCCTCGCCGTCGAACCCGACCGGCACCTCGATCGACCCCGACGAGATGGGCCGCATCGTGAGCGCGGTGCGCGAACGCGGCGGCTTCACGCTGGTCGACGAGATCTACCTGGGCCTGAGCTTCGACGAGCGCTTCGGCCACAGCGCACTCGGACACGGCGACGATGTGATCGCGATCAACAGCTTCTCGAAATACTTCTCGATGACCGGCTGGCGGCTGGGCTGGCTGGTCGTGCCCGAGGCCCTCGTGCCGGCGATCGAGAAGCTCGCGCAGAACCTGTACATCTGCGCGTCCAGCGTCGCGCAGCATGCGGCGCTGGCCTGCTTCGAACCCGAATCGATCGCCGAGTACGAACGCCGGCGCGGCGAGTTCCACGCGCGCCGCGACTTCCTCGTGCCGGCGCTGGACGCGCTCGGCCTGAAGGTGCCGGTGCTGCCCGACGGCGCGTTCTATGCCTGGGCCGACTGCTCGGCGCACAACGCCAGCAGCTGGGACTTCGCCTACGACGTGATGCAACGCGCCCATCTGGCGATCACGCCGG
>DASYCA010000261.1:0-2456 GCA_036500445.1 Burkholderiaceae bacterium | reverse complement strand
GCCCTGACGATCACAGCGCCAGTCGCGCCCTCGCCGCCTGGTACTCGCGCGCCAGTCGCGCCACGAGCTCGGCTGTGGGCACCACGGCGTCCACCACGCCGATGCCCTGGCCGCAGCCCCAGATTTCCTTCCAGGCCTTGGCGCCCGTGACGGCGGCGCCGAAGTCCATCTTGCTCGGGTCGCTCTCGGGCAAATGGTCGGGGTCCATGCCCGCGGCGACGATGGAGCCGCGCAGGTAGTTGCCGTGCACGCCGGTGAAGAGGTTGCTGTAGACGATGTCGTCGCTGTTGCTGCTGACGATCATCTGCTTGTACTCGGGCACGGCGCGCGCCTCGGTCGTGGCGATGAAGGCCGAGCCGATGTAGGCGAAGTCCGCGCCCATCGCTTGCGCCGCGAGCACCGCGCCGCCGCTGGCGATCGAGCCGCTCAGCGCGACCGGGCCGTCGAACCACTGGCGGATCTCCTGGATCAGCGCGAACGGGCTCTTCACCCCGGCATGGCCACCGGCGCCGGCGGCGACCGCGATCAGCCCGTCGGCGCCCTTCTCGATCGCCTTCTTCGCGAACTTGTTGTTGATGATGTCGTGCATCACGACGCCGCCCCAGGCGTGCACCGCCTCGTTGACGTCGCTGCGCGCGCCCAGCGAGGTGATGACGATCGGCACCTTGTACTTCGCGCACATCTGAAGGTCGTGCTCGAGCCGGTCGTTGCTCTTGTGCACGATCTGGTTGATCGCGAACGGCGCCGCCGGTTGACTCGGGTTCGCTCGGTCGTACGCGCCAAGCGTCTCGGTGATCTCGGCCAGCCACTCGTCGAGCTGCTCGGCGGGCCGCGCGTTCAGCGCCGGCATCGAGCCGACGACGCCGGCCTTGCACTGCTCGATCACGAGCTTGGGGTTGCTGATGATGAACAGCGGTGCGCCGATGATCGGCAGCGGCAGGGTCGCGAGGACTCCGGGCAGGGGCATGGGGGTGTCTCCAGTGGGCTTCGGTGGCTGGTTCAGAACGAATCGAGCGCGAGCGCGGTGACGCTGTCGGCGCCTTCGACGATCGCATCGCGCGCGCCGGGGGCCTTGCTCAGCAGGTGGTCGGCATAGAAGTGCGCGGTCGCGACCTTGGCTTTCAGAAAGGCGGCATCGCCCTCGCCGGCCTTCAACTGGTCTTCGGCGACGAGCAGTGCGCGCGCCATCTGCCAACCGGCGACGACGTTGCCGGCCAGCATCAGGTAGGGCACCGAACCGGCGAAGACCGCGTTCGGGCTCGCCTTGGCGTGGCCGGCGACGAACTCGACGACCTGCTCGAACGCCAGCCGCGCCGCGTGCAGGCGCTTGAGCATCGCCTTCGCGGCGGCGCTGCCGTGGCTCGCGAGCTCGGCCTCGGTGGTCGCGATCTGCCCGGCGATCGCCTTCGGCGTGCGGCCGCCGTCGCGCGCGGTCTTGCGGCCGACCAGGTCGTTCGCCTGGATCGCGGTCGTGCCCTCGTAGATCGGCAGGATGCGCGCATCGCGCAGGTACTGCGCCGCGCCGGTCTCCTCGATGAAACCCATGCCGCCGTGCACCTGCACGCCCAGGCTCGCGACCTCGACGCTCATCTCGGTGCTGTAGCCCTTGACCAGCGGCACCAGGTATTCATAAAAAGCCTGGTTCTGCTTGCGCACCTCGGCGTCGAGGTGATGGTGCGAAGCGTCGAAGGCCGCCGCCGCGGTGATCGCCATCGCGCGGCAGCCTTCGACATAGGCGCGCATCGTCATCAGCATGCGCCTGACGTCGGGGTGGTGGATGATCGTGCCGCTGCCCGGCAGCGAGCCGTCGACCGGGCGCGATTGAATGCGCTCCTTCGCGAACGCCGCGGCCTGTTGATAGGCGCGCTCGGCGACCGCGATGCCCTGCATGCCGACCGCGTAGCGGGCCGCGTTCATCATGATGAACATGTACTCGAGGCCGCGGTTTTCTTCGCCGATCAGGTGGCCCACGGCACCGCCGTGATCCCCGAACTGCAACACCGCGGTCGGGCTCGCCTTGATGCCGAGCTTGTGCTCGATGCTGACGCAGTACGCGTCGTTGCGCGCGCCCAGCGAGCCGTCGGCGTCGACGAGGAACTTCGGCACGATGAACAGGCTGATGCCCTTCACGCCCTCCGGCGCGCCGGCGACGCGCGCGAGCACGAGGTGGACGATGTTGCCCGCCATGTCGTGCTCGCCGTAGGTGATGAAGATCTTGGTGCCGAAGATCCTGAAGCTGCCGTCGGGCTGCGGCTCGGCGCGCGTGCGCACCAGCGCGAGGTCGGAGCCGGCCTGCGGCTCGGTCAGGTTCATCGTGCCGGTCCACTCGCCCGAGATCATCTTCGGCAGGTACAGCGCCTGCTGCGCGGGCGTGCCCGCGGTCAGCAGCGCCTCGATCGCGCCGTCGGTCAACAAGGGGCAGAGGGCGAAGCTGAGGTTCGCGCTGTTGATCATCT
>DASYCA010000260.1:0-3143 GCA_036500445.1 Burkholderiaceae bacterium | reverse complement strand
GCTACGAGCGGCTGCAGTCCTACGGCCGTTTCACCGACACCAAGGAACGCTGAATGACAGCCCCTGGGCGCCTGCGGCACCGTCGCCCGCGGGGAGCTCAGGCCGCTTGGGGCGGCCCGGCGCCGGCCTGAGGCATGGCCGCAGCCACGCGCTCCGTCGCCGTGGCCTACAGCGGCGGCCGCGATTCGACCGCGCTGCTGCACGCGACGGCGGTCGAAGCCGCGCAGCACGAGGGCTTGCATGTCGTGGCGCTGCACGTCCATCACGGCTTGAGCACGCAGGCCGATGCCTGGCTCGCGCACTGCGAAGCCCAGTGCGCGCGATGGGCACGGCGCGGGCTGCCGGTCGAATTCGCCGCGGAGCGGCTGAGCGCCGCGCCCGCGGCGGGCGAGAGCGTCGAAGCCTGGGCCCGCGATGCACGCTACCGCGCGCTCAGCGCACTGGCGCAGGCGCGGGGCGTTCGCGTCGTGCTGCTCGCCCACCACCAGCGCGACCAGGCCGAAACGCTGCTGCTGCAGGCCTTGCGCGGTGCCGGCACCGCGGGCTTGTCGGGCATGCCGCGCGGCGTCGTGCGCGACGGGATCGAGTGGCAGCGGCCCTGGCTGGATCGATCCAGCGATGCGATCGCGGCCTATGTGCGCCGCCACCGGCTTCGACACATCGTCGACGACAGCAATGCGGATCCGCGCTTCGCCCGCAACCGGCTGCGCCTTGACGTCTGGCCGGCGCTGAGCGCGGCGTTCCCGCAGGCCGAGGCGACGCTCGCGACCGCCGCGAGCTGGGCGCAGCAGGCCGAGGCGGTGCTCGCCGAGGTGGCGCAGGAAGACCTCGCGCGCGTCGCCGACGGTGTGGGCCTGCGGGTGCCCGCTTGGCTCGCGTTGCCGGAGGCACGGCGCAGCAACGTGCTGCGCGCGTGGCTGAGGCAGCCACTCGGCGGCGCGGCGCCCGCGAGCCTGGTCGCTCGGCTGCTGGCCGAGCTGCCGTCCAAGCGCAGCGCGCGCTGGCCCTTGGACGACGGTTCGGAACTGCGGGTCTACCGCGGCATGCTGCGTCGCGAGGCGCGGCTGCCCACGGCGGCGTCGTCACCGCCGCAGCGCGAGTCGGTGCTCGGCGTGACCCGCGCGGGGGCGTTTGCGCTGCCCGGCTGGCACGGCGTGCTGCACGTCGAGACGGTGTCCGAGACGGGCGTGCCGCTGGCCTGGCTCGCGCGCGTCGAGCTGCGCGAACGCCGCGGCGGCGAGCAATTCCAGGCCGGCCTGGGCCGCCCGCCGCGCAGCCTGAAAAAGCAGTTCCAGGCGGCCGGCGTCGCCGAATGGGCGCGCGGCGGCCCGCTGGTGTTCAGCGGCGGCCAGCTCGTGTTCGTGCCCGGGCTCGGCCTCGATGCCCGCGTGATCGGCCTGCCGGGCCAGCCGCTGGTTGCGTTGCGCTGGGAGCCGGACCGCGCAGCCGCTTGAGTCGGCCGGCGCGGATGCGCGCAAATGCCCGCCGGTTAGAATCGAAGGCTTTTCCGGCCGATTTTTCTCCATGTCACTCATCGTCCACAAGTACGGCGGCACCTCGATGGGCTCGCCGGAGCGCATTCGCAGCGTCGCCAAGCGCGTCGCCAAATGGGCCCGTGCGGGCCACCAGATGGTGGTCGTGCCGTCGGCCATGAGCGGCGAAACGAACCGCCTGCTCGGCCTCGCGAAAGAACTCTCGCCCGAGCGCCACAGCCCCGAGCTGCAGCGCGAGCTCGACGTCATCGCGGCGACCGGCGAGCAGGTCTCGGTCGGCTTGCTCGCGATCGCGCTGCAGGCCGAGGGCATGCCGGCCGTCAGCTATGCCGGCTGGCAGGTGCCGATCAAGACCGATTCGGCGCACACCAAGGCCCGCATCGAGAGCATCGACGACGCGCGCGTGCGCGCCGACCTCGCGGCCGGCAAGGTCGTGATCATCACCGGCTTCCAGGGCATCGACGGCCAGGGCAACATCACGACGCTGGGCCGCGGCGGCTCCGACACCTCGGCGGTCGCGGTCGCGGCGGCGATGAAGGCCGACGAATGCCTGATCTACACCGATGTCGACGGCGTCTACACGACCGACCCGCGCATCGTCGCCGAGGCGCGCCGCCTGAGCACGATCAGCTTCGAAGAGATGCTGGAGATGGCCAGCCTGGGCTCCAAGGTGCTGCAGATCCGTTCGGTCGAATTCGCCGGCAAGTACCGCGTGCCGTTGCGCGTGCTGTCCAGCTTCACGCCCTGGGACATCGACATTCTTGAGGAAGCCCAATCGGGCACCCTGATCACTTTTGAGGAAGACGAAAAAATGGAACAAGCCGTTGTCTCCGGCATCGCGTTCAGCCGCGACGAAGCCAAGATCAGCCTGCTCGGCGTGACCGACAAGCCGGGCATCGCGCACCTGATCCTCGGCCCGGTCGCCGAGGCCAACATCGATGTCGACGTGATCATCCAGAACGTCTCGCACGACGGCCGCACCGACTTCTCGTTCACCGTCTCGCGCGGCGACTACCAGCGCACGATGGACCTGCTGAAGACCAAGGTGCTGCCGGTGACCGGCGCGAGCAACCTGCTCGGCGACCCGAAGATCTGCAAGGTCAGCATCGTCGGGATCGGCATGCGCTCGCACGTGGGCGTCGCGAGCCGGATGTTCAGCGTGCTGAGCGAGGAGGGCATCAACATCCAGATGATCACGACGAGCGAGATCAAGACCAGCGTCGTGATCGACGAGAAGTACATGGAGCTCGCGGTGCGCGCGCTGCACAAGGCCTTTGACCTGGAACAAGCGGCGGCCTGAACCCAACGACGAATTCGCGGGTTAGAATCCGCGCTGGTTTTTACGGAGCTGTGACCGAGTGGCCGAAGGTGCTCCCCTGCTAAGGGAGTATGTGGGCAAAACCTGCATCGAGGGTTCGAATCCCTCCGGCTCCGCCAGTGGACTGTTTTTTTTGGCGGTCCATGTCAAACCAGCACTCCCCACAAGTCATTGATTTGTGGGGATTTTTGTTTTCTGCGGGGCATCCCAGACGAGACAGCGGATCGGCGTCGGGTTGTGGGCATTGCAGGGATTGTTCAACTGGGGGCAGTTGGAGATCAGCACGATCAAATCCATGTGGGCCTTCATCTCGACGTACTTGCCGGGCCCCG
>DASYCA010000259.1:0-3485 GCA_036500445.1 Burkholderiaceae bacterium | reverse complement strand
CGCACGCGTTCGTCCGACGGCGCGACGGGTGCGGCCGCTCGCTCGGAGGCGACCGCGGTCGGGGGAGTGGTGGTGATCATCGCGAACGCCTCGGGCTTACCGGTACTGCCCGGCGTACTTCTCGACCTTGCCGATGTTGTCCTTGGTCACGAAGCCGGGACCGGACAGGATGTGGCGCGCGCCGTAGACCGGGGCCAGGCCGTACTCGTCGAAGCGCGCCTTGACCTTCGGGTTCGCCTGGATCGCGGCCTCGACCTTCTTCACGTCGGTCGTGTGCAGCTGCTTCATCGTGGCCATCACCGCGATCGGGATGTAGCCCTGCAGGTAGGGCTGCTGGTCGATCGCGAACTGCACCGAGCCGTCCTTGATGCCGCGGGCGATGTCGTCGCTCAGGTCGAACGTCGCGAACCAGATCTTGCCCTTCAGGCCGGCCTTGTCGATCGCCTTCAACGACGGGCTGGCCGACAGCGGGCCCAGCGCCAGCACCGCCTGGGTGGTCGGGTTCTGGCGCAGCCAGGCCGACACCTTGGCCTCGACGCCGCTCGGGTCGTCGCCGGCGTCCAGCGTCGACTTCTTGAAGTCGGCGCCGATCGCCTCGGCAAAGCCGCGGCAGCGCTCGAACGAGGCCGGGTTGGTCGCGTAGTGGTTCACGCACAGGAAGCTCTTGATGCCCGCGGCCTTGGCGCGCTCGCCCGCGCCCTTGCCGGCCTCGAACTCGGGCTGGCCGACGTGCATGATCGCGCCGAGTTCCTCGCTCTGCTTGGTGGTGCCGGAGTTGATCGTGATCAGCGCGATCTTCTTGTCGGTGACCTTCTTGATCGAGCCCTTGAGCACGTTGAAGTCGGCGATCGACGTGACGACGCCGTCGTAGTTCTGCGCGGCCGCCTGCTCGATCAGGCGCGACATGTCGGCCAGGTCGCCGCTGGGCGGGTTGCGGTAGTCGACCGTGACGTCGAAGTCCTCGCCAGCCTGCTTGATGGCATTCTTGATCGTGTTCCACCACGAGTCGGAATCCGGCGCGTGGCTGATCAGCACGTACTTGCCGGCCGCCGCCGCGGCGCCGGCGCTCAGCGCCAGTACCGCTGCCACCGCCAGGGTCTTCAGGATCGAACGCTTGCTCAGTGAGTTCATGGATCGTGTCTCCTTTGTTGTGGGGTCGTCTCGGGACTGCGCCGCACGTCTGACCTTCGCCCTCGGGCCGTGACGTGACTTGACGTGACGCATTCTGGGTTGCATGGAAAACTAATTCCATTCGTGCAATTACTTAGAAAAAGTTTTCCATCCGGCGCCGCGCCACCCTATCATTCGCTGCATTCCACGGCAACGAGCCCTTTCGGGCAGGAGCAATCCACGATGGTCGACTCGACGGAAAGGCCGCTGAAGGTCGGCATCGCGGGCCTTGGCCGCCTGGGCAAGCGGCACGCTGAACAGCTCGCGTTCCGCACGCGCGGCGCCCGGCTGGTCAGCGCTTGCAGTCCGGTGTCGGACGAGCTGGCGTGGGCGCGGGAGCAACTGGGCGTGGCGACGCTGCACGAGAGCTTCGATGCCTTCGTGCGCGATCCGCAGCTCGACGCGGTCGTGCTGGTCACGCCCACCTCGCTGCACGCCGACCAGACGATCGCCGCGCTGGAAGCCGGCCGCCACGTGTTCGTCGAGAAGCCGCTGGCCCTGAACGTGGAGGACTGCCTGCGCGTGGAAGAGGTCGCGCGCCGCCACCCGCAGCTCGTCGCGATGGTGGGCTTCGTGCGCCGCTTCGACCCGAGCTATGCGCGCGCGTCGGCCGACATCGCGTCCGGCGCGATCGGCCGTCCGTTCGTCGTGCGCTCGCAGACCTGCGACCGCAACGATCCCGACGGCTTCTTCGTGCGCTTCGCGCCGACGTCCGGCGGCATCTTCATGGACTGCAGCGTGCACGACATCGACCTTGCGCGCTGGCTGCTGGGCAAGCCGCGCGCGACCCGCGCCTTCGCGAGCGGCACGATCGCGCTGCACGAGGGCCTGCGGCCGCTGGGCGACGTCGACAACGGCATGGCCATCGTCGAGTTCGACGGCGGCCAACGCGCCGTGCTCTACGCCTCGCGCACCTTCGCGCACGGCCACGACACCCAGACCGAGATCATCGGCACCGCCGGCCAGCTGCTGGTGGGCCACGACGGCGCGCGCGACCGCATCGTCACGAGCGACGCGGCGGGCACGCATCGGCAGTCCGTCGCCGACTTCTTCGAGCGCTTCGGCACCGCCTTCGAGCGCGAGCTGCAGGCCTTCGTGTCGGCGTGCCGCGGCGAACACGCGATGCCACTGCAGCTGTCGGATGCCACGGAGGCGACGCGCATCGGCCTGGCCATCACACGCTCGCTGCGCAGCGGCCAGGCGGAGCCCGTGTGAGCGCCGTGCGACGCCGGGCATTCCACGCCTCCTGAAATCTGGAAAGACTTTTCCATTTCGACGATGCGCCGCCTATCATCGCCGGCTTCCGATTTCCCAACCCAGCCCTGAACCGATGCCGCGTGCCGCCGCCAGCAAGAAGACCGCCCCGCCCAAGGCAGCGACCACGCCCGTGGTGGCCAGCCACTCGCCGGCGGTCGACGCGCTGATCGAGCGCATCAGCGCCGAGTTCGGCGGCCTGAGCCGCCAGCTCAAGCTGATCGCGCGCTACGTGGAACAGCACCGCGACCACCTGGGCCTGGAGAAGATCCAGGACGTCGCCGCGCGCAGCGGCGTGCAGCCTTCGGCGGTGGTGCGCTTCGCCAAGCATTTCGGGTTCTCCGGCTACACCGAGCTGCAGAAGATCTTCCGCGACGGCCTGTCGCACCGGCTCGCGCCCGACCACAACTACCAGGCGCGCATCCGCGACGCCATCGACCACGCGCAGGGCAGCCTGTCGAGCGCCGACATCGCCTGCGAGTTCATCGGCGGTGCGATCGCCGGCATGCGCGAGCTCGAGCGCGGGGTGCGCGCCTCCGCGCTCGACGCGGCGGTCGAGCTGCTGGCGCATGCCCCCGCGATCTGGGTCGCCGGCGCGCGCCGCTCGTTCCCCGCGGCGAGCTACCTCACGTACGCGCTGCAGCACACCGAGCGGCCGATCCACCTCGTCACCGGCGTGGGCGCGATGCACGAGGGCCAGCTGCGCGGCCTGCGCGAAGGCGACGTGATGGTGGCGATCAGCTACGCGCCCTACGCAGACGAGACCTTGCTCGCCGCGCGCTTCGCATGCGATCGCGGCGCGAAGCTGATCGCACTGACCGACAGCCGCATGAGCCCGCTGGCCGCCGACGCCGCGGTGACGCTGCTGGTCTCGGAGAGCAGCACCTTCGGTTTCCGCTCGCTGACCAACACGATGGCGCTGGTGCAGAGCCTGTTCATCGCGCTCGCCTACCGGCTCGAGCTCGACATGCCCACGAAATGACCGTTCCCCCGTCCCGCTTGCGTTTCCACTGATCGGAGTCCTCCATGAAGAACGTCGCCGTCTTCGGCGCCGGCCGCAT
>DASYCA010000258.1:0-4449 GCA_036500445.1 Burkholderiaceae bacterium | reverse complement strand
CCGCTCAGGGGTACAGACCGCGCTCCTCCCGCGCGATCAGGATGCGCTCGCACGCGACCGCGAAGGTCGCGGTGCGCAGGCTGACCTTGTGGCGGTCGGCGGTGTCCCAGATCTTGCGCAGCGCATCGACCATGATCTTGTCCAGCCGCACGTTGATCTCGTCCTCGCTCCAGAAGAAGCTCGAGAAATCCTGCACCCACTCGAAGTAGCTGACGGTCACGCCGCCGGCGTTGCAGATCACGTCGGGGACGACCAGCACGCCGCGGTCGTGCAGCACGTCGTCGGCGTCGGGCAGGGTCGGGCCGTTCGCGCCTTCCAGAATCAGCGTGGCCTTGATCCGGTTCGCGCGCGCCGCGGTAATCTGCGATTCGAGCGCCGCGGGGATCAGGATGTCGCAGTCGACGCTCCAGAACTCCTCGTCCTGGACGCGCTCGGCGCCCTTGTACTGGCCGATGCCGCCGTCGCGCTTGAGCGTGGCCATCGTGTCGGCGATGTCGAAGCCGTTCGGGTTCACGAGCGTGCCGGTGTGGTCCTGCACCGCGACCAGTTTCGCGCCGGCCTGCACGAACAGCTCCGCGGCCGAGCCGCCGACGTTGCCCATGCCCTGCACCGCGACCCGCGCGCCTTCGAGCTTCAGGCCGATGCGGCGCGCCGCCTCGCGGCCGGTCACGAACACGCCGCGGCCGGTTGCCTTGACGCGCCCGAGCGAGCCGCCCAGGTGCAGCGGCTTGCCGGTGACGACGCCGGTCGCGGTCGTGCCGGTGTTCATCGAGTAGGTGTCCATCATCCAGGCCATGATCTGGCCGTTGGTGTTCACATCCGGCGCCGGAATGTCGCGCTGCGGCCCGATGATGATGCCGATTTCGCTGGTGTAGCGGCGCGTCATGCGCTCGAGCTCCTTGTGCGAGAGCTTCTTCGGGTCGACGCGGATGCCGCCCTTCGCGCCGCCGTACGGCAGGTTCACCGCGGCGCACTTGACCGTCATCCACGCCGACAGCGCCATCACTTCCTCGAGCGTCACGTCGGGGTGGTAGCGCACGCCCCCCTTGCCGGGGCCGCGGCTCAGGTTGTGCTGCACGCGGTAGCCCTCGAAGTGCGCGACGCTGCCGTTGTCCAGCTCGATCGGCACGTCGACGATCAGCGCGCGCTTCGGGCGCTTCAACGTCTCGGACCAGCGCGCGAGGTTGCCGAGGTAGGGCAGCACGCGGTCGACCTGCGAGAGGTAGGTGTCCCAGGCGGTGTCGCCCTTCTGGCTGACGTAGGAGAGGTAGCTCATGGTGTGCTCTTTTGAGTTTCAGACATGCACGCCAGGCGCGGGCGCTCGTGGCACCCCGTCGGCGTGTCGCGAGACTGTAGGCTCAAGCCGCGGCGAATGGTCGCGATGACCATGCCGGCTTTGCATGAAGCTATTTGCGGCGCTATTTACCGCGTGCCGCGCTATTTTCCGAATTCGTCGCCGAGTTCGCGGGCGCGCTGCTGCGCGGCCTTCAGTGCGCCGATGAACGCCGCCTTCACGCCGCTCGCCTCCAGCGAGGTCAGTGCGGCGTGGGTCGTCCCACCCTTGGAGGTGACGCGCTCGCGCAGCACCGAGGGCGCGTCTGGCGAGGCCTGCGCGAGCGAGGTGGCGCCGGCGAAGGTCGCGAGCGCGAGTTGCTTGCCCTGCGCGGCGCTGAGGCCCATCTGCTCGGCCGCTTCCATCATCGCCTCCACGAAGTAGAAGACATAGGCCGGGCCCGAGCCCGACAGCGCCGTCACCGCGTCCAGGTCGTCCTCGCGCGCGACCCACATCAGCTGGCCGGTCGGCGCGAGCACCGCCTCGACCGCGGCCTTGTCCGCGGCGCCGACGGCGTCGCGCGCGAACAGCCCGGTCATGCCCTGGCCGACCAGCGCCGGCGTGTTCGGCATCGTGCGCACGACGCGCGCCGCGCCGGTCGCGCGTTTGATCGCGTCGCTGCGGATGCCGGCCATCACGCTCAGCTGCAGCGCCTGGCCCACGTGCGCCGCGCAGGGCGCCGCGGCGTCGTTGAAGAATTGCGGCTTGACGGCCCAGACGACGAGCGCGGCCTGCGCGAGCGTCGCGTCGGCAATGGCCTGCGTGCGCACGCCGAATTCGGCACTCAACTTGTCGCGCTGCGCGGCGCCCGGATCGACCACGACGATCGAGGCGGCGCTGCGGCCGCTCTTGACGAGGCCGCCGATGATGGCGCTGGCCATGTTGCCGCCGCCGATGAATGCAATCATGTCCATGGGATCGTGCTCGAATGAGAGGTGAAGGATTCGTCTCGAAGGCTCATGCCATTGTCACGCCGTGCCGGCGCCTGTGGCCATGGCGGCAAGACGCAGGAGTTCCGGTATTCGCACTCGGCTTCAGTGCACGCCCGCGAGCAGCGCCGCGTTGCCGCCCGCGGCCGCGGTGTTGATCGTCAGCGTCTGCTCGGCGCAGAAGCGGAACAGGTAGTGCGGGCCGCCGGCCTTCGGGCCGGTGCCGCTCAGGCCCTCGCCGCCGAAGGGCTGCACGCCGACGACCGCGCCGATCATGTTGCGGTTGACGTAGACGTTGCCGATGCGCGCCGCCGCGGCCAGGCGCAGCGCACGCGAGTCGATGCGCGTCTGGATGCCCAAGGTCAGGCCGAAGCCGAGTGCGTTGATCTGCTGGATGACCTGGCCCACGTCGCCGCCCCAGCGCACCACGTGCAGCACCGGGCCGAAGATTTCCTGCCGCACGTCGGCGATGCGCGGCAGCTCGAACGCGATCGGCGCGACCAGGCGCGGGAAGGTCGAGCTCAGCGCCGATTCGCCGATGAACGCCGCCTCGCCGCGCAAGCGCGCGATGTGGCCCTGGATCCCGTCGAACGCCTCGGCATCGATCACCGGGCCGACATCGGTCGCCAGCAGCGCCGGATCGTCGACGCGCAATTCCTGCAGCGCGCCACGGATCATCGCGATCACGCCGTCGGCGATGCCCTCGTGCACGCACAGCAGCCGCAGCGCCGAGCAGCGCTGGCCGGCCGAGCGGAACGCGCTTTGCACGACCGCGTCGACGACCTGCTCGGGCAGCGCGCTGCTGTCGACGATCATCGCGTTGATGCCGCCGGTCTCGGCGATCAGCGGCACGATCGCGCCGTCCTTGGCCGCGAGCGTGCGGTTGATCAGCCGCGCGACCGCGGTCGAGCCGGTGAAGCAGACGCCGGCCGTGCGCGCGTCGGCGACCAGCGCGGCACCGGTCGTCTCGCCCGGGCCGTGCAGCAGCGCGAGCGCATCCGCCGGCACGCCGGCCGCGTGCAGCAGCTCGACGAAGCGCCGTGCGATCGCCGGCGCCTGCTCGGCCGGCTTGGCCGCGACGGCGTTGCCGGCGACGAGTGCGGCGGCGACCTGGCCGGCGAAGATCGCAAGCGGGAAGTTCCACGGGCTGATGCAGACGAACACGCCGCGGCCGTGCATCTGCAGCTCGTTGCTTTCTCCGGTCGGGCCGGGGAGCCGCTGCGTGGCCAGCGTGGCCTCGGCCTGGTCGGCGTAGTAGCGGCAGAAGTCGATCGCCTCGCGCACCTCGGAGACGGCGTCGCCGAGTGTCTTCTGCGCTTCTTTCACCAGCAGGCCGCAGAACTCGGGCAGGCGCGCGGCGAGCGCGTCGGCGGCGCGCCGCAGCGTCGCGGCGCGCGCCGCGAGCGGCGTCGCGTTCCAGGCCGCGAAGCCTTTTTCAAGGCGTGCCATCGCGGCGGTCACGTCCGCGGCGCCGGCCTCGGCGACCGCCGGCACAGTCGTCGCGGCGATGGCGCGGTCGAGCGGCGCGCGCTCGTCCAGACAGGCCAGATCGACGCCGGCGGAGTTGACCCGGCCGGTCGCCGCATAGAGCGCCGACGGCGGCGCGATGCCGGGCTCGTCGGCCGGGATCAGCGGCGAGGCGAGCAGGACCTGGACGTCGACGGCCTCGTCCGTCAGTTGATGCACGAAGGACGAATTCGCGCCGTTCTCGAGCAGCCGGCGCACCAGGTAGGCGAGCAGGTCGCGGTGCTGGCCGACCGGCGCATAGACGCGCACCGGGATCGCAGCGTCGCCGCGCATCACCTCGCGGTAGATGCCTTCACCCATGCCGTGCAGGCGCTGCATCTCGAAGGCCGCGCCCCGAGCCTTCGCGAGGCCCAGGATCGCCGCGATCGTGGCGGCGTTGTGCGTGGCGAACTGCGGGTAGATCACGTCCTGGTGGCCGATCAGCGCACGCGCACAGGCGAGGTAGGAGATGTCGGTGTGGTGCTTGTGGGTGAAGACCGGGTAGCCGGCCAGGCCGAGCTCCTGGGCGCGCTTGATCTCGCCGTCCCAGTACGCGCCCTTCACGAGGCGAACCATGAAGCGCAGCTGGTGCGCGCGCGCGATGCGCGCGACCTCGTCGACGACCTGCAGCGCGCGCGTCTGGTAGGCCTGGATCGCGAGGCCGAAGCCGCGCCATTGCGG
>DASYCA010000257.1:0-6322 GCA_036500445.1 Burkholderiaceae bacterium | reverse complement strand
GATCGCGACGCTGACCGCGTTGTCGGGCCGCACCCACCGCGTGATCACCGCGGTGGCGGTCGCCGCGGGCCGGCGCGAGCGGCTCGCTGTGAGCCACTCGCACGTGCAGGTCGCGGCGCTGCCCGCGGCGGCGATCGCGGCCTACGTCGCCGGCGGCGAACCGTTCGGCAAGGCCGGCGCGTACGCGATCCAGAGCGGCTTCGCGGCCTGGATCGCCCACATCGAAGGCAGCTACTCGGGCATCATGGGATTGCCGCTGTTCGAGACGGCGCAGCTGCTGGCCCGCTTCGGCGTCGCCCATTGACGCGCTGACGGCCCCCGGGGCCGCAGGCGCCGCGGCTATGATGCCCCGAAACACGAGCCCAATCGCATGCAAGACATATTGATCAACTGGGCCCCTCAGGAGACACGCGTCGCGATCGTCGAGAACGGCGCGGTGCAGGAGTTGCACGTCGAGCGCACGCTCGAGCGCGGCCTGGTCGGCAACATCTACGCCGGGCGCGTCGCGCGCGTGCTGCCGGGGATGCAATCGGCCTTCATCGACATCGGGCTGGAGCGCGCCGCGTTCCTGCACGTCGCCGACGTGCAGGTGGGTGGCGTCACGCCGCGCGGCGATCACGCGAACGGCGGCGTGCCGCAGGTGCCGATCGAGCGCCTCGTGTTCGAGGGCCAGACGCTGACGGTGCAGGTCATCAAGGACCCGATCGGGACCAAGGGCGCGCGGCTGTCGACGCAGATCAGCATCGCCGGCCGGCTGCTCGTGTTCCTGCCGCAGGACGACCACATCGGCATCTCGCAGAAGATCGGCTCGCACGAGCTGCGCGAGCAGCTGCGCGCGCGCATGGGCGCGCTCGTGAAGCTGCCCGAGGGCAGCGGGCCGACGGGAGGCTTCATCCTGCGCACCAACGCCGAGGAAGCGACCGACGACGAGCTCGCCGACGACATCCGCTACCTGCGCAAGACCTGGGCGCTGGTGCG
Source organism: Burkholderiaceae bacterium (assembly GCA_036500445.1). Taxonomy (GTDB): domain Bacteria; phylum Pseudomonadota; class Gammaproteobacteria; order Burkholderiales; family Burkholderiaceae_C; genus LMDS01. The sequence goes on along the minus strand of DASYCA010000257.1, from coordinate 5,344 downwards.
CGAGCGCAGTTTCAAGTCGCCGCCCGGCACCTTGCTGCACCAGGATCTGAGCCTGGTCGAGCGCGTGCTGCGCGACCTCGCCCACGAGGGCACGCAGGCGGTGCGGATCGATTCGCGGATGCAGTTCGAGTCGCTGCAGAAATTCGGCCAGGAGTTCACGCCGACCTCGGTCGCCAAGCTCGCCCACTACGCCGGCGAGCGGCCGATCTTCGACCTCTTCAACATCGACGAGGAGATCGCGAAGGCGCTGGCGCGGCGCGTCGACCTGAAATCGGGCGGCTACCTGATCATCGACCAGACCGAGGCGCTGACGACGGTGGACGTGAACACCGGCGGCTTCGTCGGCGCGCGCAATTTCGACGACACGATCTTCAAGACGAATCTGGAGGCCGGCCACGCGATCGCGCGCCAGCTGCGGCTGCGCAACCTCGGCGGCATCATCATCATCGACTTCATCGACATGACGCGCGAGGACCACCAGCAGGCGGTGCTGGCCGAATTGCGCAAGCAGCTCGCGAAGGACCGAACCAAGATCACCGTCAGCGGCTTCACGCAGCTCGGGCTGGTCGAGATGACGCGCAAGCGCACCCGCGAGTCGCTCGCGCACATGCTGTGCGAGCCGTGCCCGACCTGCGCCGGCCGCGGGCAAGTGAAAACCGCGCGCAGCGTGTGCTACGAGATCCTGCGCGAGATCCTGCGCGAGGCGCGCCAGTTCAACCCGAAGGAATTCCGCGTGATCGCCTCGGCCGCGGTCGTCGAGATGCTGCTCGACGAAGAGAGCCCGCACCTCGCCGGCCTGAGCGACTTCATCGGCAAGCCGATCTCGCTGCAGGCCGAGCCGCTGGGCTCGCCGGAGCAGTACGACATCGTGCTGCTGTAGCGCCGACTCGACCTATTTCGGGACGGCCAGCCGCAGCGTGCTGACCACGCTCGCGACCAGCGCGAACGCCGCGCCGAGCCACAGTGCATAGGTGGCGCCGCGCACGCCGCCGATACTGAGGCAGAACGCGGTCAGCGCGGCGCCGGTCGATTGGCCGAGCAGGCGCGAGGTGGCGATCGTGCCGCTCGCGCCGCCGGAGCGTTCCGGCGGCGCAGCACTCATCAGCGCCCGCAGGTTGGGCGACTGGAAGAAGCCGAAGCCGGCGCCGCACACGGCCATCCGGAGCACGATGTCCGGGATGCCCGGGTCCGCCGGCAGCAGCGCCAGCGAGGCCATCCCCACCGCGAGGACGGCCAGCCCGATGCCGCCGAGCAGCCCCGGCGGATGCCGGTCGGACAGGCGGCCGGCCAGCGGCGCCGCGAGCGCGACGACGATGGACCAGGGTGCCAGCAGGAAGCCGGTCTGCACCGGGTCGCGGTGGAGCACGCCCTCGAAGAAGAACGGCAGCGAGACGAGGGCCAGGCCCTGGGTCGTGAAGCTGCAGATGCCCGTCAGTGCCGACAACGTGAATGCCGGGTTGCGGTACAGGTCGACCGGCACGATCGGCGTGGCGATCCCGCGCTCGCGCCGGATCAGCAGCGCGCCCAGCACGACCGCGACGGCGAGCGCGCTGCTCCACACCGCGAAGGGCGCGCGCTGGCCGGCCGCGCCGAGCGCGAGGATCAGCGCGGCGAACGCGCCGATGTTGAGCAGCACCGCCACCACATCGAGCCGATGCGTTCCGCGCGGCGATCGGGGCAGCGACGGGATCGCGATCGCGATCGCGAACAGCCCGAGCGGGACGTTGATCGCGAACAGCCAAGGCCACGACCCGACGCTCAGGATCAGCGAGGCGATCGTCGGTCCGACCGAGAAGGAGGCGCCGCCCACCAGCGCATTCAGCCCCATGCCGCGCCCGAGGCGCGCGGGCGGGTAGATGAAGCGCAGCAGCGCAATGTTCACCGCCATGATCCCGGCCGCGCCGGCGCCTTGCAGCGCGCGCGCCACGGACAGCGCGACTAGCGTCGGCGCCAGCGCGCAGGCGAGCGAGGCGAGCGTGAACAGCACCAGGCCGCCGATGTAGACACGGCGGTGGCCGATGATGTCGCCGAGCGCGGCCAGCGGCAGCACGGTCGCGACGACCGCGAGCTGGAACGCGTTGATGACCCACACCGAGGCGGCCGGCGACGCGTGCAGATCGGCCGCGATCGTCGGCAGCGCGGTGTTCGCGATCGCGGTGTCCAGCGTCGAGAGCGCGACCGCGATCAGCACCCCCGCGACCGCGCGGTGGTCGACGCGCTGCGGCGCGGAGGCGGGGAGCGCTGCGGCGCTGTCGAGGTCTCGATTCATTTCGCGACCGCCAGGCGCATCACGCTCGCCACGCTGGCGACCAGCGCGAACGCCGCCCCCAGCCACAGCGCGTAGGTCGCGCCCTGCACGCCGGCCAGCGTGAAGCAGAAGGCGGTCAACGCGGCGCCGGTGGCCTGGCCCAGCAGCCGTGACGTCGCGATCGTGCCGCTCGCGCCGCCGGAGCGTTCGGGCGGCGCGGCCGACATCAGCGCCTTCAGGTTCGGCGATTGAAAAAAGCCGAAGCCGGCGCCGCAGATCGACATCCGGATCACGATGTTCAGCACGCTGGGGTCGGGCGGCAGCAGCGCCAGCGAGACCATCCCGGCCGACAGGACCGCCAGGCCGATGCCGCCGAGCACCGCGGGCGGGTGCCGGTCCGAGAGGCGGCCGGCGAGCGGCGCCGCGAGCGCGACGACGACGGACCACGGCGAGAGCAGGAACCCGGTCTGGACCTGGTCGCGGTGCAGCACGCCCTCGAAGTAGAACGGCAGCCCGACGAACGCCAGCCCCTGCGCCACGAAGCTGCAGATGGAGGTCAGCGACGAGAGCGCGAACGCCGGGTTGCGGTACAGGTCGACCGGCAGGATCGGCGCGGCGTTGCCGTGCTCGCGCCGGATCAGCAGCGCGCCGAACACGATCGCAACGGCCAGCGCGCTGCCCCACACCACCGGCGGCTCGCGCTGGCCGGCCGAGCCGAGCGCCAGGATCAGCGCGGTGAACGCGAACACGTTGAGCAGCGCCGCGACCGTGTCCAGCCGGTGCGTGCCGAGCGGCGATCGCGGCAGCGACGGGATCGCGATCGCGAGCGCGGCCAGCCCGAGCGGCACGTTGATGCCGAACAGCCACGGCCAGGGCGCGACGCTCAGGATCAGCGACGCGACGCTGGGGCCCACCGAGAAGCTGACGCCGACGACCAGCGCGTTCAGCCCGACGCCGCGGCCCAGGCGGCTGGGCGGGTAGACGAAGCGCAGCAGCGCGATGTTGACGCTCATGATCCCGCTCGCGCCGGCGCCTTGCAGCGCGCGTGCCGCGGCCAGCGTCGGCAGCGTCTGCGCGAGCGCGCAGGCGAGCGAGGCGAGCGTGAACAGCACCAGCCCGCCGATGTAGATGCGGCGGTGCCCGACGATCTCGCCGAGCGCGGCCAGCGGCAGCACGGTCGCGACGATCGCGAGCTGGTAGGCGTTGATGACCCAGACCGAGGCCGCCGGCCCGGCGTGCAGGTCGGCCGCGATCGCGGGCAGCGCGGTGTTGGCGATCGCGGTGTCGAGCGAGGCGAGCGCGACCGCGATCATGATCGCGACGATTGCGCGCAGGTCGCGCGCGTGGTGGTCGGCGCCGGGGGCGGTGGCAGCAGAGGAGGGCGTCAAGGTGTCGTCCGTGAAGGTCAAGGGGAGCGCGCGGCCCGGCGCTTCAGCGCGAACAACGGGGCGAGCAGGGCCGGGCAGGCGGCGTAGACGAACAGGCGCACGCGCACGCCCAGCGGCACGCGCGTGGCGGCAGCGCAGGCGCGCCAGCGCGCGCCGAGGTCGCGCGCTTCGAAAAGCGCGTGCACGAAGCGCTCGCGGGCGAGCTGGCGGCCGATCTCGGGCTCGATCGCCGCGAGCTGGCCGGCGGCCTGGGCATCGGCGAGCAGCTGCGGGAGCTCGACCAGCGCATGCCGGTTGTTCTTCAGCAATCGTTCCACGACGTCGCCCGCGCGCAAGTTGCGGCGGCGCCGCGAGATGCCGCCGCGGCGGTACTGCACCAGCGGCTCGGCCAGCGTGATCGCGCCGCCGCCGACGATGGCGCGGAACACCATCAACAAATCCTCCGCGACGGTGCCGGGCGGCAGCGGGCCGAAGCGCTCGAAGACGCGCCGCGTCCAGGCCTGGGCCGCACCGATCACGTGCGGCGGGTGCGCGATCCAGTCGGCGGCGTTGCGGTAGCCGGACAGGTCGGTCGGCGTGATCACGCCGTGGGAGCGGCCGTCCTGATCGAGGTCGATCAGCGTGCTGGAGATCAGGTCGGGCCCGCGGCCGGCCGCGAGCCAGGCCTCGACCACGCGCTCGCAGCGCTGCGGCAGCGAGACATCGTCGCCGGCCGCGACGATCAGCAGCTCGCCGCCGGAGAGCTCGACGATGCGGCTCAGGTGCGCCCCGATGCCCAGGTTGTGCGGGTTGCGGTTCAGGATCAACCGGTGCGGCCCGCGGTAGCCGGCGACCGCGGCCTGCATCGCGGCGAAGGTGGCGTCGGGCGAGGCGTCGTCCGAGATCACGATCTCCAGCGGCGTGTAGGTCTGCGCCAGCGCGCCGGCGATCGCGGCGCCGATCGTGGCCTGCTGGCGATAGCCGATCAGCATCATCGTCACGAGCGGTCGTGCCGGATCGCGGTCGGTCGGGTCGCCGGGCGCGGCGCGAGGGGGCGGGGCAGGTGCGGTCATGCTGAACCGCACATTCTCGTCTGAAGCCCCGAGCCCCGGCGAGACATGGACTTGTGCCGCCTTCAAGCGCCGCCGGGCGCGCATCGGTCGTGGCCGACAATACCAGCCGATTCGTGTTGCCGGGGCCTCCCGACTCGGGAGACGGTCATTCAAGAGAGGGCTTCATTTGCGATTCGATCTCGGCGCTTCGCCGACCTATCGGCGTGACATCGACGGTTTGCGCGCGTTGGCGGTGCTTTCCGTGCTCGTCTTTCATGCCTTCCCCTCGGCGCTGCCCGGTGGCTTTGTCGGCGTCGACATCTTCTTTGTCATCTCCGGCTATCTCATCAATCGGATCCTGGTCGGGAATCTGTCCCGGGGCCGTCTCGGCTTGGGCGAGTTCTACATTCACCGCGTCAAGAGAATCCTGCCGGCCTTGGTGGTGATGCTGTGCGCATCGCTCGCCGCCGGCTGGGTCCTGTTGCTTCAGAGCGAATACAAGGAACTCGGAAAGCACGTGGCTGCCAGCGCCAGCTTCATCGTCAACCTGGTCCTGATCCGCGAAGCGGGGTACTTCGACGCGGCGTCCGAAGCCAAGCCGCTGTTGCACCTCTGGTCGCTGGCCGTCGAAGAGCAGTTCTACATCGTCTGGCCGCTGTTGCTGGCCGCGGCGTGGA
>DASYCA010000256.1:0-4191 GCA_036500445.1 Burkholderiaceae bacterium | reverse complement strand
AGCTGGAGGACAAGCTCGGCCAGCCGCTGCTGCTGCGCGACCGCAGCGGCCGCCACGTCAGCCCGACCGAAGGCGGCGAACGGCTCGCGGCCTACGCGCGCCGGCTGCTCGCGATCGCGCGCGAGGCGGAGGAGGCGCTCGCGCGCCCGGCGGCGGCGCCGCCGGTGCGGGTCGGCGTGCCGGAGGATTTCGATGCGGTCCGGATGTCGACGATCCTGGCCGGCTTCACGGCCTCGCATCCGCAGGCGCGGCTGGAGACCGTGAGCGGGATGAGCACCGACCTGCGCGGGCGCCTCGCCGCCGGCGAGATCGACATCGCGCTGGTCAAGCGCGAACCGGGCGCGGGCGACTGCATCAAGGCCTGGCCCGAGCGGCTGGCCTGGGTCGCGGGGCCCGGCGGCCTGCCGCAGGAAGCGGGCGGGGATGTCCCGCTCGCGCTCTTTCCCGGGGGCTGCCTCTACCGGCAGCGCGCGATCCGGACTCTGGAGATCGCCGGCCGGCCGTGGCGCATCGCGTTCGGCAGCCACAGCCTGAGCGGCATCCAGGCCGCGGTGTCGTGCGGCCTCGGGATCACGGTGCTGCCGGTGAGCGCGATGCTGGCCGGCCACGTGCGGCTGGGCCCGCGCGAGGGCTTTCCGAAGCCGGCGCCGACCGAGCTGGCGCTGGTCGGGCCGGGCCGGCCGATGACCGAGACGCAGCGCGAGGTCGCGCGCTATCTGGAGGGCGAGATCGACCGCAGCATGAGGGGCACGGCGCCGCGGCGCTGAAGGCCGGGCTTAGCGGGTCTCGCTGCTTACGTACAAGGGCGCCTGTTCGGGGGGCTCGGTGGTCTCGAGCGCCGCCTTGACGTTGCTGCGGCGCCAGGCCCAGGTCTTGAAGGCCTGCGGAAGAATGCCCAGGCAGTTGCAGTAGTAGATGAACTTGAAGCCCAGCATGCGCGGGCCGACCGGCGTGTTGCGGAACAGGTCGCCGGCCAGGATCGACAGCAAGGCCTCCTGCATGCGCCAGACGTTGCGCGGGTTCATGAAGATCTGGCGGATCGCCGGCGAGGTGATCCGGTAGATGAACCACGAGAACATCTTCGGGCCGTGCTTCAGCACCTTCTCGAGCCGCCTGAACGCCTGTTCGGCCTGCCTGGCTTCGCCGCGCAGCACGTGGTCGACCGCGACCACGCTGTCGAACGCGCTGTTCATCGCGAGGTAGACGCCGGACGAGAACATCGGGTCGACGAAGGCGTAGGCGTCGCCGATCATCACGAAGCGCTCGCCGCGGCAGAGCGACGAGTCGTAGGCGTAGTTGCCGGTCGAGGTCGCCGGGCCCATCAAGGTTGCGTCCTTCAGCCGCTCGGCCAGCTTCGGCGCGAGCGCGATCGTCTCCCTGAAGAATTGCGTCAGGTCGCCGGTGCGGTTCTTGAAATAGCCGGGGTGCGCGACCGCGCCGACGCTGGTCGTGCCGTCGCGCAGCGGAATGAACCAGAACCAGCCGTGGTCGAACCAGAACAGCGTGATGCTGCCCTCGAGCCGGCCGGGCGTGCGTTTGGCATTCTCGAAATGCCCGAACAGCGCGGCGCTCGCGTGTTGGCGGTTGCGGCGTTTCGCGTCGAGCTGGTTCGACAGCAGCGTGTCGCGCCCGCTCGCGTCGATGACGAAACGCGGCCGCCACAGCGTCTCGGCGCCGTCCTCGCCGCGCACCTTGACGATCGCGCGTTCACCTTCCGCGGGCTTCAGCTCCACGTGCGTCGCGCGGCAGCCTTCGAAGGTGCGCGCGCCGCGCCGGGCGGCGTTGCGGAATAGCAGCTCGTCGAACTCCGAGCGCCGCACGTGCACCGCGTACGGAAAGGACTTGTCCATCGCCTCGGCGAACATGAAGCGGCTGGTGTGCGCGTGCCACGGCGAGACGAATTCGGCGCCGTGCTTGACGATGCCGATCGCCTCGACCTCGCTGCGCAGGTCGAGCCGGTCGAACAGCGGCATGTTCATCGGCAACAGCGACTCGCCGATGTGAAAGCGCGGGTGCGTGGCCTTCTCGATCAGCACCACGTCGTGGCCCTTCTCGGCCAGCAGCGCGGCCGCGGTCGAGCCGGCCGGGCCGCCGCCGATGACGAGGACGTCGGGCTCGGTCCCGCCGCGTTGGCGCTGCGAAGGGTCGATGGCTGGGATCATGGGCGGCGTTTGCGTCTCCTGGGGCTGCGGGATTCTATCGATGCGGCCGCCATGGCCGGCTCCTCAATCTTGTGGGTGACCCACGCCGGCCGGCGTGCCGCCCAGACGCAAGCTCAGGCGCCGCGCGGCGCCGCGCACCGCGGCGACGAACTCCGGCTTGCGGCGGTTCGTCGGCAAGGTCAGCGTCAGCGCGCCGACCAGGCTCGCGTCGACGCCGAACACCGGTGCCGAGATGCCGGTCAGGTCCTGGATGCGGTCGCCGTCGAGCATCGCGTAGCCGTCCGCGCGGATCCGGTCGTAGAGCTTGCCGCGCGCGCCGTCGAAGGCCATCAGCACGCGGCCGCCGGCGCCCCGGTCCAGCGGCAGCAGGTCGCCGACGCGGATGTGGTCGCGCAGCAGCTGCGGCGAATCGACGCGGTACAGGCACAGGCGCCCCCCGCCCTGACGCACGTGGAACGCGGCGCTCTCGCGCGTCGCGGCGACGAGGCCGCGCAGCACCGGCATCGCCTCGCTTTCGAGCGAGAAGCTGGCGGCGTAGATCGCATTGAGCCGCGCCAGCTCGGGGCCGAGCGCGTAGCGCCCGTCCGCGCGCCTGAGCAGCAGCCGCGCGTGCTCCAGCGAGGCGAGCAGGCGCAGCACCGTGCTCTTGTACAGGCCGCAACGCGCGGCCAGCTCGATCAGCGACAGGCTCTCGTCGCCGGCGCGGAAGGCCGACAGCAGCGACAGCGCACGGTCGACCGCCGCCGCGCCGCCCGGGGCGGGCTGCTGGTCGGCGAGCGAGGGCGTGGCGGCTTTGCGGGGCATGGCGGGCGCACCCGATTGACAAGGGCGACGGTGGCAAATTAAAGTTATTGGAACGATGTTCTATCTTATAGAACGATCGATGTCAAGGAGTGAGCGATGGAATCCAAGCCCGCGGTGTTGATCAGCGAAGTCGGCCCGCGCGACGGCCTGCAAAGCGTCGCGCGCACGATGCCCAGCGCGGACAAGTTCAAGTGGATCGCTGCGCTTCACGCTGCCGGCCTGCGCGAGATCGAGGTCTGCTCGTTCGTGCCCGCGAAACTCTTGCCGCAGATGGCCGACGCGGCCGAGGTCGTGCGCTTCGCGCTGAGCCTGCCCGGGCTGACGGTGATGGCGCTGGTGCCGAACGCGCGCGGCGCCGAGGCCGCGCTGCGCGCCGGCGTGCACAAGCTGACCCTGCCGGTCTCGGCGAGCGCCGCGCACTCGCTTGCGAACGTGCGCAAGACGCGCGAGCAGATGGTCGAGGAGATCCGCCGCATCGTCGCGCTGCGCGACGAGATCGCGCCCGGAGTGAAGATCGAGGCCGGCATCTCGACCGCGTTCGGCTGCACGATCCAGGGCGTCGTCGAGGAAGACGACGTGGTCTGGATGGCCGAGCAGGCGGCGCAGGCCGGCGTCGACGAAGCGGGCCTGTCCGACACGACCGGGATGGCGAACCCGGCCCAGGTGCGGCGCCTGTTCAACCGCGTGCGCGCCGCGATCGGCGACAAGACCGGCGCCGCCCACCTGCACAACACGCGCGGGCTCGGCCTGGCGAACTGCCTGGCCGCCTTCGATGTCGGCGTGCGCACCTTCGATGCGTCGCTCGGCGGGCTGGGCGGCTGCCCGTACGCGCCGGGCGCGTCGGGCAACGTCGTCACCGAGGACCTGGTCTTCATGCTCGAGGCGATGGGGGTGGACACCGGCATCGACCTCGACCGGTTGATCGCCGCGCGCGCGCCGCTGCAGGCCGGCCTGCCGGGCGAGACGCTCTACGGGATGACGCCCGAGGCCGGGCTGCCGCTGAATTTCATCAACGGAGCGCGCCATGTCTGAGGCGAACAGCGAGTTGCCGCTGGCCGCGAAGTCCGGGGCCGACCCGCTTCCGCTGGCCGGCGTGCGCGTGGTCGAGTTCACCCACATGGTGATGGGCCCCACCTGTGGGATGGTGCTGGCCGACCTCGGCGCCGAAGTGATCAAGGTCGAGCCGATCGCCGGCGACAGCACCCGCAGGCTGCTGGGAGCGGGC
>DASYCA010000255.1:0-4393 GCA_036500445.1 Burkholderiaceae bacterium | reverse complement strand
GCACGACGCCCCAGAAGTCGATGCGCGAATGGCGAAAGAAGACGAGCAGCAGCGCGAACGACGTGCTGGCGATGACCTGGAGCACGAACACGGGAACCGCCAGTTGCAGGCTGACCCACATCCGGGTCTTGATCTCGTGGCCGATGTCGGTCGCGCTCTGCGAATCGGAGCGGCCGAAGTTCAGCGCGAACAGCGAGACCGAACGGTCCCAGAACACCGTGTCGGTCGCCCTCGCCGCCCCGGCGGCCTTGTCGTTCCAGTACAGCGGCTTGTCATAGCCGCGTTCGACCTTCCACTTGTCGACCTGCTCCTGCGTCACGCGCTTGCCGCCGATGTTCAGCCGCGCCATGTCGTCGGGCGTGTTGACGGTGAAGAACAGGAAGAAGGTCAGCAGGTTCACGCCGAGCAGCACCAGCAGGCCATAGAAGCAGCGGCGGACGAGGTAGTTCAGCATGCGCGGTCGCGGCTCCCGATCAGCCCGGCGCGACGGCGCGCTTCAGCGCGGTCGCGCGCTCGCGGGCGAGGTAGGCGCGCCGGCCGATCCAGGCCAGCGCGAGCGCGGCCGCGGCCAGCAGCAGCAGCGGCCCATAGTGCGGCTGGTTCCACTCGGCCTGCAGCCGGGTGCGCAGCGGCGCGTCGATCTTGTAGTACATCGCGCGGTCCTGCGTGAAGATGCCGTACTTCGCATCGCCGACCCACTGTTGATAAGCGCCGGCCGAGTAGGGGAAGTAGCCGAAGGACCACGGTGCGTCCCGGCGCAGGATGTCGACCATCCGGTCGATCAGCTGTTGCTTGGCCGGGCCGTCGTCGAGCAGCGCGAGCTGCTTGTACAGCTTGTCGTATTCGGGGTTCTCGTAGTTCGCGGTGTTCTCGCCCTCGAACTTCGCCTTCGAGTTCGGGCCATAGAACAGGAACAGGAAGTTCTCGGCATCGGGGTAGTCGGCGAACCAGCCCCACCAGAAGATCTGCTGCTTGCCCTGGCGCATCTTCTCCTGGAATTGGTTGTAGTCGGTGGCGCGGACCTCCAGCTGCACATTGAGCTTGGCGAACTGCTTGACCATCCAGTCGAGTTCGGCGCGGATCTCGGGCGTCGGCACGCGCTGGTAGTCGTAGTTCAGCACCAGCGGCTTGCCGGTCTTGGCGTCGCGGCCGTCGGGGTAGCCGGCCTCGGCGAGCAAGGTCCTCGCCTCGTCGATCGAACGCCGCACGATCTTGCCGTCGACGACGTGGTGCGTGATCGGGTTCATGCCCTCGGGCGTACCGTGGCGCGAGCCGAAGATGCCGGCCGGCAGCGGGCCCATCGCCGTCTCGCCGGCCTTGCGCGTGAAGACGCGGCCATAGCCCTCCTCCCAGTCGATCGCGATCGACAGGGCCTGGCGCAGCTTGCGGTTCTTCAGCTGCTGCTCGGGCGTGTCGCCCTTGCCGACGACCGGGTCCAGCCAGTTGAAGCCGAGGTACCAGTTCTGCGGCTCGACGCTCTTCGGAAATTTGAAACCCCGGTCGGCGTCGCGCTGCTTGACCTCGTCGGAGTCGTTCTCGTCCGCGATGAACTGCGGGCCCCAGTCGTTGCGCTCGATCTCCGGCACGTCCAGATAGCCCTGCAGGAACTTGAAACGAAGCGGCGTCGCTTCCTTCTCGATGTTGAAGACGAGCTTGTCGATGAAGGGCATGGGCTTGCCGCAGTCGGCCAGCAGCCCCGCGGCCTGATCCGCCGGCATGCCGTCACACGGATACGGCGTGCCGCGATAGTTCGGGTTGCGCACCAGCACGTGGCGCCGGTCCGGCGAATACTCGACCAGCATGTACGGCCCCGCGCCGACCGGCCACTTGTCCAGGCTCAGGCTGTTCCTGGCCATGCCGGGCTGGGCGTAGAACTTGTCGGCCTCCCACGGCACCGGCGCCGTGAACGGCATCGTCATCCAGTACTTCCACTGCGGGTACTTGCCCTTGATGCGGATGCGGTAGGTGTACTTGTCGAGCGCGACGGCGCCGGCCAGCGGGTACTTGCGAAAATCGAGAAAAGGCTTGTCCAGCGCGGCCGGGTCCAGGCCCTGGCGCAGTTTCAGATCCTCCCTGTGGATCAGCGGGCCGTAATCCTTCAGCCCGATCACGTACTCCGAGAAGATGCCGTAGATCGGTGCCTCGATGCGCGGCGTCGCCTGGCGCTTGAGCGCGTAGACGAAGTCGTCGGCGACGACCTCGCGCGTGCCGCTGACCGGGAAGTCCAACGGCGAGTGCTTGTCGCGCGTCTGCGCCTCGGTCATCGCGTGATAGAGGTACTCGCCGTTCGCGCCCTTCGCGAAGGCCGGGTGCGGCGCGTACAGCATGCCGGGCCGGACATGAACGTCGTACTGGCTCTCGGCGATCAGCTCGCCGGGCGCGTCGTTCGGCAAGGTCTTGCCGTCCTTGTCGAGGTAGCGCGGGGTGACGACCTCGGCGGCCGCCTTCGGCACCAGGACGTACGGGCGCTTCAGGTAGTGGTACGCGTACGGCATCTCGTAGACCGAGTACGTGTACGGCACCTCGTTCAGCGAATACGAGGCCGTCGGGTCGAGGTGGCGCGGGGAGCGTTCCTGGAACGCGACGAACATCGTGTTCGTCGCCTCGCTGCCCTTCGGGTTCGGGCTGCTGTCGCAGGCGGAGAGCAGCAGGCCGAACATCGCGGCGATGCCCGTCAGCACGATCTTGCGCAACACCCCGACGGCCATGGTGCACGTTCCCTTTAAACGCGATTGTAGGTCGGGCCTCAGCGCTCAGTGATCGGCGGCGTCGTGATCGTGGCCATGGGAATGAGCATGCCGAGGCGCCAGCGCATGCGCGTGTCCATGGCCGTGACCCCAGCCGATCAGCACGTCGCGGCCGTCGACCAGCAGCGTGACGCGCGCGCCGACCGGCATCGTCACCTTGGTCGGCACGTGGCCGAACGGCAGGCCGGTCAGGATCGGCGTCTTCGTCACCGACCTCAGGTGCGCGATCACGGTCTTCAAGGTGAAACCGCGGTCGTGCGGCGATTTGCGGTAGGCGCTGAACTCGCCCAGCACGACCGCCTTCTGCGCGTCGAGCACGCCGGCCTGGTGCAGCTGCAGCAGGTTGCGCTCGATCCGGTACGGGTGCTCGTTGACGTCCTCGAGGAACAGCACGCCGCCCTTGACGCGCGGAAAATGCTTCGTGGCCAGCATCGAGTTGACCATGCAGAGGTTGCCGCCCCAAAGCAGGCCCTTCGCCTCCAACCCGTCGAAGCCGGCCTCGGTGCGAAAGCCGACCGCCTCGAGCGCGCCGCTCATCGCCTCGGTGAAGCAATCGCGGGTGATCTCGTCGACCCCGCCGTCGGCCTCGGTGCGGCCGAAGTCGTCGCAGGCGAGCGGGCCGGCCCAGGTGACCACGCCCTTGCCGCCCTTGCGGTGCGCGAGCAGGCCGAGCTGCAGCGTGGTCACGTCGCTGTGGCCGACCCAGCGCGTGCCGTGCTCGACGCTGCGCTCGATCGATTTCCAGTCGATCCGGTCGAGCAGCCGCGTCAGGCCGTAACCGCCGCGGGTGGCGAGCGCGATGTCGGGCGCGGCGCGGGCGACGCGGTGCAACGCGGCCAGGCGCGTCTCGTCGTCACCGGCGAAGCGCTGCAAACGCGCTCGCGCGGCCTCGTCGATCGTGACCTCGAAGCCCAGGGCCTTCAGGCGCTTGGCGGCCAGGGTCAGCGGCGCGGGTTTCACGAGCACGCCGGCCGGCGTGAACAAGGTCATCAAGGTCATGGAGGGATCACTCTTCATCGTCTCGCGGGAGGGGATCGAGCTCGACGGCGTCGCCGGTCGGGATCGGCTCGATGTCGAAGCCGGTGTCGAGCACCGGCTCGGCGGCAGCGCCGCGCGAGGCGCGCAGCTCGCGGTATTGCGCGCGCCGCTCGGCAAAAAAATCCTGCAGCAGCTTGCCGCATTCGCCGGCCCGCACCCCGCCGACCAGCTCGGTGTGGTGGTTCAGCGGCTTCGACGCGAACAGATCCAGGACCGAACCGGCCGCGCCGGTCTTCGGGTCGCGCGCGCCGAACACGACGCGCTTGAAGCGGGCGTGCAGCAGCGCCATCGCGCACATCGCGCAGGGCTCCAGCGTCACGTAGAGCTCGCATTCGGGCAGCCGGTAGTTCGCCAGCAGCGTCGCGGCGTGGCGCAGCGCGACGATCTCGGCGTGCGCGGTCGGGTCGTTCTCGGTGATCGGGCGGTTGTAGCCGGTCGCGATCACCTGGCCGGCGCGCATGATCACCGCGCCGACCGGCACCTCGCCGATCAGCCAGGCGTTCTGCGCCTGATCGATCGCGATGCGCATCGCGCTGTCGTCGGCGGCGGCGCGTGCGGCAGCGTCGCCGTCGGCGGAGGCCATCGCGCCGGGGTTCACTTGTCGGCGG
>DASYCA010000254.1:0-7805 GCA_036500445.1 Burkholderiaceae bacterium | reverse complement strand
AAGGGCCCGGGCTACAACGTCGACGCGAAGCTGAAGAAGATGGGCTACCGCGCGATCGACACCTGTCAATTGAGCTTCGACGACTTCAAGGTGCCGACGGAGAACCTGCTCGGCGGCGTCGAGGGCAAGGGCTTCATCCAGACCGCGGGCGGCCTCGAACTCGGCCGCATCAACGTCGCGTCGCGCGGCGCCGGCATCGCCGACGGGTCCTTGAAAATGGCGCTGCGCTATGCGCAGGAGCGCAGCGCGTTCGGCAAGCCGATCTGGCAGCACCAGGCGATCCAGTTGAAGCTCGCGGACATGGTCACGCAGGTCGAGGGCGCCAAGCGGCTGATCGAGAACGCGGCGCGCAAGTACGACAAGGGCGAGCGCTGCGACCTGGAGGCCGCGATGGCCAAGCTCGCCGGCTCGGAGGCCGGCGTGCATTGCTCGCAGGAGGCGATGCGGATCTTCGGCGGCTACAGTCTGTCGGTCGACTACGAGATCGAGCGCTTTTATCGCGACTCGATGCTGATGGTGATCGGCGAAGGCACGAACGAGATCCTGAGGCAGGTGATCGCGAAGCAGCTGGTCGAGCGTTACAAGATCTGAGCCACCCGGAAAGCCGCTGATGAAACTCGAAGGCGTCAAGGTCCTGGACCTGTCGATGTACCTGCCCGGCCCGCATCTGACGATGATGATGGCCGACCACGGCGCCGAGGTGATCCGCATCGAGGCGCCCGACGGCGAGCCGACGCGCCAGCTCGGCGCCTCGCAGAACGGCATGACGGTGTGGTTCCGCAACACGCACCGCAACAAGCAGAGCGTCGTGCTCGACCTGAAGCAGCCGGCCGCCGTCGAGGCCTTCATGCGGCTGGCGGAACAGGCCGACGTCGTGATCGAGGCCTTTCGCCCTGGCGTCGTCGACCGGCTCGGCATCGGCGCGGCCGCGGTGCGCGCGCGCAACCCGCGCGTCGTCTACTGTTCCATCTCGGCCTTCGGCCAGACCGGCCCGCTCGCGCAGCGGCCGGCGCACGACCTGAGCATCGCGGCCGAATCCGGCGTCGTCGCGCTGAACCGCGGCAGCGACGGCGAGCCCGGCATCCTCGGCCTGCCCGCCGTCGACATGGCGAGCTCGCTGATGGCCTTGAGCGGGATCCTGATGGCGCTGCTGCGCCGCGAGAAGACCGGCGAGGGCGACACGCTGGACATCTCGATGCAGGACAGCCTGGTTTCGTGGATGGTCAACAACATCAGCCCGGTGTTCGCCGAGGGCCGCGAGCTCGACACCAGCACCGAGCGCACGCTCGGCGGCATGGCCTTCTACCAGGTCTACCGCTGCGCGGACGGCCGCTCGCTGACCCTGGGCGGCAGCGAACTCAAGTTCGTGACGAACCTGATGAACGCGCTCGGCCGGCCCGACCTGATCGCGCTGACCAAGCTGCCGCCGGGCCGCGGCCAGGACCCGCTGCGCGAGTTCCTGACCGCCACCTTCGCGACCCGCACGCTCGCGCAATGGGAGCGCTTCCTGGGCGAGGTCGACTGTTGCTGGGCGCCGGTCAAGGGCGTCGTCGAGGCGATGGCCAGCGAGCACCTGCAGGCGCGCGAGATGCGCGTCGAGTTCCCGGACGGCCAGACCCACCTCGGCATTCCGATCAAGTTCGCGAACGAGCCCGGCGCGATCGTGCCGAATGCGCCGACGCTGGGCCAGCATTCGCGCAGCGCGCTGGCGGCGGTCGGCTACGGCGCGACCGAGCTCGACGCGTTGGCCCGCAGCGGCGCGATCCGCTAACCCGGCGAACCGAGCACCCTCCGGGGGCCACTCAACGCATCAGGAGCTCGGCCAGCGCATTGAACGCCGGCAGCGAGGTCGGGTCGCAGGCCGCGTTCGCGGCGACCGGGTGCGAGCCGAAGCGTGCGATCACCATCTCGGCCGCCGGGTCGATGTAGACCGTCTGCCCGTGAATGCCGCGCGCCGCGTAGGCGCCGTGCGCGTTGTGCGAGACCCACCACATGTTGCGGTAGCTCCAGCCCTGCAGCAGGCCGAACCCGGCCTGCGCGAAATCGGCCGTGCTGGCGCCGCGCCGGATGTCGGCGACGACGGCCTCGGGCACCAGCTGCTGGCCGTTGAAGCGGCCGCCCAGGCGCATCATCTCGCCGAAGCGCGCCATGTCGCGCGCGCAGGCGTTGAAGCCGCCGCCGGCGAACTCGTTGCCGACGCTGTCGATCAGCAGGTAGGCGTCGTTCTCGGCGCCGAGCCGGCTCCAGATGCGCTCGGCGAGCAGCTCGCCGACCGACTGGCCGGTCGCGCGCCGGATCAGCCAGCCCAGCACGTCGGTGTTGACGGTCTTGTACGCGAAGCCCTGGCCGTGCGCGCCGGCGGGGCGCACCGTCTGCAGAAATTCGTAGAAGCTCTGCGGGCCGCTGTAGCCCGGCGGCCGCGGGAACACGCCGCCGGCGCGCACGTGCTGCCAGATCTCGGCGTTCGGGTCGGCGTAGTTCTCCGAATACTGCAGGCCGGTCGTCATGTCCATCACCTGGCGCACCGTCGCGTCGCCGAAGCCGCTGCCGTCCAGCTCGGGAATGAGCCTGCGCACCGGCGCGTGCTCGTCGAGCCGGCCTTCGTCGACCAGGACCGCGCCGAGCAGCCCGAACAGCGACTTGGTCACCGACATCGCGATGTGCGCCGCGTGCGGGCGCGTCACGCCGAAGTAGCGCTCGTGGACGATGCGCCCGCGGTGCAGCACGACGATCGCGTCGGTGTAGTTGGCGCTCAGCGATTCGGCCCAGGTCATGGTCTCGTCGCGGCCCATCGGGGTGAATGTCAGCGCGTCGATGTCGTCGCGGTCGGCGCGCGGCAGCGCGCAGACCGACCCGTCGCCGTGCCAGACGTTGCTCGTCGGCCCGAGCTGACGGAAGTTCGCGAAACTCCAGCGCGACTGCGGAAAACGGTAGTGCGACATGTCGGCCGCGCCGATGCGTTTGGCCGCCGGCGGCGGCGAGCCCTGCATCCAGCCGAGCAGGCGGGGGTCGGACTCGGCGGCGCTGAGCGGGGCCGGCGGGGCGGGTGGCGTGGGTCGGGTGTCCATCGGGTCTCGGGCCCTTTCAGGCGATGTGGCGCAGCTCGCGCCGCAGGATCTTGCCGACGGCGGTCTTCGGCAGCGCGGGGATGAAGCGCACGCTCTTGGGCACCTTGTAGGCCGTCATGCTGAAGCGGCAATGCGCGATCACCTCGGCCTCGGTCAGCGAGGCGCCGTCGATCTTCACGACGAACAGCCGCACCGCCTCGCCGGTGCGCTCGTCCGGCACGCCGATGCAGGCGCACTCGGCGACGCCGGGGCAACTGCTCGCGACGGACTCGATCTCGTTCGGGTAGACGTTGAAGCCCGAGACGATGACCATGTCCTTCTTGCGGTCGACGATCTTCAGGAAGCCGCGCGCGTCGAACACGCCGACGTCGCCGGTGCGGAAGTAGCCGTCGGGCGTGAACGCGGCGGCGTTCGCCTCGGGCTGGTTCCAATAGCCGCGCATCACCTGCGGGCCTTTCACGACGATCTCGCCGGCCTCGCCGATCGGCACGTCGCCGCCCTCCTCGTCGAGCAGGCGCACGTCGGTCGAGGGCAGCGGCAGCCCGGTCGTGCCGTTGAACTCGTCGATGTCCCTTGGATTGAACGAGACCACCGGGGAGGTCTCCGACAGGCCGTAGCCCTCGCGGATGAAGGTGCCGGTGATCGCCTTCCAGCGCGCCGAGGTCGCGCCGACGATCGCCGCGCCGCCGCCGCCGGCCAGCACCAGGCGCGACCAGTCGACCTCGCCGATGCGGGGGTGCTGCGTCAGCCCGGCGAACAGCGTGTTGACGCCGGTGATCACGGTGGGGCGCGCCTTCTTCAGCACGTCGACGAAGCCGTCCATGTCGCGCGGGTTGGCGACCAGCCAGTTCTCGGCGCCCACCGCGAAGAAGGTGATGAAGTTCACCATCAACGCGAAGATGTGATACAGCGGCAGCGCCGTCACGACGACCTCCTCGGCCGGCCGCACCGCGCCGGTCATGAAGGCGGTGAACTGGTGGGTGTTCGCGACCAGGTTGCGGTGCGAGAGCGCCGCGCCCTTGGAGACGCCGGTCGTGCCGCCGGTGTACTGCAGGAATAGCAGGTCGTCGCCGCCGAGCGCGACCGGCCTGCGCTCGAGCTGCGCGCCGGCGTCCAGCGCCGCGGCGAACGGCAGGCTGCCCTTCAGGCGCGCGTCGACGGCCGGGCTCGGCAGCGGCGCCCCGAGCGCATCGCCGATCGCGATCGTCAGCACGGTCTTGATGCCGGTGCGCCCGATCACCTCGGCCAGCGTGGGCGTCGAGCCGGCGAAGATCACGATGATCTCGACGCCCGCGTCGTTGAGTTGATGCTCGAGCTCGCGCGGCGTGTACAGCGGGTTCACGTTGACCTGCACCGCGCCGGCACGCGCGATGCCGAGGAACGCGACCGGGAAGGCCGCGAGGTTCGGCGACATCACCGCGATGCGGTCGCCCTTCGTGACGCCCAGGCGGTGCTGCAGGTAGGCGCAGAACGCGGCCGAGAGCCGGTCGACCTCGGCGTAGCTGATCGCATGGCCGGCGCTGCGGAACGCGGTGCGCGGCGCGTACGTCTGCATCGCGCCCTCCATCAGCGCCAGCAGCGTGGCGGGGTGGTCGGCGTCGATTTCGGTCGGGATGTCGCCGTAGGATCCGGTCCAGTGTCGGGCGCTCATGCGGGTCTCCGTGATGCTGATGCGCCATCCTGCGTCAGCCGGGCGCGCTGCGCAATTCGGAGCCACCACTACGGAGCCACCACTACCCGACGCGTGAACTGCGCCGGCGTCAGCGCTTGGCGCGCCGCCGGCGCGCGTTCTTCAGCGTGCGCTGATCTCGACCCGGCGCGCCTGCGCGTCGCCGCCGCCGGCGCCGACCTCGACGAAGACCGGCGGCTGGGTGCCGATCCGCTCCGCGCTGACGCCGTGGGCCACCAGCCCCGCCTTGACGGCCAGCGCGCGGTTCTTCGCCAGCTCCTGGTTGGCGCTGCTGTCACCGGTCTTGTCGGTGTAGCCGGTCAGGTCGACGTTGATCGTCTTGTTCTTGTCCAGCAGCGCGGCGACGGCGGCGATCAACGCGTTGCCGTCGGCACCGATATCGACCTTGCCCGTCTCGAAGTAGACCTTCGCCGGCGTCTTCAGGTCGGTCATCGCGACCGGTGCCGGCAGCGCGGTCGGCGCGACCGTCGACGGCTTCGGCGCGCCGCCGAACAGGTACCAGAGCACGCCCAGGATGACCAGCAGGCCGAGCAGCCAGGGCAGGAAGCGCGACAGGCCCGACGCCGCCGCGGCCCCGCTCGCCGCGACCGCCGCCCCGCTGGCGGCCAGCGAGCTGCCGAGGCCGGCGAGCAGCGCGCCCGGCTGGCCCAGGCCGAGGGCCGTCGTCATCGCCGGTTCGAGCCGCCCGCGCAGGTGTTCGGCCTGCCCGGCCAGCAGCGCCGCGGTGCTGGTCGGGTTCAGGTTCTGCGCGGCGATGTGCTTCTTGAGGAACGAGAACACCAGCGGCGCGGCGATCGCCAGCAGGCTGGCCGCGTTGCCCGGCTTCATGCCGGTGATGCCGGCCAGGGCCGGCCCGGTGGCGTTGACGGCCTGGTTGCCGAACAGGTCGCCGAGCAACGCACCGCCCAGGCCGGTGAGGCTGCTCGATGGACCCCCGCTCAGCATCGAGCCCAGCTTGCCGATCAGGCCCGGGTCGATATTGGGAGCGGTCAGCATCGAGAACACGTTCGCCGCGCCGGCCGGCGTGGCGGCCCGGGACGCGAGGCCGCCGAGCAGTGTCGGCAGCAGCGTCGACAGGCCGCTCTGGATCGCCGATTCGGGCTCCCCCAAAGTGGTGGCCAGGGACGTCGTGGTGCCGGAGGGCAGCGCACGTTGGATCAGATCGAGCAGGTTGATGGCCATGTTGGATTCCCTTGATTGACGTCTCGATGCGAGACGGCGGGAATGTAGGCGGGCGGCGCGCGGCGGGCGCGTTTCATTTGGCATTCATGTGCCGCAATTCGCCGCCTTACTTTTCAGCGTTAGATTGCCGCGACGCCTCCGTGACCGCGTGCCGCACGCGCTTCGGGGCCGCACGGGCTCATTCGATCGCGCGTTCCTCGCGCAATGCGGCGATGCGCGCGGCGTCGTAGCCGAGCAGTTCGCCGAGCACCGCCTGCGTGTCGCGCCCGAGCGTCGGCGGCACCCCAAAAAGAGGGCTTGCGGACTCGGAGAATTTCATCGGCACGCCGGGCATGCGCACGCGCTCTCCGGTGTGCAGCGGGACCTCGACGACCATCTCGCGCGCCAGCACCTGCGGGTCGTTCAGCGCCTGCTCGAAGTCGTTGACCGGGCCGCAGGGGATGCGCGCCGCGCGCAGTTTCGCCAGCCAATGCGCCGAGGTGTCGGTCGCGAGCTCCTCGTTGATGATCGCGTCGATGCGCGAGCGGTCGGCGAAGCGCGCGGGCTGCTTCAGGTAGCGCGGTTCGCGCAGCTCGGGCCGCTCGACGACCGCGAGAAAGCGCTCGTAGAACGCGTCGCCGATGCAGGCGATGACGACGTGCCCGTCGCGGGTCTTGAAGACGTCGTACGGCACGTGGACGAAGTGGGAATTGCCGATCCGCCCCGGCACGTGGCCCGACATCAAATGCATCGTCGCCATGTAGCTCAGCAGCGAAATCTGGCCGTCCAGCATCGAGACGTCCACGTGCTGGCCGCGGCCCGTCGTGTGAAGCGCCTGCAGCGCGGCGAGCACGCCCATCGCGCCGAACAGCCCGCCGCCCAGGTCGCCGATCGGGATCCCGGCGCGCATCGGCGATTGCTCCGCCAGCCCGGTGATGCTCATGCCGCCGCCCATGCCCTGAACGACCTGGTCGAAGGCCGGGCGCTGGGTGTCGGGGCCGGTCTCGCCGAAGCCGGTGACGGAACAGGTGATGATGCGCGGGTTGATCGCGGCGAGCGTGGCGTGGTCGATCTTCAGACGCGCGGGCACGCCGGCGCCGAAGTTGTCGAACACGATGTCGGCGTGGCGCACCAGGTCGTAGAAGACGGCGCGGCCGGCATCGGATTTGAGGTCGATGCAGACGCTCTCCTTGCCGCGGTTCAGCGTCATGAAGTAGGCGCCCATGCCGTCGCGCGCGTAGTGCGGGTCGGTCGCGAGCAGCTCGCGCGTGGCCTCGCCGCGGCCGGGCGGTTCGACCTTGATCGTGCGGGAACCCAGGTCGGTCAGCATCATCGTGCCGTACGGGCCCGACAGCATGTGCGTCAGGTCCAGCAGCAGCAGGCCGGCGAGCGGCCCGGTGCGGGGCGATGCCGGCGGCGTCGTCGTCACTTGGCGGCGCCGGTGGCCTTGTAGATGGCCTTCAGCAGGTCCTTGTTGATGCGGTCGGCGGCGTCGTGCGACTTGACCATCACCTTTTTCCACTCGTCGCGCTCGGCCGGGCTCAGGGTCGAGACTTGCGTCTTGCCGCTCGCCTTGATGCCTTCGAGCGCGTCCTCGTTCTCCTTCTTCGCGACGCGGTTGCCGAATTCGGTCGCCTTCGCGAGCCCGTCCTCGAGCACGCTGCGGATGTCGGGCGGCAGGCCTTCCCAGAACTTCTTGTTCGCGACCACCGCATAGCCGACATAGCCGTGGCTGGACAGCGTCATGTACTTCTGCACCTCGTACATCTTGAACTGGTAGAACGTCGACTCGGTGTTCTCGCCGCCATCGACCAGGCCGCTCTGCATCGAGGTGTAGATCTCGCTCGCCGCGAGCACCTGCGGCTGCGCGCCGAGCGTGCGCATCT
>DASYCA010000253.1:0-10148 GCA_036500445.1 Burkholderiaceae bacterium | reverse complement strand
CCGCCGAGCTGGCTGTCGCCCTCGACGCCTTCCCACTCCATCGCCAGCACCGAGACGTTGTCGCACTTCGGGCCGCCATTGCGCAGCGCCTGCTCGACGAGCTCGGGCACTGCGTCGGAGATCAGGTTGTTCGCGAGCGTCTCGGTGATCACGGTGTCGTCGACGGTGCCCCACAGGCCGTCCGAGCACAGCAGCATGCGGTCGCCGGCGCGCAGCATCATCGGGCCGACGGTGTCGATCACCGGTTTGCCGGGGCTGCCCAGGCAGGTGAACAGCACGTTGCGGTTGAACCGGTCGTTCAGCGGCACGACCTGGCTCATCGTCTGCTGCAGCTCGGAGTAGGAATGGTCGCGGGTGCGGGCGATCAATTTGTCGCCGCGCACCAGGTACAGGCGCGAGTCGCCGCAGTGGGCCCAGTAGGCCGCATTGCCCTGCAGCAGGCAGGCGACGATGGTCGTGCGGGGCGTGTCGATCAGCGCCTTTTGCGTCGCGTAGCGCAGCAGCTGGTGGTGGCCGGCGATCGTCGCTTCCTGCAGGAAGCGCAGCGGGTCGGGCAGGGTCGGCTTGCAATCGCGCTGGAACATCGCGGCGAGCGTCTGCAGCGCGAGCTGCGAGGCGACCTCGCCCTCCGGGTGGCCGCCCATGCCGTCGGCAAGCGCGAACAGACCCGCGTCCCGCGTGTAGCAATAGCCCATGCGGTCTTCGTTCTTTTCGCGGCCGCCCTTGCGGCTGACCTGATACACGGAGAAGCGCATGGCTTGTCCTCAGGCTTTGGCGCCGGCGGTCAGGTTTTCGAGCTGAAGCTTGAGACGTTCGCTGAAACTGAGTTTGGTGTAGCGGCGCTCGGTCTCGCGCGCGAGCTCCTTCTGGAGCGCGAACACGCTCTGCGGGCGCGACAGCGGGTCCAGCGACATGCACCACTCGGTCACTTCGATCAGGTTGTCGGAGTACACATTGCGCAGCCGCGACAGGCTCAGCGCGAGCCGGTCTTTCTCGATGCGTTGCGGCGCGTCGTTGGGCGGGTAACCCTGCATGCAGGCGTAGATGCAGGCGCCGATCGCGTAGATGTCGGTCCAGGGCCCGAGCGTGCCGTCGCGCCGGTACATCTCGGGCGCGGCGAAGCCGGGGGTGTACATCGGCCGGATGAAATTGCCTTCCTTGCTCAGCACCTCGCGCGCGGCGCCGAAATCGAGCATCACGGCCTTGTTCTCGTTCGTGATGAAGATGTTGGCCGGCTTGATGTCCAGGTGCAGCATCTTGTGCTGGTGCACGATGCGCAAGCCGCGCAGGATCTCGTCGAACAGCGAGCGGATGGTGCTCTCGCGGAACACCTTGTCGCGCTTCAGGTCGCGCGCGGTGACGATGAAATCCTGCAGCGTGTCGCCCTGCAGGTAGTTCATCACCATGTAGACGGTTTCGTTCTCGCGGAAGAAGTTCAGCACCGAGACGACGCTCGGATGGCTGATCTGCGCGAGCGAGCGGCCTTCCTCGAAGAAGCTCTTCAGGCCGAGGCGGTACAGCGGCTGCTTTTCGGGTTTCACTCGCGGCGTCAATTCACCCGGCGAGCGCTCGGCCAGCGAAGAAGGCAGATACTCCTTCAGAGCGACCAGGTGGCGCTCGGAGTCTTCGCACAGGTAGACGACGCCGAAGCCGCCGGCGGCCAGTTTCTTGATGACCTGATAGCCGCCCACCACGGTGCCGGATGGCAGGGGAGCAGGCTTGGGCTTGGACATAATCCGGCGGTCTTTGGGAAGTGAAACAGAGGAGAAAAAGTCAATGGCAGTCTACAGCATGACCGGTTATGCAAGCGCCACGGCGGGGGCCGCGCCGAGCGACGAAACGACCGACGCCGCGGACAATTTGGCACCTCGGGCCGCCGCCGCCGGCAAAGCGGGCGTCAGCATCGAACTCCGCTCGGTCAACGGCCGTTTTCTGGACCTCGGGTTTCGCATGCCCGACGAATTCCGCGCGCTCGAGCCGGCGCTGCGCGAGCTGATCACCGCGGCGTTCCGGCGCGGCAAGATCGAGCTGCGGCTGAACGCCAGCCACGGCAACGAAACCCCCTGGCCGCAGCCGCAACCCGAGCAGCTGAATCAGCTGGTGCGGCTGGAGAGCACCGTCCAGGGCTGGATGCCGAAGGCCGCGAGCCTGTCGGTGCACGAGATCCTGCAGTGGTGCAAGGGCAGCGCCGCCGGCGAGCGGCTCGACGAGGTCGCGCTCGACGCCGCGAAGCGCTGCGTCCAGGGCCTGCGCGAGGCGCGCGAGCGCGAGGGCGCGAAACTGGTCGCGGTGCTGATGGAGCGGGTGAAACGGCTGCGCGAGCTCGCCGCGCAGGCCGAGCCGCTCGTGCCGGCCGTCGTGAAGCGCCAGCAGCAGCGCTTTCTCGAGCGCTGGCAGGAGGCGCTCGAAGCCACCGGCGCCGCGCAGACGATCTCGCGCGAGGCCCTGCAGGAACGTGCGCTGAACGAGGCGGCGGCGTATTCGATCCGCATCGACGTCGCCGAGGAGCTGGCGCGGCTGCGCGCGCACCTGGACGAGATCGCGCGGCTGCTGAAAGCCGGCGGCGAGGTCGGCAAGCGGCTGGACTTCCTGATCCAGGAGTTGCTGCGCGAGGCGAACACGCTGGGCTCGAAGGCCTCGGCACTGGAGCTGACGAACATCTCGGTCGAGATGAAGGTTGCGATCGAACAGTTGCGCGAGCAGGTGCAGAACATCGAGTGAAGCGGCCCCCCGGGGGCGGCGCCCGAAGCCTCCGCTCGGGCAGTTCGTGACATCTCGCACGAACACGTCGGCGCACAGCCACCGGCCGGCCGAATTGCGTGACCCACCGGGCTGGCCCCCCTAACTTGCCCGGCCGAAATTTCCCGACGGCGGCTAGAGTCGCATCGCGCTCCCGATGTCTCTCCGCTGAACCGTCTCCTTTTCCGTCGTCATGTCGTCCCTGCCCAAACCCGCCGTGTCGCGCGCTTCCGACTGGCTGCGACGCGAATTCAGCGAGACCCGGCCGATGCACGTCGGCGCCACGCATCCCGAGCCTGCCAACGAGCCGCCGGCCTGGACCTTGCCCGGCGAGCTCGCCGAGCTCTTGAAACGGCGGGCCGCCACCCCGGCGCCGCGGCGTCGCGAAGCGCGCGACCCGTCGGCGCCCGAACGGCGGCGCCAGAGCCGCCCGGCGCCATTGGGCGGCATCGAGCCGCAGCCCAGCGCACCCGTCCCGCTGGCGCCGCCGACCTTCCCTCCCGGAGCATTCGACACGGCAGCGCAGCGGCCCGCCCCCGCCGATGGCTCGGCGCTGACCGACCGTGCGCTGCGCCGCGCGTTGGCGGTCTGCCTGATGCTGATCGTGCTGGTCGCCGGCGCGTGGTGGCTGCTGGACAACGCCGACGACCTCGTGCCGAGTCGCGCCAGCCCCGCGCTCCCGCCGCGCCCGATGCCCCGCGCGGCCCACCCGCCGGCGCCACCCGCGCTGCCGCCCGAGCCAGCGCTGCCCGAGCCGGCGCTGTCGCGGGCAGCGCTGCCCGACCCCGCACCAGCGCCGGCGCCGCCGGCGCCCATCGCCCGCACCCCGCCCGCTGCACGGGTGGCGCCGCCGCGCGCCGCTGCGCTGCGCGCCGCGCCGGCCGCACGCCCGTCCAGGCACCTGGACTGCGGCGACGTGCTGGCCCGCCAATCCCTCGGCGACGCCAGCGTCACGTCGTCGTCCGCCGCCCGATCCTGCCGTTGAACCCGTCACTCCCATGAACATGAGCTCCTCGATCCCACGTCTCTTGCAGACCTTGCTGTGCAGCGCCGCGATCTGGCTGGCCGGCTGCGCGACGACCCCACTGCCGCCGCTGCCCACCGGCGAGGTCGCGCTGCCGGCCGCCGTCAACGCCGGGCTGGGCCAGCTGATCGCGACGGCGCAACCCGGCCCGTCGTGGCTGACGCGCTGGCAACACCGCGCGCTGAACGTCGAATCGGTGCTGGACCGGCCCTCCGGCCAGCAGACGCGTGCGACGCGCGACGTCGAAGGGCTGGTCGCGCGCAAGCTCGCCGCCGATCACCCGCAGGTGACGATCTCGGCAGCGGACGACGTGTCACATGCCGACTGGGCCTTGAACGGCGCGCTGGTCTGGCGCCACGACGGCGACCAGCCGCGCCGGGCGACGCTGGAGCTGACGCTGTCGGACGCCAAGACCGGCCAGGTGCTCGCCCAGACCGCGGTGCGGGTGCTCGCGGACAGCGTCGACAGCACGCCGACCGCGTTCTTCCAGGACAGCCCGGTGCTGATCCCCGCGCCGGCCGCGGCCCCGACCGCGGCCGAGCGCCTGGGTCAGGCCAAGGTCACCGCGTCCGTCAACCGGGGCATGGCCACCTACGACGCCGGTCGCGTCGGCGAGGCGCTGACGCTGTTCGAAGCCACCGAGAAGGGCGATGGCGCCGACGACACGCGGGTGCAGATCGGCCTGTACCTGACGAACCGCAAGCTCAATCACAACGATCAGGCGGACGAAGCCTTTGCGCGCATCGTCGCGATCGGCATCGCGAAGCGCTCGCTCGCGATCAAGTTCCTGTTCGAACCCGGCAAGACCGAGTTCTGGGCCGACCCGGCCGTCAGCGGGCGCTATGGGGCCTGGATCGATCAGATCGCGAGCCGCGCGGCGAACTCCGGTGTCTGTATCGACGTGATCGGCCACAGCAGCCACACCGGCACCGCGGAGCTCAACGAGCAGCTGTCGTTCCAACGCGCGCAACGCATCGGCGAGATGCTGACGAGCAGCGCGCCGGCGCTCGGCGCGCGGCTGCAGGAAAGCGGCCACGGCTTTCGCGAGAACCTGGTCGGCACCGGCACCGACGACGTGCACGACGCGCTCGACCGGCGCGTCGAGTTCAAGTTCCAGGGCTGTTGAGCCGCGCGCGGCGCCCGGGCGGCCGGGCGCGCGGCCGAACACCGGCGATACTCCAGGCCTCGGCAACCTCGACCGCCCCGGTCCGGCCATGGAATATCCCGGCAACCTCTACGTCGTCGCCGCGCCCAGCGGGGCCGGCAAGTCCAGTCTGGTCAGCTCGCTGCTGCAGGTCGATTCGCACCTCGTCGTCGCGGTCTCGCACACGACGCGCGCGCCGCGCGGCCAGGAGCAGCAAGGGCGCGAATACCACTTCACCGACGAGCCCACATTCCGCGCGATGAGCGCGCGCGGCGAGTTCCTCGAATGGGCCGAAGTCCACGACCACCTGTACGGCACCTCGCGCGGCGCGATCGAGGAGCGCATCACCGGCGGCCAGGACGTGGTCCTCGAGATCGACTGGCAGGGCGCGCTGCAGATCAAGCAACTGTTTCCGAACGCGATCCTGATCTTCATCCTGCCGCCGAGCTGGGAGGAGCTCCAGCAGCGCCTGAACCGCCGCGGCGAGGACCGGCCCGAGGTGATCGCCACGCGCATGACCAACGCCCGTGTCGAGGTCTCCCAGGCCCGGCACTTCGACTTCGTTATAATCAACGCCTCGTTCGAAACGGCGCTCTTCGACCTGAAGGCGATCGTTCATTCGCAGCGGCTCAAGTACGCTGCACTCCAAAGAAGCAGGCCCGCTGTCTTTGCCGCGCTCGATCTGAGCTGAAGAATTGAGCTGAGAAGCTCGCTTACCTGGAAGCACCCATGGCCCGCATCACCGTCGAAGACTGCCTCGTCAAGATCCCGAACCGCTTCCAGCTGGTGCTCGCCGCCACCTACCGCGCGCGCATGCTGAGCCAGGGCCACGCCCCGAAGATCGAGACCAAGAACAAGCCCGGCGTGACCGCGCTGCGCGAAATCGCCGCCGGCGAAGTCGGCATCGAGATGCTGCGTAAAGTCCCGGTCTGACCTCCGGGTTCATTCCACGTTAAATTCGGGGGCATGAACGCCCCGACCCCCCACGCGGTTCGCGAACCGGCCAAAGCGCCGGCGGGGGCCAAACGTGCCGGCGCCAAGCCGCCCGCCGCCGACGCCGCCGCGGCCTCGTTCGCGGCCCTGACCCACAAGCTCGACTACCTCGACGCCGCCGACATCAAGCGCGTGCGCGAGGCCTACCGCTTCGCCGACGAGGCCCACCTCGGCCAGTTCCGCGCCAGCGGCGAGCCCTACATCACGCACCCGATCGCGGTCGCCGGCCTGTGCGCCGAATGGAAGCTCGACGCGCAGGCCATCATGGCCGCGCTGATGCACGACGCGATGGAGGATTGCGGCATCACGAAG
Source organism: Burkholderiaceae bacterium (assembly GCA_036500445.1). Lineage (GTDB taxonomy): Bacteria > Pseudomonadota > Gammaproteobacteria > Burkholderiales > Burkholderiaceae_C > LMDS01. The sequence goes on along the minus strand of DASYCA010000253.1, from coordinate 3,936 downwards.
ACCGAGCTGATCGAGCGCTTCGGCGCCCCGGTCGCCGACCTCGTCGACGGCCTGACCAAGCTCGACAAGCTGCAGTTCTCGACCCGCGAGGAGTCGCAGGCCGAGTCCTTCCGCAAGATGCTGCTGGCGATGGCGCGCGACGTCCGCGTGATCCTGATCAAGCTCGCCGACCGGCTGCACAACATGCGCACGCTGGACGCCGTCGACGCCTCCAAGCGCGCCCGGATCGCGGCCGAGACGCTCGACATCTACGCCCCGATCGCGCACCGCCTCGGCCTGAACCAGACCTACCGCGAGCTGCAGGAGCTGTCGTTCCAGAACATGCGGCCGTGGCGCCAGGCCGCGCTCAGCAAGGCGGTGCAGAAGGCGCGCGGCTACCGGCGCGACATCGTCGACCGGATCCAGCACGACGTCGAGAAGGCCTTCGTGCAGGCCAAGATCACGGTGCAGGTCTATGGCCGCGAGAAGACGCTGTTCTCGATCTACAACAAGATGCGCGAGAAGCACCTGACCTTCGCGCAGGTCAATGACATCTTCGGCTTTCGCATCGTCGTGCCGACGCTGATGGACTGCTACATGGCGCTCGGCGTGCTCCATCAACTCTTCAAACCGCTTCCCGGCCGCTTCAAGGACTACATCGCGATCCCGAAGGCCAACGGCTACCAGTCGCTGCACACGACGCTGGTGAGCCCGCTGGGCACCTCCGTCGAGTTCCAGATCCGCACCGAGCAGATGCACGCGGTGGCCGAGAAGGGCATCGCCGCGCACTGGCTCTACAAGACCGGCGGCGCGCAGGTCCAGGAGGCGCAGCGCCTGGGCGCGATGTGGCTGCAGTCGCTGATCGACATCCAGGACGAAACCCACGACGCGAACGAGTTCCTCGAGCACGTCAAGATCGACCTGTTCCCGGACGCCGTCTACGTCTTCACGCCGAAGTCGAAGATCTTGGCACTCCCGCGCGGCGCGACGCCGATCGATTTCGCGTACGCGATCCACACCGACGTCGGCGACCACTGCGTCGCGGCCAAGGTCAATGGCGAGCCGGTCGCGCTGCGCACCGAGCTGCGCAGCGGCGACGTCGTCGAGGTCGTCGGCGCGCCGGGCGCGCGGCCGAACCCGGCTTGGCTGAACTTCGTGCGCACCGGCCGGGCGCGCTCGAAGATCCGCCACTACCTCAAAAACATGGAGCAGGAGGAGTCGCAGGAGCTGGGCGAGAAGATGCTCGCGCAGGCGCTGCGCGCCGAAGGCCTGCAGCTGCCCGGCACCCCGGAGGACAGCCCCGCAGATGCGCACCTGTGGCAATTGCTGACGCGCTGGAGCGGCAACAAGACACGCACCGACCTCTTCACCGACATCGGCCTGGGCCGCAAGATCGCGACCATCGTCGCCAAGCGGCTCGCGCGCGTGATGACGGAACAGGGCGCCAAGCCCGATCCGCTGACGCTGTCGATGGGCCGCTACGCGCCCGACGACAACGCGCCGGCCCAGGGCCTGGTGCTGATCGACGGCAGCGAGGGCGCCTCGGTGCAGCTCGCGCCGTGCTGCCGGCCGATCCCGGGCGATGCGATCGTCGGCTACCTCGGCCGCGGCGAAGGGCTGGTCGTGCACACCGGCGAATGCAGCGTCGGCAAGCGCCTGTTCGAGCGCGACAGCGAGCACTGGATGGGCGTCGACTGGGCCGAGCAGCCGAGCCGCTCGTTCGAGACCCGCGTCACGCTGCTCGTCTCGAACGGCAAGGGCGTGCTCGCGCAGGTGGCGCAGGCGGTCAGCGAGGCCGAGGCCGACATCACCCACATCGACATGGGCAACGACCCGGGCGCCGAGACGATCGAGCTGCAATTGCTGCTCAGCGTGCGCGACCGGCTGCACCTGGCCGACGTGATGCGGCACCTGAAGCGCGCCGCGGCGGTGCTGCGCGTCGCCCGCGTCAAACCCTAACTCGGGGTCCCTGGCTCGGGGTAGTGCACGTCCACGACCTCGATCTGCTCCAGCCCGCCCGGCGTCATCAGCTGCACCTCGTCGCCGACGCGCGCCTTCAGCAGCGCGCGCGCGATCGGCGCGATCCAGCTGACCTCGCCCTGCAGGTTGTCGACTTCGTCGATGCCCTTGATCGTGATCGTGCGCTCTTCGCCGCGCTGGTTCACATAGGTCACGGTCGCGCCGAAAAAAACCTGGTCGCGGCCGAAATGTACCGACGGGTCGGCGACCTCGGCGATGTCGAGCCGTTTGGTGAGGAAGCGTATCCGCCGGTCGATCTCGCGCAAACGCTTTTTACCGTACAGATAGTCGCCGTTCTCGGAACGATCGCCGTTTTTAGCGGCCCACGAGACGATTTCGACGATCTTCGGCCGCTCCTCGTCGAGCAGCGCGAGCAACTCCGCACGCAGCCTCGTGTAGCCGGCGGGCGTCAGGTAGTTCTTCGTGCCGGCCGGCAACGCGGGCAGCCCGACCTCGTCGTCATCGTCGTCGGCGGGCGCATCGGATTCGCGCGTGAAGGCCTTGCTCATGGCGGGCAGCGCGGGGGGATCCGATGGATCGATGGGGTTGCGAGGGGCATCACACGATGATACGAGTCGGTCTTTGCGCTTGTGCACAATACTCGGTTGGCCCGCGGCGCCCCGCGCCGGGGCCGGTTTCCCTGGGTTCGACATGAGCATTCCCGCCGCTTCTTCCGCCGCCGTGGCCGCCTTCGGGCTGGCCTGCCGCCGGGGTGAGCGGCTGCTGTTCCGCGAGCTGACCCTGGCGGTCGAGCCCGGCCAGCTCGTCTGGGTGCGCGGTGCGAACGGCCAGGGCAAGACCAGCCTGCTGCGCCTGCTGGCCGGCCTCGCGCCGCCGGCGGCCGGCCGGATCGAGCTCGCGACCGGCCGCGAGCGCGTCTACGTCGGCCACGCGAACGCGCTGAAGGACGACCTGACGGTCGCCGAATCGCTGCTGTTCCTGAGCCGGCTGCACGGCTTTTCGACCGACGCCGGCGCGCAGGCCGATGCGCTGCGCCGCTTCGGGCTGCACCGCCGGCGCCATGCGCCGGTGCGCACGCTGTCGCAAGGCCAGCGGCGCCGCGTCGCGCTCGCGCGCCTGTGCGTCGCGCCGGCGTCGGCCCTGTGGCTGCTCGACGAGCCCTTCGATGCGCTCGATGCCGAGGGCGTCGAGGCGCTCAACGCGCTGCTCGCCGAACACGCGGCCCGCGGCGGCTGCGTCGTGCTGACCAGCCACGTGCCGCTGAGCCTCGCGTCGCCGCAGCCGATCGTGGTGTCGCTGAACGACGCCGTGGCGGCATGAGCCCCGCCCGGCCGCCCGAAGGGGCTCGCAGCGCAGTGCGAAGCATGGAGCTTCGCCCAGTGAGCCCCACCGTGTTCAGCGCCGTGCTCGGCCGCGACCTGCGGCTCGCGGCGCGCCGCCGCGTCGACGCGCTGCTGCCGCTTGCCTTCTTCGCGGTCGCGGTCGCCCTGTTCCCGCTCGGCGTCGGGCCCGAGCCGAACACCTTGCGGCAGATCGCGCCCGGCGTGCTCTGGGTCTGCGCGCTGCTCGCGGCGATGCTCTCGGTGACCCAGCTCTACGCCGGCGACCAGGCCGACGGCTCGCTCGAGCAGATGATGCTGGCCAGCGGCACCGGCAGCGCCGCCGCGTTGCCGGTCGCGACCGCGAAGGCCCTGTCGCACTGGCTGCTGACGGGCCTGCCGCTGGTGCTGATCGCGCCGCTGTTCGGTGTGATGTTCGACCTGAGCGGGCGCAGCATCGGCGCGCTGTGCGCGAGCCTGCTGCTGGGCACGCCGATCCTGAGCCTGCTCGGCGGGCTGGGCGCCGCGCTGACGCTGGGCGTGCGCAACGGCGCGGTGCTGCTGATCCTGTTGATCGTGCCGCTGTGCATTCCGGCGCTGATCTTCGGCAGCGGCGCGGTCAGCGCGGTCGAGTCGGGCAGCTCGGCCCGCGGCCATT
>DASYCA010000252.1:0-4666 GCA_036500445.1 Burkholderiaceae bacterium | reverse complement strand
GAAAGCTCGACGCTGCGCGCATTCCAGTCGGTCTGTGGGGTCGGGTTCGGCATGGCGTTCGGGTCGGCCTTCGTACAATCGACGTCAATCCGACCCCATCTTATGTCCAGCGCCACTCCAACGCCCAAGCAATACGTCCTGACGCTGTCGTGCCGCGACACCAAGGGCATCGTCTACGCCGTCTCCGGCCTGCTGCTCGAGGCCGGCTGCAACATCCTCGACTCGCAGCAGTTCGGCGACGTGCTCAGCAGCGACGCGACCGGGCTGTTCTTCATGCGCGTGCATTTCGAGGCCGCCGCCGGGGATCACCAGGACATGCAACAGCTGGTCGCGCGCTTCGCGCCGCTGCGCGAGCGCTTTGCGATGCAGCTGCACGTCCACCCGCTCGCACGCAAGCCGCGCCTGCTGCTGATGGTGAGCCGCCACGGCCACTGCCTGAACGACCTGCTGTTTCGCTGCACCTCGGGCCAGATCGACGCGGAGATCGCCGGCGTGGTCTCGAACCACCCCGATTTCGCCGAGCTGTGCGCCGGCCACGGCGTGCCGTTTCACCATTTCCCGCTGGCGACCGGTGCGTCGGCCGAGGCCAAGCGCGCGCAGGAGAAGCGGGTCGAGGCACTGGTCGCCGCCGAGCAGATCGACCTCGTTGTGCTCGCCCGCTACATGCAGATCCTGAGCGGCGAGTTCTGCGAGTTCCTGCGCGGCCGCGCGATCAACATCCACCACAGTTTCTTGCCCAGCTTCAAGGGCGCGAAGCCGTACTACCAGGCGCACGAGCGCGGCGTGAAGCTGATCGGTGCGACCGCCCACTACGTGACGGCCGAGCTCGACGAAGGCCCGATCATCGAGCAGGACGTCGAGCGCGTCGACCACGCGCACAGCCCGGAGGATTTCACCGCCGTCGGGCGCGACGTCGAATGCGTCGTGCTCGCGCGTGCGGTGCGCTGGCACGTCGAGCACCGCGTGCTGCTGAACGGCCGCAAGACGATCGTCTTTCGCTGAGCGGCTCGCAGGACCCGATCCGATGGCCCGCTCCAAGCCCACCGAGCCGCACGCCTCGCCGGACGAGGTCGAGCAGCAGTTCTACGAGGCGCTGCAGCACGCCGACCTCGACAGCCTGATGGCGGTCTGGGCCGACGACGACGACATCAGCTGCGTCCACCCCGGCGGCCCGCGCGTCGTCGGCACCGGGCCGATCCGCGCCGCCTTCGAGGCGATCTTCTCGAACGGCGCGGTCCACGCGCTGCCGGCCAAGGTGCGGCGCCTGCAGACCTCGGGCTGCGCCGTGCACAGCGTGCTCGAGCAAATTCGCATCATGACGCCCGAGGGCCCGCAGACGGCCTGGGTGGTCGCGACCAATGTCTACCTGAAGATGGGGCTGGGCTGGCGCCTCGTCTCGCACCACGCGAGCCCCGGCTCCCCGCATGAGGTGCAGGACATCGTCGAGGCGGGTTCGACCTTGCACTGAACGAAGGGGGGTGGGCGGACGATGCAGGACTACCGGGCGCCGCGCTGGCTGATCGGCGGCAATGCGCAGACGATCTGGCCGGCGCTGTTCTCGCGGCGTTTCAACGGGGCGGCGCCGGCTTACGAACGCGAGCGCTGGGCCACGCCGGACGCCGATTTCATCGACGTCGACTGGCGCGGCCAGGACACGAACCAACCGCTGCTGGTGATGTTCCACGGGCTGGAGGGCTCGTCGGCCAGCCATTACTCGCAAGCCTTCGCGCACTGGGCCGAATCGAACGGCTGGCGCTTCGCGATGCCGCATTTCCGCGGCTGCTCGGGCGAGATGAACCTGGCGCCGCGCGCCTACCACTCGGGCGACTTCGAAGAGATCGGCTGGATCCTCGCGCGCATGCGCCGCCAGCACGCCGGCCCGATCGCGGCGGTCGGCGTCTCGCTCGGCGGCAACATGCTGCTGCGCTGGGCCGAGGAGGCGGGGAGCAGCGCGGGTGAGTTCGTGAAGGCGGTCGGCGCGGTCTCGTCGCCGATCGACCTCACGGCCGGCGGCCAGGCGATCGGCCGCGGCTTCAACCGGCAGGTCTACACGCGCATGTTCCTGCGCACGATGAAGCAGAAGGCCTTCGCCAAGCTCGCGCAGCACCCCGGCCTGTTCGATCGCGAGCGCCTGCTCGCGGTGCGCGACCTGTACGAGTTCGACAACGTCTTCACCGCACCGCTGCACGGCTTCGCCGACACCGACGACTACTGGTCGCGCGGCTCGGCCAAGCCGCACCTGCGGCGCATCCGCGTGCCCGCGCTGGTGCTGAACGCGCGCAACGACCCGTTCGTGCCGGCCGCGAGCCTGCCGCGGCCGCACGAGGTCGGCGACTTCGTGACGCTGTGGCAGCCGCCGCACGGCGGCCACGTCGGCTTCCCCGCGGGCCGCTGGCCCGGCCACGTATTGGCCCTGCCGGAACAGGTGATGAGCTGGATCGCCGCCCGGATCTGAGCGAACATCAACGCATGGACGACATCGTCAAGCAAGCGCTGAAGAAGTGGCCCAACGTGCCGCACTGCTACGACTGGCTCGCGCTCGACGCGCGCGGCGAGTGGTACATGCGGGACGACCGGGTCCAGGCGGCCGGGCCGTTCCCGCAGGTCAAGGGCAGCCGCATCCTGCATGAAAAACTGCGCGAGTTCATCGAGCGCAACTACCTCGTCGACGACGCCGGCTGCTGGTTCTTCCAGAACGGGCCGCAGCGCGTCTACGTGGAGCTCGAAGCGGCACCGTGGGTCTGGCGCTTGAACCGCATGGGCGACGATGCCGGCGCGGCACTCCGGCTCAGCAGCCACACCGGTCAGGCGGCGCGGTTCGAATCGGCCTGGCTCGATGAACGCGGCCGGCTCTTCCTGGCGACCGAGCTGGGCCTGGGCATCGTCCACACGCTGGACATGAACCTCGCGGCCGATGCCGTCGAGGCCGGCGCGTGGCAGCCGCAGGAGACGCGCTTCGACGCGCTGCCGGCGCGCTTCGGCTACTGCCTGAAGCCCGCCAAGCCCGCGACCCCGGGCTGATCCGGCTTACTTGGCCTGGCTGACCATGTAGGTCACGACGGCCTTGATGTCGGCCTCGGAGGCGGTCGAGCCGCCCTTCGGCGGCATCGCGCCCTTGCCCTTGATCGCGGTCGCGGTCAGCCCGTCGATGCCTTCGGCCAGGCGCGGGCCCCAGGCGGCCTTGTCGCCGACCTTGGGCGCGCCCGCCAGGCCGGTCAGGTGGCAGGCCTGGCAGACCTGCGTGAACAGCGCCGGCGGGCCCGACGCCGCGTCGGCCTTCGCCGGCTCGGCGGCGGCGACCGCGGCGGCTGGCTCCGGGGTCGCGGCGGGAGTGGCCGCGGCGACGGCGACCGGTGCGGCCGCAGGCGCCGATGCCGCGGCGACCGTGGTCGCCTTCGGCTCGTCGAACTTGGCGCCGGCCTTGTCCGCCATGTAGACGACGGCGCGGCCGACCTCGAGGTCGGTGAAATCGCCGCCGCCTTGCGCCGGCATCTGGCCCTTGCCGCCGAGCGCCGAGTGCAGCAGCGCGTCATAGCCGGTCTTGATGCGCGGCCCCCAGGCGTCGGCATCGCCGAATTTCGGGGCGCCGAGCGCGCCGGGCGTGTGGCAGGTCGTGCACTGCGCGGCGAAGACCTGCTCGCCGGTCTTCAGCGTCGACAGGTCGCTCGCGTCCTTGACCTGCACCGCGCCGACCGGGCGGATGCGCCCGGCGATCGCATCGGGCGAGGTCAGGGTGTCGGTGCCGGCGGCGGGCCGGTGGTCGCTGGTGACGTAGTTCGTCAGCAGCACGATCACCGCGATCGGGATCACGAACGCGTAGACGACCGCGAGGATCAGTTGCTTGGGCGTCTTGATCGGGCCTTCGTGCGGGCCGTCGTCGTGGTGATCGCTGGGTTGACCGTGTGGGCTGTTGGCGTCGCTCATGGAGTCCTCAACTGCAAAAGCGCACCGTCCGACGAGGCCGGAAATGTGCGCAAAACCGCGGAATTATAGGGCCCTCGCCGACAGGGTCCGGGGCAGGCTGCGCGGCAACAACGCCCGCTTGACAGCGCACGCTAGAATGGAGGGCTCACGAGCGACCGTGGTGAAGTGGATATCATTGGGCCCTCCGAAGGCTTAGGCGCAGGTTCGATTCCTGCCGGTCGCACCAGCGGTGCTCCGCACCCGCTTGTGTTTGCACCCGCCAGAGCCCTCAGCCGAGCGCCTCGCGGACGAAATCGAGCCGGTCCTGGCCGAAGAACATCTGATCGCCGACATACATCGTCGGCGCGCCGAAGCAGCCGCGCGCGACCGCCTCGTCGGTCGTCGCACGCAATTGCGCCTTGACCTCGGCATCGCTCGCGAGCGCGAGGATCGCGGCCGGGTCGAAGCCGGCGTCGCTCAAGGCCTTGGCCGTCAGCGCCGGCTGGTTCAGGTCCTGCGGCTCGACCCACAGCGCGTGGAACACGCCGCGCAGGTAATCCTGCAGCCGCGCGGGCATGCGCATCTGCACGCCGGTCGCGCCGCGCATCAGCAGCAGCGTGATGATCGGAAAATGCGGGTTGACGACCAGCGGCACGCCGTAGCGCTTCGCGAAGCGGCCGAAGTCGAGGCTGCTGTAGCGCCCCTTCGCGGGGATCGCCGCCGGCGTCGCGTTGCCGGTGGCCTGGAACACGCCGCCCAGCAG
>DASYCA010000251.1:0-28911 GCA_036500445.1 Burkholderiaceae bacterium | reverse complement strand
ATCGGCGCGAGCGATCCGGCCGGCGTCAGCGACCTGGTGATCGAGTCCGCGCTGTCGACGATCCTGGACCTCGAGGATTCGGTCGCCGTCGTCGACGCCGACGACAAGGTGCAGGCCTACGGCAATTGGCTCGGCATCCTGAAGGGCACGCTGACCGAGCAGGTCGCCAAGGGCGGCAAGACCTTCACGCGCGGGCTGAACCCCGACCGCCGCTACACCGCGCCGAACGGCGGGGAGGTCACGCTGCACGGCCGCTCGCTGCTCTTCGTGCGCAACGTCGGCCACCTGATGACGAACCCGGCGATCCTGTGGGGCGCCGAAGGCCGCGAGATCCCCGAAGGCATCATGGACGCGGTCGTGACGACCGCGATCGCGCTGCACGACCTGCAACGGCACGGCGCGAACGGCATCGTCAACTCGCGCCAGGGCTCGGTCTACATCGTCAAGCCGAAGATGCACGGCCCGGCCGAGGTCGCGTTCGCGAGCGAACTGTTCGGGCGCGTCGAGGCACTGCTCGGCCTGCCGAAGGCGACGGTGAAACTCGGCATCATGGACGAGGAGCGCCGCACCAGCGTGAACCTGAAGGCCTGCATCGCGGCCGCCGCCGACCGCGTCGCGTTCATCAACACCGGCTTCCTCGACCGCACCGGCGACGAGATGCACAGCGCGATGCAGGCCGGGCCGATGCTGCGCAAGGGCGACATGAAGTCGACCGCGTGGATCCAGGCCTACGAGCGCAACAACGTGCTCGTCGGCCTCGCGTGCGGCCTGCGCGGCAAGGCCCAGATCGGCAAGGGCATGTGGGCGATGCCGGACCTGATGGCCGCGATGCTGGAGCAAAAGATCGCGCACCCGAAGACCGGCGCGAACACCGCCTGGGTCCCGAGCCCGACGGCCGCGACCCTGCACGCGCTGCACTACCACCAAGTGGATGTGTTCGCGATCCAGAAGGCGCTCGAGAAGACCGACGCCGAGGCCGAGCACGGTGCGCTGCTGGACGGCCTGCTGACGATTCCGGTCGTGTAGAAGCCGAACTGGTCCGACGCCGACAAGCAGCAGGAGCTCGACAACAACGCCCAGGGCATCCTCGGCTACGTGGTGCGCTGGATCGACCAGGGCGTGGGCTGCTCCAAGGTGCCCGACATCCACGACGTCGGCCTGATGGAGGACCGCGCGACCTTGCGCATCAGCAGCCAGCACATGGCGAACTGGCTGCACCACGGCATCGTCACGAAGGCGCAGGTCAAGGCGACGCTCAAGCGCATGGCCAAGGTCGTCGACGGGCAGAACGCCGGCGATCCATTCTACGTGAAGATGTCCGGCGACCTGGACCACTCGGCCGCGTTCCAGGCCGCGAGCGACCTGGTGTTCAAGGGCATGGCGCAGCCGAGCGGCTACACCGAACCGCTGCTGCACGCCTGGCGCCTGAAGGTCAAGGCCGCCTAGAAGCAGCCCGACGGCGCCTGACGCTACAGTCGGGCGACCGACCTGCTGGAGAAGCCCCTGTGAGATTGTCGAGAGTGATGCCCACGCTGTTGTGGGCCGCGGCGCTGTTCGTTCCGTTCGCTTCCTCCCACGCGCAAGCGATCAGCGGCATCTCGCTCGGCGACATCGACCCGAGCGTGCGCGCGCAGGACGACTTCTACGCCCACGCCAACGGCCGCTGGCTCAAGCGCACGACCTTCCCCGCCGACAAGGCCTACGTCGGCCCGGCGCAGGAGATGCAGGACGCGATCCAGGGCCAGCTGCGCGCGCTGATCCAGAGTGCGCCGACGGGCGCCGACCCGGAGGCGAAAAAGCTCGCCGATTTCTACGCCAGCTTCATGGACGAGGCCAGCGCCGCGCGCCTCGGGGCGACGCCGCTGGCGGCCGAGCTTGCCGGCATCGCCGCCGTCCACGACCGCGCGCAACTCGGCGTGCTGTGGGCGCACCTCGGCCAGCTCGGCGTCGATGCGCCGCTCGGCTATCCGATCGGCCAGGACGATCGCGACGCGACGCGCTACGTGCCGCAGCTCTCTCAATCCGGCCTCGGCCTGCCCACGCGCGACTACTACCTGAAGCTGGACGACGCGAAGTTTCGCGAGGCGCGCACGAAATACGTCGCCTACATGGCGCAGATGCTCGCGCTCGCCGCCGACCACCCAAGCGGCCGCGCGACGGCCGAGAGCCTCGCCACCGCGCGCGCCGTCCTCGCTCTGGAGACCGAGATCGCGCGCGGCCAGTGGACACCGGTCGAGAACCGCGACCCGATCAAGACCTACAACAAGGTCGCGCTCGGCGAGCTGCCGACGCTGGCGCCCACGCTCGATTGGCCCGCCTTCCTGGGCGCGGCCGGCCTGGCCGGCAAGACGCCCGACCTGCTGTTGCGCCAGCCGAGCTATCTGCAGGCGCTGGACGCGCTGCTCGGCTCGGTGCCGCTGGCGACCTGGCAGGCCTATACCCGGGTGCGCCTGCTTGACGCCTACGCGCCGTTCCTCAGCCCGGCCTTCGTCAGCGCGAGCTTCGACTTCCATGGCAAGGCGCTGAGCGGCACGAGCCAGATGCGCCCGCGCTGGCAGCGCGGCATCCGGCTCGTCAACGGATCGCTCGGCGAGGCGCTCGGGCGGCGCTATGTCGAGGCGCACTTCCCGGCTGCGAGCAAGCAGCGCATCGAGGCGATGGTCGCGAACCTGCTCGCCGCCTACCGCGACAGTATCGCGACGCTCGACTGGATGAGCCCCGAGACGCGCCAGCAGGCGCTCGCCAAGCTCGCGAAGATCAGCGTCAAGATCGGCTACCCGACGAAGTGGATCGACTACGGCGCGCTGGTCGTGCGGCGCGGCGACCTGGTCGGCAACGTGATGCGCGCGCGCCGCTTCGAGGACGCCCGCCAGGTCGCCAAGCTCGGCCAGCCGATCGACCGGGCCGAGTGGCAGATGACGCCGCAGACCGTCAACGCGTACTACGACGCGTCGATGAACGAGATCGTGTTCCCGGCCGCCTACCTGCAGGCGCCGAACTTCAACCCCGCGGCCGACGACGCCGCGAACTACGGCGCGGTCGGCTCGACCATCGGCCACGAGATCAGCCACGGGTTCGACGACGAGGGGTCGCAGTACGACGGCGACGGCAACCTGCACGACTGGTGGACGGCCGACGACAAGGCGCGCTACAAGGCCAAGACCTCGGCGCTGGTGCAGCAGTACTCGGCCTTCGTCGCGGTGCCGCCGAACTACCACGTCGACGGCGAGCTGACCTTGGGCGAGAACATCGCCGACAACGCCGGCCTGGTGATGGCCTACAAGGCCTGGCAGCGTTCGCTGGGCGGCCGGCCCTCGCCGGTGATCGACGGGCTGAGCGGCGAGCAGCGCTTCTTCTACGGTTTCGCGCAGACCTGGCGCGGCAAGACGCGGCCGGCCTCGCTGCTCGCGCAGATCAAGTCCGACCCGCACTCGCCGGACGAATTCCGCGTGATCGGCACGCTGCGCAACCACCCGGCGTTCTGCCCGGCCTTCGGCGTGAAGCCCGGCGACAAGATGTACCTCGCACCGCAGGAGCGCGTGTTGCTCTGGTGAGCGCGGCGCCGCGGTCGGCCGCGTGCCGTCCTGCGGCCGCCGCCGCGTCCCTAGAATCTTGCGCATGAACCTCGGTCTCGATCTCCTGCCGGCTTCGTGCGACGTGCTCGTCGTCGGCGCCGGCCCGGCCGGCAGCGCCGCGGCGATGACGCTGGCGCGCGGCGGGCGCGACGTCGTGCTGGTCGACGCGCACGCGTTCCCGCGCGACAAGGTCTGCGGCGACGGCCTGATCCCCGATGCGCACAACGCGCTGCGCAAGCTCGGCGTGCTCGACGAGGTGATGGCGCTAGCCCAGGCCATCGGGTTCGTCGGCTGCATCGGCCCGCGCGGCGGCCGCATCGACGTGCCCGGCGCGCTCGCGGTGCTGCCGCGCAAGCAGCTGGACCTGATCCTGTGCCGCGCCGCGGTCGCGGCCGGCGTGCGCATGTTCGCGCCGCTGCGCTTCACGGCGCCGATCGAAGAGGGCGATGGCGAGACCCGGAGCGTCGTCGGCGCGGTGCTGCAGCAGGGCGACGAAACGCGCGAGATCCGCGCCCGCTGGGTCGTGCTCGCGAGCGGCGCGGTGCCGCAGGCGCTGATGGCCGCCGGCATGTCCGAGCGCACCACGCCGAGCGGCGTCGCGCTGCGCGGCTACGTGAAGAACGACGCGATGGCCGGCAAGCTCGACAAGCTCGAGGTCGTCTGGCACCGGGCGGTGACGCCGGGCTATGGCTGGATCTTCCCGTGCCGCGACGGCGTGTTCAACATCGGCGTCGGCCTCGCCGACAGCCACAACGCGCAGCGCGGCAGCGGCAAGCTCGCCAAGCGCGAGCTGAACCTGCGCCAGGTGATGGACGACTTCACGCGCGTCTACGCGCCGGCGCGCGAGCTGATGGCCGGCGGCACGCTGCTCGGCCCGATGAAGGGGGCGCCGCTGCGCTGCACGCTCGAAGGCGCTCGCTTCACACGCCCCGGGCTGATCGTCACCGGCGAAGCCGCCGGCAGCACCTATTCGTTCAGCGGCGAGGGCATCGGCAAGGCGCTGGAGACCGGCATCCTGGCCGCCGAGGCGGTGCTGAGCGGCGCGCCGGATGCCGCGGTGCGCGCCCGCTACGAGGCCCGGCTGCTCGAATTGAAACCGCGCTTCGACCTGTACGCGCGCGCCAACAGCGTCAACCGCCACCCCTGGCTGGCCGACCTGCTGATCTGGCGCGCCAAGCGCAGCCCGCGCCTGCTCAAGCGCATGAGCGGCGTGCTGAACGAGACCAGCAACCCGGGCAACATGGTGGGCTTGAGGGGCCTGCGGCGCCTGTTTCTCGAGTAAGCCCAATGTGCCAGCTCCTCGGAATGAATGCCAACACGCCGACCGACGTGATGTTCAGCTTCACCGGCTTCGCCACCCGTGCCGAGGAGCACAAGGACGGCTTCGGCATCGCCTTCTTCGAAGGTGCCGGCGTGCGTCTGATGGTCGACGCCCAAAGCGCGCGCCACTCGCCGGTGGCCGAGATGGTGCGGCGCTTTCCGATCCACAGCACTCACATCGTCGCCCATATCCGCAAGGCGACACAGGGCAACATCGCGCTGGCGAACACGCATCCGTTCGTGCGTGAGCTCTGGGGCCGCTATTGGGTGTTCGCGCACAACGGCGACCTGAAGGGCTTCGCGCCCCGGCTGCACGGCGCGTTCCGCCCGGTCGGCGAGACCGACAGCGAGCGGGCGTTCTGCTGGCTGATGCAGGAGCTCGCGAAGGCGCATGCGAGCGTGCCCACGGTCGCCGAGCTGAGCGCGACCTTGCGCGAACTCGCGCCGCTGCCGGCCTCGCACGGCACCTTCAACTTCGTGCTCAGCAACGGCCAGGCGCTGTGGGCGCACTGCTCGACGCAGCTGCATCACCTGGTCCGCCAGCACCCGTTCACCCAGGCGTCGTTGCAGGACGACGACGTCACCGTGGATTTTTCAAAGCACACGACCGAACGCGACCGGGTCGCGGTGATCGTGACCCAACCGTTGACGCGCAATGAGGCCTGGATGCCGTTCGCGCCGGGCGAGTTGCGTGTGTTTGTCGACGGAGCGCTGGCAGGCTGACGCGAGTACTGCGACACTAGCACCTCATGACGCGCCCACTCACCCCGATCCCCCATTTCGACCTCTTTTACCGCTACGACGCCCTGACGCGGCTGCTGTTCGACTACGCCGACGCCTTCCCCGACCTCGTCACGGTCGACTCGATCGGCAAGAGCTACGAGGGCCGCGACATCTGGGTCGTCACGCTGACCAACGCGGCGACCGGCCCGCACGACGAGAAGCCGGCGTTCTGGGCCGACGGCAACATCCACGCCGCCGAGCTGACGGCCAGCACCGCCGTCATCTACTACCTGCATCAGCTCGTCAACCGCTACGGCGAGGACGCGCAGATCACGCAGCTGCTGGACACCCGCACGCTGTACCTGTGCCCGCGCCTGAACCCGGACGGCGCCGAGCTCGCGCTGGCCGACCGGCCGCGCCACATCCGCTCCAGCACGCGGCGCTACCCGTTCGACGAGGAGCCGGTCGAGGGCCTGACGATCGAGGACGTGGACGGCGACGGCCGGGTGCTGTTCATGCGCATCGCCGACCCGCACGGCGGCTACAGGAAACACCCCGACGACCCGCGCCTGATGGTGCCGCGCGCGCCCGGCGAGTTCGGTGGCGAGTACTACCGGCTGATGCCCGAGGGCACGCTGACGCACTACGACGGCCTGAAGATCAGTGTCAACAAGGACGCCGAAGGCCTGGACCTGAACCGCAACTTCCCCTCCACGTGGCGCCAGGAGCACGAGCAGGCCGGTGCCGGCGAGTACCCGACCAGCGAGCCCGAGGTCAAGGCGATGGTCGACTTCGTGATCGCGCACCGCAACATCGGCGCGGCGATCAGCTACCACACCCACAGCGGCGTGATCCTGCGGCCGATGGGCACGAGCAGCGACGACGACATGATCCCCGAGGACCTGTGGTCGTACAAGCGCTTCAGCGCGCTCGGCACCGAGCACACCGGCTACCCGGCGATCAGCATCTGGCACGATTTCAAATACCACCCGAAGGAAACGATCGGGGGGACGCAGGACTGGTTCTACGAGCACCTGGGCGCGCTGTTCTGGGTCGTCGAGCTGTGGGCGCCGAACCGCGCCGCCGGGATCCACGACTACAAGTGGATCGACTGGTACCGCGAGCATCCGATCGCCGACGACCTGAAGCTGATCAAATGGAGCGACGAACATTGCGACGGGCTCGCGCACGTCGACTGGAAGCCGTTCATGCACCCGCAGCTCGGCGAGGTCGAGATCGGCGGCTGGGACAAGCTGAACTTCTGGCGCAACCCGCCGCCGCAGCTGCGCGAGAAAGAGGTCGAGCGGTTTCCGAAGTGGATGAACCAGATCGCGCTGAGCCTGCCGAAGCTGGAGCTGCTGCGTACCGAGGTTCGCGCGCTCGGGCCCGACACCTGGCGGGTGCGCTTCGCGGTCGGCAACAGCGGCTGGCTGCCGGCGCACGTGACGAAGCGGGCGCTGGAGCGCAAGGTCGTGCGCGGGGTGATCTTCGAGATTCATTTGCCGCAGAACGACGCGACGGTGTCGCTGGTGAGCGGCAAGGAGCGGATCGAGGGGCCGCACCTCGAAGGGCACGCGCCGAAGGGGTCGCTGCAGGCATTCCTGCCGAACCGGGAGGTGACGGGGGATCGCGCGGTGGCCGAGTGGGTCGTGCGGGCGCCGAAGGGGACGCAGCTGGCGCTGACGGCGCGCGCGGACCGGGCGGGGGTCGTCAGGACCGAGGTCAGTCTGGATTGAAGAAGCGGCGAGCCCAGAAATGACGGCGTCTGCCGGGCCGTGCCTCGGTTGCCACCATGATCTCCAGCCAATACGTATTTCGCGTCTCGCTGCGACGAGACAAGGTCGACTCGTTCGACCGGTATCCGTTCTCGTTGCCGTCCGTCCGAGCGCTTGACGAGATCGAGCTTCACCCGAAGGTGACGTACTTCGTCGGCGAGAACGGCTCGGGCAAGTCGACACTGCTCGAAGCCATCGCCGTGTCCCTCGGCTTCAACGCCGAAGGCGGCACGAAGAACTTCAGCTTCGGCACGCGGCGCTCGCACTCCGAATTGCACGAGGTCCTGCGGATCGCCAAGGGAGTTCGTCGACCCCGTGACGGGTTCTTCCTGCGAGCCGAGAGCTTTTTCAACGTCGCGACCGAGATCGAGCGTCTCGACGAGGAGCCGCTCGGCGGCGCTGCCATCGTCAGTTCCTATGGCGGCCGGTCGCTGCATGAACAGTCGCATGGCGAATCGTTCCTGGCGCTGATGACCGAACGATTCGGTGGCCAAGGCCTGTACATCCTGGATGAGCCGGAAGCCGCGCTCTCGCCACAGAGGCAACTGGCGGTGCTGTCCCGCATGCATGACCTGATTCTGGACGGCAGCCAGTTCATCGTCGCGACGCATTCGCCGATTCTGATGGCCTATCCCGAGGCCCGCATCTACCAGTTCGGCAAGGACGGCATCTCGCCGATCGCCTATGAGGACACCGAGCATTTCCAGGTGACTCGTGACTTCCTGTCGAATCGGGAGCGAATGCTTCGAATCCTGCTGGAGCGTTGACGACCGCGGCGGCAACCCCTTTGCTAGCATCACGCCGATCCAATCAACGACGAGATCTCGATGAAGTCACTGATCCTTGCCCTCTCCTTCGTGCTCGCGCCGCTGTCGGCGTTCGCTCAACAGAACTGCGACAAGCCCAAAGACGACTTCGATGGTCTTTACTGCCTGAACAAGATCTACATCGAGACCGATGCGGAACTCAATCAAGCCTACAAGGAGCTCGCGTCACGCCTGCCCGCGGGCGACCGGCCGCGGCTCAAGGAGACGCAATTGACATGGATCGAGGACCGAAACTCGTCGTGCTCCAAGAAGATCGACAGCGGCTTCTATGTGAACCTGTCGTGCGCCACCCGCGCGACGCGCAGTCGCCTGCAGGTCCTGCAGGAGCGGGTGGTCGAATGCAAGAGTTCCGGCTGCCTGGCGAGCAAGCTCTAGTTCCGTCGCACGCCCTACACTGGGCGGCATGATCCGACAAGCTCTCCTGTTTCTCCACCTCTCCAGCGTCATCGTCTGGGTCGGCGGGATGGTCTTCGCCTACTTCTGCCTTCGCCCGGCAGCCGCCCAGGTGCTGGAGCCGCCGCAACGACTGCCGTTGTTCGTGGCGGCGTTCGGTCATTTCTTCCGCCTCGTCGCCATCGCGGCCGTGCTGATCCTGTTGAGCGGCTTCACGATGCTGCTGCAGACCGGCTTCGCCCGCGCGCCGGTGGGCTGGAACGTGATGATGCTGTTGGGGCTCGTGATGGTCGGCGTGTTCGGCCACATCAATCACGGCCTCTACCCGAAGCTGCGCCGCCACAGCGCCGCAGCCGAATGGCCCGCCGCGGCGGGGGTGTTGAACCGCATCCGCCAGCTGGTCGGGCTCAATCTCGTGCTCGCGGTGTGCACGATCGCCGCGGCGCTGTCGGCGCGATGAGTGCCGCGGCAAGTGCAGCACCAGGTGCATCGCCCGAACAAAGGAGACCGCAAGCATGTCCGACACGATCATCGTCCGCCCGATCCTGCCCTCCGACCTCGCCGCCTGGACGCCGCTCTGGGACGGCTACAACGCCTTCTACGGCCGGCACGGCGAGACCGCCCTTCGGCCCGAGATCACGCAGGCGACCTGGCGGCGCTTCTTCGATCCGCATGAACCCGTGTTCGCGCTGGTCGCCGAGTCCGGGGGTCGCCTGCTCGGCCTCACGCACTATTTGCATCACCGCAGCACGACGCGCCTGGAGCTCACCTGCTACCTGCAGGACCTCTTCACGGCGCCCACCGAACGCGGCCACGGCATCGGGCGTGCGCTGATCCACGGCGTGTACGAACAGGCGCGGCGGGCCGGCATCCACCGCGTCTACTGGCAAACGCACGAGACCAACGCGGCCGGGCGCACGCTCTACGACAAGGTCGCGAAGCATGCGGGGTTCCTGGTCTACGCCCACGACGTCTGACCCGCGGCGGAGCGCTTCGGATGAACCTTCAGCTGAACGGCCGCACGCAGTCCGTGCCTGACGCCGCCATCGCGCCCGAGATGCCGCTGCTGTGGGTGCTGCGCGACGTGCTGAACCTGACCGGCACCAAGTTCGGCTGCGGCATCGCCGCCTGCGGGGCCTGCACCGTGCACGTCGACGGGGCCGCGGTGCGCTCCTGCGTCACGCCGGTCTCGGCGGTCGCCGGCAGGGCGGTGCGCACGATCGAGGCGCTCGGCACGCCCGAGCGGCCGCATGCGCTGCAGGCGGCGTGGGTCGCGCACCAGGTGCCGCAGTGCGGCTACTGCCAGAGCGGCATGCTGATGGCGGCCGCCGCGCTGCTCGCGAAGACCCCGAACCCGGGCGACGCCGACATCGACGCGGCCATCACCAACATCTGCCGCTGTGGCACCTACCCGCGCATCCGCGAGGCGATCAAGAGCGCGGCCGCCGCGCTGCGGGGCCGCAAGCCGTGAAACGCAGGACGCTGATCCTGAGCGGCCTGGGCGCGGGCGCCGCGCTGGTCGTCGGCTGGGGCGTGATGCCGCCGCGCAGCCGCCTGGGCGAGGCGGACACGCTGCCGGTCGTCGACGGCGAGGTCGGGCTGAATGGTTGGATCAAGATCGCCGCCGACGGCAGCGTGATGCTCGCGATGCACCGCAGCGAGATGGGCCAGGGCGTCCACACGGCGCTGGCGATGCTGGTCGCCGAGGAGCTCGACGTGCCGCTCGCGACAGTCCGCCTGTTCACGGCCGGCCCCGACAAGCTCTACGGCAACGTCGCCGGTTTCGTCAGCGCGCTGCCGTTCGACCCACGCGACAACCAGCCCGGGCACGAGAGCCGCGGCGTCAAGGCCACGCAGTGGATTGTCGCGAAGGCCGTGCGCGAGCTCGGCATCAACATGACCGGCGGCTCGTCCACCATCGCCGACACCTGGGAGCCGCTGCGTCTGGCCGCGGCGACGGCGCGGGCGCAGCTGCTCGGCGCCGCATCGCTGCACTGGAAGCTGCCGGTCGCGGAACTCGTGATCGCCGGCGGTGCGATCAGCCACCCGTCCGGATTGAAAGAGCACTTCGGCGCGTTCGCGAAGGCGGCCGCGGTGATGCCGGTCGATGGCGTCGCGCCGAAGGAACCCAAGGACTGGACGCTGATCGGCACGCCCGCCCCGCGCATCGACCTCGTGGCCAAGACCGACGGCACGGCCGAGTTCGGCATCGACGTGCGCCTGCCGGGCCTGTTGTACGCCGTCGTGCGCCACTGTCCGATGTTGGGCGGCAGCCCCGGCGCGGTCGATCCGGGCGCCGCGATGAAGCTGGCCGGCGTCGAGCGCGTCGTGCGGCTCGGGCCGCAGGCCGGCTCGACCGACGCGCTCGCGGTCGTCGGCCACACCTACTGGCATGCGCTGCGGGGCGCGCAGGCGCTGCAGGTCGAGTGGCAGGCCCCGCCGCTGGGCCTGCTCGCGAGCACCGAGATCCTGCAGGCGCTGGAGGCGACCGCCCGCGAAGCCGCCGCGCAGGCCGGCGGCTTCGCGTTCCACAGCCGCGGCGATGTGCCGGCCGCCGTCAAGAGCGCGGCGCGCCGCATCGAGCAGGTCTACCGCGCGCCGTATCTGGCACATGCAGCGATGGAGCCGATCAACTGCACCGCGCGCGTGAGCGGCGAGGGCGCTTCGCGGCGCGTCGAGGTCTGGGCGCCGACGCAGTTCCCGACCGCCGCGCGCGTGGCCGCGGCGCGTGCCGCGGGCGTTGCCGAGAGCGCGGTGACGCTGCACATCACCTACCTCGGCGGCGGCTTCGGCCGCCGCCTGGACGTCGATTTCGTCAGTCAGGCGGTGCGCATCGCGTTCGAGACCGAGGGCCGGCCGGTGCAACTGGTCTGGCCGCGCGAGGAAGATTTGAGCCACGACTTCTACCGCCCCGCCGGCGTCGCGGTGATGCAGGCGAGCCTGGACGCGCAAGGCCGGCCGACCAGCCTCGCGATCACCAGCGCCGGCGACGCGATCACGCCGCGCTGGCTCGCGCGCGCGTTGCCCGCGCTGTCGGGCCCGATCGACACGCCCGACAAGACGACCAGCGAGGGCCTGTACGACCAGCTCTACGGCATCCCGAACCAGCGCATCGCGCACGTCGCGACGCACAGCCGGGTGCCGGTCGGCTTCTGGCGCTCGGTCGGCCACTCGCACAATGCCTTCTTCTCGGAGTGCTTCGTCGACGAGCTCGCGGCCGAGGCGAAGCAGGACCCGATCGCATTCCGTCTTTCGCTCTTGAAAGAGGCGCCGCGCCATGCGGCGGTGCTGTCGCTCGCCGCCGGGAAGGCGGGCTGGCCGGGCTTCGGGCCGGCGCAGCCGCTCGCGGCCGGGCGCGCGCGCGGCGTCGCGCTGCATGAGAGCTTCGGCAGCGTGGTGGCCGAAGTCGTCGAGGTGTCGCTGGTGGAGGGCAAGCCGCGCGTTCACCGCGTCGTCTGCGCGGCCGATGTCGGCACCGTCGTGAACCCGGCAATCGTCGCGCAGCAGCTGGAGGGCGCGGTGATCTTCGGGCTGAGCGCGGCGCTGTACGGCCGCATCGACATCGAGGGCAGCGTCGTCAGGCAGCGCAACTTCCCCGATTACCCGGTCGTGAAGATGGCGGATGCGCCACGCATCGAGACGCACCTGATCGCCAGCACGCGCGCGCCGAGCGGCGTCGGCGAACCCGGCACGCCGCCGGTGGCGCCGGCCGTCGCCAACGCGCTGTTCGCGTTGACGGGCCGGCGCTGGCGGGACTTGCCGCTGATCGTCTAGATCAGAAGTGGTACTCGGCGCGGATCATCGGCGTGCTCGCCGTCGCGCCCTTGTTGTTCACATCCGGGTTGCCGAACTTGTTGTGCCAGTACTCGTACTCGACGCCGATCAGCGCGACATGCTTGCCCAGCCCGGCGACGAGGCCGACGTCGTACATCAGCGTCATGTCCAGGTGCGTTTCCGGCGCGGTGCCGCCGCCGAATTCGTTCTGGCCCTTCGAGGCGATCCACAGCGCGTAGCCGTTGAACGACAGCGGCAGCGCGCCGATGCCGACGCCCCAATCGAGCTCGAGCGCGCCGTGCGTCTTGTAGTAGTAGCGCGAGACCCCGGTCGGCGCGTTGCTTTCGCGGAACGCGAGCGCGCTCAGGTTCGCGAAGCCGGGCACGTCGAACTGCAGCGTCGGGCCGATCACCAGCATCTGCTTCTTCGAGGCGTAGCTGTCGTTCTTGGTGTTCCAGTCGAAGCCGGCGGTCATGCCGTAGCCGCGGATCGGGCCCATCTTGAGGTCCTTGCCCATGACCTTGCCGATGTCCAGCATGTTGCGGTAGACGATGTACGCTTCGCGCGCGCCGGTGCTCTCCGGGCCGCCGGTGTTGCTGAACGCCGGGTCGTTGTGGTCGGACATCAGCAGGTCGGCATTGAAGAAGTTCGTGCCGTACTTGTAGCCGCTCGAGTGCGTCAGCGAAATGATCGTCTTCTTGATGTTCACCCGCGAGCCGTCGGCGTGGTTGTCGAAGGGCTCGGCGAACTGGGTGCCGTAGCGCACGCCGATGGCGGTGTCGCTCCAGTCGGCGGCGTTGGCGGCGGTGCCTGCCAACCCAAGCAGGGCTGCGGCGGCGAGCAGGGAGAAGCGGTGCATGGTTCGTCCTTTGCGGTGTGGTGGGGTTGCGTCCGGATCTCGCAGGCGCAATATCCGTACCCGTTGTAAAGAATTGGTCACAATCGGGCCGGCGCGGATTGTGCACCGCGTTGGGGCGTTTTCGCCCCCGGTTCAGCCCTGGTGTGGCTCGCTGGCCGCGTAGCGGTCGACGTGGCGCGCGAGCGAGGCGCGCAGCTTGGGCGCGTCGACCGGCTTGGTCAGGAAGTCGTCCATCCCGGCGGCGAGCGCCTCCTCGCGCTCGGAGACCAGCGCGGCGGCCGTCAGCGCGATGATCGGCAGCGTCTTCTTCGGGTAGCGCGCGCGCAGCTCGCGCGCCGCCTCGTGGCCGCCCATCACCGGCATCTGCACGTCCATCACGACGGCGTCGAAGGGGTCGCCGTTGCGCACCGCGTCGTGGACCGCGGCGACCGCCATCCTGCCGTCGAAGGCCTGCGCGACGCGCACGCCCCAGTGCTCCAGCATCGCGACCGCGATCATCATGTTGACCGGGTTGTCCTCGACCATCAGCACGCGCGCGCGGTACAGGCGCTTCAGGTCGCTTTCCTCGGTGTCGCTCGCGATCGCGGCCGGCGCGCTCGCGCGCAGCGGCAGCTCGGCCCAGAAGGTGCTGCCCTGGCCGAGCACGCTCTCCAGCCCGACGCGGCCCTTCATCAGCTGCGCCAGCTCGCGGCAGATCGACAGGCCCAGACCGGTGCCGCCGTAGCGCCGCGTGGTCGAGCTGTCGCCCTGCGAGAACGGCGTGAACAGGCGATCGCGCATCTCGTAGGGCACGCCCGGGCCGGTGTCCGAGACGGCCAGGCGCACGCCGCCGGTCACCGACGGGCCGGCGCTGATGCGCACATGGCCGCGTTCGGTGAACTTGAGCGCGTTGGTGATGAAGTTCGACAGGATCTGGCGCACCCGCACCGGGTCGCCCCGCACCGTGGCTGCCAGGGCGCCGTCGATCGACAGCTCGAGCTGCAGCCCCTTGACCTCGGCGAGCGAGTTGTACGCGTGGTGCACCGCGCGCAGCGTCTCGTGCACGTCGAACGGGGTGTCCTCCAGCGCGAGCCGGCCGGCCTCGATCTTGGAGACGTCGAGGATGTCGGACATGATCCCGGCCAGGCTTTGCGCGCTGTCCAGGATCTGGCCCAGGTACTCCTGGCGGCGCACGTCGGGCAGGTCCTCGCGCATCGCCAGGCGCGCCAGGCCGAGCAGCCCGTTCAGCGGCGTGCGGATCTCGTGGCTGGTGTTGGCGAGGAACGAGCTCTTGGCCTGGCTGGCGGCCTCGGCCGCGTCGCGCGCGGCCGCCAGCGCGGCGTCCAGGCGGCGCCGCTCGGTCACGTCCTCGGCGATCCAGATCGTGCCGCCGCGGCGCGTGTCGGCCGGCGTCAGCGCCTGGGCCAGCAGCCGGCACCAGAACTCGCTGCCGTCGCGGCGCCGCATCCGGCGCTCGATCTCGAACGGTCTGCCGGCGCTCAGCAGCGGCGCGGCGAGCGCGGCGATCTCGGCGTGTTCCTCGGGGCTGGCCCAGACGGCCGTGTCGGCCTGGCCGCGCAGCCCGCCGAGCTCCCAGCCGAACATGCGCTCGAAATACGGATTCGCTTCGACGAAGCCGTCGTCGCGCGTGTAGGCGATGCCGATCGAGGCGTGCTCCAGGATCGCGGCATGCTGCATCCGGGTCGCCTCGCTCTCGGTCACGTCGTGGGCGTTGACGACGAGGTAGTCGCGCTGGTCCATCACGAAGCGGCCGGCGGCCAGGCGCATCGAGACGAGCTCGCCCGACTTCGCGACGAACACCGCCGGCAGGTCGACGACGGTGCCGTCGCGCTCCAGCACCGTCAGCAGGTGGTCGGCGGCGCGCTGGTCGTGCCAGAGGCCGAGCTCGGCAGCCGTGCGGCCGACGACCTCCTCGCTGCTGAAGCCGGTCAGGCGGCAGAACGCCGGGTTGACCATCGCATAGCGGCCGCTCGCCATCTCGGTCAGCGCGATGCAGTCCGGGCTGGTCGCGAACAGGTGCGAGAGCATCGCCTCCGAGCGGCGCAGCGCGCTCTCGACCGCCTGGCGTGCGGTGATGTCGAAGAAGATCGACAGGGTCGCCAGGCCGCTGGCGGTCTCGACCCGCACGCCCGTCGCCTGCACGCTGAGCGGGCGGCCGTCGACCGCGCGGACCGCGAAATCGCTGACCGGCAGGCCCTCGCCGATCGTCATCCGATCCAGCCGCGCGTTGCGCTCGAGCACCCGCTCGCGCGACGGGCCCGGCGGGAACAGGTTGACGACGTTGAAGCCGTTCATCGCCGCCGCGTTCGCGAAGCCGAACAGCCGCGCGGCCGCTTCGTTCGCGTCGAACACGACGCCGCGCCGGTGCAGGAACAGCGGCGACGGCGAGCGCGCGAACAATTCCCGGTAGCGCATCTCGCTCGCGGCGACGGCGCTTTGCGTGCGCAACTCGTCGGTGACGTCGCGCGCGACGCCCCAGTAGCCGTTGAAGACGCCGTTCGCGTCGAACTTGGGCTCGCCGCTCAGGCTCACGCTGCGCCACTGGCCGGCCGTGTTGCGCAGCTGCGCGATCAGGTTCGTGAACGGGCGGCGCGCCTCCAGCTCGGCGCGGTGCGCATCGAGCTGCTCCTCGCTCAGGCCCATCTCGGCCAGCTGCCAGGGCTTGCGCTGGGCCGGGCCGAGGCCGCCGGCGGTCGGCTCCGAGACGTGGGTGAAGCGCAGCTGGGCGTCCTGCTCCCAGTACCAGTCGGTGGCGACCCGCAGCAAGGCCCGAAAGCGCTGCTCGCGCTCGGCCGCCGCGTGCAGGTAGTGCTCCAGCACGCGGGCGATCACGCCGCCGCCGATCGCGCCGCAGACGATCACGCCGCCCTGCAGCAACAGCTCCACGCCCAGCGGCAGCGTGCCGCTGCCGCCGCCCGGCGGCGTCCTGGCGTCGAACCCCGCGAGGGCACCCGTCGCGGCCAGCGCGGCGGCCCCCAGCAGCACGCTGATGCGCGGCCGTGTGATCGCGCCGACGATGCAGACGAGCAGCGCGCAAAACCCCGGTGCCGCGCTGCGCAGGCCGCCGCCCACGTTGGCGGCCAGCAGCGTCGCGAGCGCCATCTCGGCCAGCGCGACCGCGCACAGCGCCGGCGTCATCGGGAAATTCGGCGCCGTGCTCGCCCGCACCGCCAGCGCGCACAGCACCGCGAAGCCGAGCAGGCCACCGAACAGCGAGATCCGCAGCCCCGGGACGAGGCCCAGCGGCACCGCCGAGATCAGCGCGACGCCCGCGAACGCGGCGGCCGAGGTCGTGCCGAAGAAAATCCGCCCGATGATCCGCGCGGCGGATTCCGGCAATTCGGCGTTGGCCATGCGAAGAGCGGCGTTGGCCATGCGGCGTCAAGCTCCCGAACGCCCGGGAGCGGGCGCGACCCGCTGCATCCTACACGGCAGCCCCGATTGTTCCGAATTGTCAATTAGGGGGTGTGAACTCCGCCCTCCGACCGTGTCAAGGGCGCAGCGGCGCCAATCGCCGGGCGGCGTTCAGTTCTTCGCGCGTGGCCAGCGCGGCGGCGCGTGCGGCCTGGGCGAAATCGTTGCCGCGGCTCGCGTACAGGATCGCGCGCGACGAGCTGACGATGATCGGCGCGACGGTGCGGCCGCTCGCGTCGGCGCGCCAGCCGGCGCGCACCGTCGCCATCGCGTCGCCGCCCTGCGCACCGATGCCGGGGATCAGCAGCGGCAAGGTCGGCGCGAGCTCGCGCACGCGCTCGATCTCGGCCGGGTAGGTCGCGCCGACGACCAGCGCGAGCTCGCCGCTGCGGTTCCATTCGCCTTGCGCGAGCCGGGCGATGTGCTCGAACACCGTGCCGCCGCCGGCCAGCCGCTGCGCCTGCAGATCGTCGCCGCCCGGGTTGGAGGTGCGGCACAGCAGGATCGCGCCCTTGCCCTCGTAGCGCAGATAGGGCTCGATCGAGTCGAAGCCCATGAACGGCGAGAGCGTCACGGCGTCGGCCTCATAACGCTCGAAGACCTCGTGCGCGTACTGCTCGGCGGTGCTGCCGATGTCGCCGCGCTTGGCGTCCAGGATCACCGGCACCTCGGGAGCCGCCTTGTGGATGTGCGCGATCAGCCGCTCCAGCTGCGCCTCGGCGCGCTGCGCGGCGAAGTAGGCGATCTGCGGCTTGAACGCGATCACCAGGTCCTTGGTCGCATCGACGAGGGTGGCGCAGAAGTCGAAGATGCGCGTCGCGTCGCCCTGCCAGGAGCCGGGGAATTTCGCTGGGTCCGGATCGAGGCCGACGCACAGCACCGAGTCGTTCAGCGTCTCGGCGCGGCGCAGCTGCGCGACAAAGCTCGTTGCCATCACTGGATGCGCTGGGCGAGTTGGGCGGCCTGGCCGACGTAGGTCGCCGGCGTCAGCGCGAGCAGCCGCTCGCGCTCGGCGGGCGGGATCTCCAGCGTCTGGATGAACGCGTGGAATGCCTCGCGCGTCATCGCCTTGCCGCGCGTCAAGGCTTTCAAACGCTCGTACGGGTTCGGCAGGTTGTAGCGCCGCATGACGGTCTGGACCGGTTCGGCCAGCACCTCCCAGGCGCCGTCGAGGTCGGCGGCGAGCGCCTCGGCGTTGACCTCGAGCTTGTCCAGGCCGCGCAGCAGCGAGTCGTAGCCGAGCAGTGCGTAGCCGAGCGCGACCCCCACGTTGCGCAACACCGTGCTGTCGGAGAGGTCGCGCTGCCAGCGGCTGATCGGCAGTTTCTGCGCAAGGTGGGTCAGCAGCGCATTGGCGAGGCCGAAATTGCCTTCGGCGTTCTCGAAGTCGATCGGATTGACCTTGTGCGGCATCGTCGACGAGCCGATCTCGCCTTCCTTGGTGCGCTGCTTGAAGTAGCCCAGGCTGATGTAGCCCCAGACGTCGCGCGACCAGTCGATCAGGATCGTGTTCGTGCGCGTGATCGCGTCGAACAGCTCGGCCATGCAGTCGTGCGGCTCGATCTGGATCGTGTACGGGTTGAAGCTCAGGCCGAGCTGGGTCTCGACGACGCGGCGCGAGAACGCTTCCCAGTCGAAGCCCGGGTAGGCGGCCAGATGGGCGTTGTAGTTGCCGACCGCGCCGTTCATCTTCGCCAGCAGTTTCACGTCGGCGACGCGGCCGCGCGCGTGCTTCAGGCGCGCGACGACGTTGGCGATCTCCTTGCCGACCGTGGTCGGGCTGGCGGTCTGGCCGTGGGTGCGGCTGAGCATCGGCATCCCGGCCAGCGCGTGGGCCTGCTCGCGCAGCCGTGCGAGCAGCGCGTCGAGCGCCGGCAGCAGCACCTCGCTGCGCGCGGCCTGCAGCATCAGGCCGTGGCTGGTGTTGTTGATGTCCTCGCTGGTGCAGGCGAAGTGGACGAATTCGCTCGCGGCCTTCAGCTCGGGGGTCGACTCGATCCGGCCCTTGAGCCAGTACTCGACCGCCTTGACGTCGTGGTTGGTGGTGCGCTCGATGTCCTTGATCGCCTGCGCGTCGGCCTCGGAGAAGCGCAGCACCAGGCCGCGCAGCAGCCCGCGCGCGGCTTCCGACAGCGGCTTGAACTCGTCGAAGCCGGCGTCCGACAGCGCGGTGAACCACTCGACCTCGACCTGCACGCGGCGGTGCATCAGGCCGAACTCCGACAGCAGCGGGCGCAGCGCCGCGACCTTGGCGGCGTAGCGGCCGTCCAGCGGCGACAGGGCGGAGAGCGCGGAAAGATTCATGGCGGGATCGCGCGCGGCGGCGCGCTGCAACAGTCAACCCGCGATTGTAGGAGCGTCGCATGACCGTTGCCTCGCGCGGCCATGCCGGCGCACGCGCTAGAAGAGCGTGTCCTGCAGGTGCTGGCGGTCGTAGCGGCGGCGCTCCGACAGCGGCATGCGGTCGCTCAGGCGCGCCTTCACCGAATCGATCCAGTCGGGCCGCTCGCGGTGCTGCTCGCGCGCGCCAAAGCGCAGCGCGAGCAGCACCGCGAGCGTCGCGGCGACGAACAGCCCGAACGCGATCGCCAGCACGGTGCCGATCGGGACGACGTTGTTCCACGGCCGCGCGACGCCGAGGAACGCGCAGTACAGCCACAGGCTGTTGGACAACGCGACCGGGATCGCGACGCCGAGGTGATCGCGGGCCTTCCACGACGCGACCGCCCGGGCCCGGGCCAGCCGCGGGAAGCTGATGTAGTGCAGCGCGAACGAGTTCGCCACGATCAGCCCGACGAGCAGGATCTTGGCCTGCAGCTTCGGGTTGTTCAGGTAGTGCGGGTTCGCGGCCATGCCCAGCAGCACGACGGCGCAGCCCGAGACGACGAGCGTCGTCATCGCCACCACCACCATCAGCGTCTCGAACTGCTCGGGCGGCGGGATCACGACGCGGTAGCCGACCAGCTTGGCCAGCAGCCGCATGTCGGTCAGCACGATGACACCGATCGCCATGCAGGTGGCGATCAGGTGGATGTAGATGAACAGCAGATAAAGCATCGTGAACCAAGGCTTCGGTCTTTGAAGCATACCGCGTCAACCGTTATGCTGAGGGGATGCTGATCGTTCGCAATGCCGCTTTGACCGATGGCCGCACCGGCATCGACGTGCACACCGAATCGGGGCGCATCACCGCGCTCGGGCCCCGCCTGCCGGTGCCCGCCCCGGCCGAAGGCATCGAGGTGATCGAGGCCGACGGCTGGCTGCTGAGCGCGCCGTTCGTCGACCCGCACTTCCACATGGACGCGACGCTGAGCTACGGCCTGCCGCGCGTGAACCAGAGCGGCACGCTGCTGGAGGGCATCGCGCTGTGGGGCGAGCTGAAGCCGCAGCTGACGCAAGAGGCGCTGGTCGAGCGTGCGCTTCGATACTGCGACTGGGCGGTCGCGAAGGGGCTGCTCGCGATCCGCTCGCACGTCGACGTCTGCGACGACCGGCTGCTCGCGGTCGAGGCGCTGCTGCAGGTGAAAAAGGCGGTCGCGCCCTACCTCGACCTGCAGCTCGTCGCGTTCCCGCAGGACGGCGTGCTGCGCTCGCCGACGGCGCTCGCGAATTTGAAGCGCGCGCTGGACATGGGCGTCGACGTGGTCGGCGGGATTCCGCATTTCGAACGCACGTCCGAACAAGGCGCCGAGAGCGTGCGGCTCCTGTGCGAGCTCGCCGCCGAGCGCGGGCTGCCGGTGGACATGCACTGCGACGAGAGCGACGACCCGCTGTCGCGCCACATCGAGACGCTCGCGTTCCACACGAATCGGCTCGGCCTGCACGGCCGCGTCACCGGCTCGCACCTGACCTCGATGCACTCGATGGACAACTACTACGTCAGCAAGCTGCTGCCGTTGATCGCCGAGGCGCAGGTCCACGCGGTCGCGAACCCGTTGATCAACATCACGCTGCAGGGCCGCCACGACACTTATCCGAAGCGCCGCGGCATGACGCGCGTGCCCGAGCTGATGGCCGCCGGCGTCAACGTCGCGTTCGGCCACGACTGCGTGATGGACCCGTGGTACTCGCTCGGCTCGGGCGACATGCTGGAGGTCGCCCAAATGGGCCTGCACGTCGCCCAGATGACCTCGCAGGCGCAGATGCGCGCCTGTTTCGACGCCGTCACCGTCAATGCCGCCAAGGCGCTCGGGCTGGCGGAGTACGGCCTCGAGGTCGGCCGGCGGGCCGATTTCGTGCTGCTGCAGGCGCGCGACCCGGTCGAAGCGCTGCGTTTGCGGGCCAACCGCCTCGCCGTGGTGCGCGCCGGCCGCGTCGTCGCCCGTGCACCAGCCGCCGCAGCGGTGCTGAATATTCCCGGTCGGCCGCCGACTGTGGACTGGACGCTACGCCGCTGAGCTTTTTACGCAGGGGTGCGCCGCTAGAATCAATTCGTCACGATCGTGGCGTCATGGGTGACCAACGAGATAAGCAGCGCAACAATGAAACTCATCGGATCACTCACCAGCCCTTACGTGCGCAAGGTTCGCATCGTGATGGTCGAGAAAAAGCTCGACTTCCAGCACGAGCTCGAAGACGTCTGGGGCAGCGACAAGATCCTGAAGTCCAACCCGCTCGGCAAGGTGCCCTGCCTGGTGCTGCCGGGCGGCGAGGCGATCTTCGACTCGCGCGTGATCGTCGAATACCTGGACACGCGCTCGCCGGTCAGCCGGCTGATCCCCGAGGGCAGCCGCGAACGCATCGAGGTGCGCACCTGGGAAGCGCTCGCCGACGGGCTGCTCGACGCGGCCATCCTCGCCCGGCTGGAGCAGACCTGGCCGCACCGCACGCCCGAGCAGCGCAGCCCGGCGTGGACCGAGCGGCAGCTGCACAAGGTCGAGGTCTCGCTGAGCGCGTTCAGCAAGGGCCTGGCCGACAAGCCCTGGTGCTCCGGCAACCACCTGTCGCTGGCCGACATCGCGGTCGGCTGCGCGCTCGACTACCTCGTGTTCCGCTTCCCGCAGATCGACTGGCGCGACAAGCACGAGAACCTGGCCAAGCTGGCGGACAAGCTCAACGCGCGCCAGAGCTTCGTCGAGACGCGCCCGCCTCAGCCTTAGGCTCGGGCGCTGCAAGCGCCGGCGGCGTGCGGCGCTCGAAATGGATGCGCCGCAGCAGCGCACGCAGGCGCAGGCCGACCTGCGCGGCGCTGATCTTCACCGCCAGCGCGATCTCGCCCGCCCCGTAGCCCTCGCCGGCCCATTCGAGCAGGTTGCGTTCGCCCGCGCTCAGCGTCGGCGGCGGCTCCTCGCCGCCGGCCGGAACCGGCTTCGCGCTCAAGGCATCGAAGTGCGCGAGCATCTGGCGCGCGATCTCGGGGACGACCGGCGACTCGCCGGCGAGCGTCTGGCGCAGCGCGCCCAGCAGCGCCTCGGTCGAGCAGCCGCTCGGGATGAACGCGTCGGTGCCCATGCGCAGCGTGTGCATCAGCTGCGGATCGTGGAACGACGCGGTCACCACCATCACGTGCGAGCGCCCGGGGCGCAGCTCGCGCAGCAGCTCGTAGGCCGGGCCGTCGGGCAGCCGCATGTCGGTGAGCAGCAGGTCGGGGACGCGCTCGGCGATGACGTCGCGCGCCTCGCGCAGGCTGCCGACGCTCGCGCAGACGGCGAAGCGCGGATCGGCGCCGAGCGCGTCCGTCAGGCGGCTGGCCGCGACCGGGTCGGACTGGATCAACAGGATGCTGGACATGGCGCGCACCGGGCTTGCTTCGATGCCGCGGATTGTTCCGACGGCAGCGGGCGCACGGCACCCCGCGAGTGGGGTCGGGGGAGCCCTACACGCCTCGTAGGGCGGTATTTTCAGGACACGTTCGCCGGCAACAATTCGGGGCCGGCCATCAGCGGGCTCAGCACCTTGAAGCTGGCGGCCTGGGCCATCGGCCAGTACATCCGGAAGACCTGCTGCGTCGCCTCGCCGCGCAGCAATTCACCCGGCTTCGCGAACGGCAGCAGATTCGTGAGGAGTTTCACGGCCTGCTCGGAGTTGCGGCGCACGATGTGATCGGCCGTCAGCTCGGCCGGGCTGTACAGGCCGGCCGCCTGGACCAGCTCCTTCAACGCGACCAGCGTGCTCTCGTGGAAGTTCACGACCCGATCGGTCTTGGTCGTCACGACCAGCGCGCGCATGCGCTGCGGGTCCTGCGTCGCGACGCCGGTCGGGCAGTGGTCGGTGTGGCAGTTCTGCGACTGGATGCAGCCGAGCGCGAACATGAAGCCGCGCGCCGAGTTGCACCAGTCGGCGCCGAGCGCCAGCATGCGCGCGATGTCGAACGCGCTGACGACCTTGCCGGCGCAACCGAGTTTGATCTTGTCGCGCAGGTTCAGGCCGACCAGCGTGTTGTGCACCAGCAGCAGCCCCTCCTGCAGCGGCGCGCCGACGTGGTCGGTGAACTCCAGCGGCGCCGCACCGGTGCCGCCCTCGGCGCCGTCGACGACGATGAAGTCCGGCGTGATGCCGGTCTCCAGCATCGCCTTCGCGATCGCGAACCACTCCCAGGGGTGGCCGATGCACAGCTTGAAGCCGGTCGGCTTGCCGCCCGACAGCGTGCGCAGCCGCTCGATGAAGTGCATCATCTCGATCGGCGTCGAGAACGCGCCGTGCGAGGACGGCGAGACGCAGTCGACCCAGGCCGGCACGCCTCTGGCCTCGGCGATCTCGGGCGTGACCTTCGGCCCCGGCAGCACGCCGCCGTGGCCGGGTTTGGCGCCCTGGCTCAGCTTCAGCTCGATCATCTTCACCTGCGGCTGGATCGCGTTCTCGATGAAGCGCTCCTCGCTGAAGGTGCCGTCCGAATTGCGGCAGCCGAAGTAGCCCGAGCCGATCTCCCAGATCAGGTCGCCGCCGTTTTCGCGGTGGTAGCGGCTGATGGAGCCCTCGCCGGTGTCGTGCGCGAAGCCGCCGCGCTTGGCGCCGCTGTTCAGCGCGCGCACGGCGTTCGCGCTCAGCGCGCCGAAGCTCATCGCCGAGATGTTGAAGATGCTCGCGTTGTACGGCTGCGCACGGCCCGCGCCGATCAGCACGCGGAAGTCGTGGGTCGGCAGCTTGGTCGGTTGCAGCGAGTGGTTGATCCACTCGTAGCCGACCGCGCCGACGTCCATCTGGGTGCCGAACGGGCGTTTGTCGGCGTCGCCCTTCGCGCGTTGATAGACGAGCGAGCGCTGCTGGCGCGAGAACGGCGCGGCCTCGTTGTCGCCCTCGATGAAGTACTGGCGCATCTCGGGCCGGATGAACTCGAGCAGAAAGCGCAGGTGGCCGAGCACCGGGTAGTTGCGCAGCACCGAGTGGTGCGTCTGCACCGTGTCGCGCCAGCCGAGCACCGTCAGCGCGAAAAAGCCGATCGCGAACAGCCCGGCGACGTGGAAGGCGACCCAGGCGAACGCGCACAGCAGCGTCGCGAGGCCGCACAGCAGCCAGGCGGTGTAGCGGACCGGGAAATGTTGATCGAGTCGTTTGAGCCAGTTGAACATGCGCACCTCGTGGGGGTCGCGCGATGGTAGGGCCGTGATGTGACGCGATGTCACGCGTCGGACCTCGGGAATGCCCGAATGGCGGTCCCGGCTCAGGCTACCGCCGGCGGCAGCGCCTGCAGCCGCCAGAGCGGCGAGAAGACGATGATCAAGGCCTGCCAGGCGAAGCCCAGCGCCATCACGACGATGCAGGCCTTCAGGCCGTCGTTGCCGCCGACCAGCGCCGCGAGCCCCGCCCCGAGCGCGGCGCCGACCGGACGCGAACCGGCGTTGACGGTCAGGAACAGCGCCGAGACGCGGCCGAGCATGGCCGACGGCGTGACGGTCTGGCGCAAGGTCGTCGACGCCACGACCCACAGCGCCGGCCCCGCGCCGAACAGGAAGAACGACGCGCCGGCGAGCCAGCCGCTCGGCCACCACAGCGTCGCGACCATCACGAGGCCGGCCGCGGCCGAGAACAACGGGCCGACGATCATCGCGGTGCCGAAGCCCATCGTTCGCATCACGCGCGTCGCGAGCAGCGCGCCGACGACGAGGCCGGCGCCGTAGGTCGCCAGCGTGCTGCCGATGCTGGCCGCATTCAGGCCGAGCAGCGCGACCGCATACGGCACATAGGCGGCCTGCAGCATGAACCACGCGGTGTTCCAGACGACGGCGGCCCACATGATCGGCCGCAGCAGCTCGTGGCGCCAGATCAGCGCCGCGCCCTCGCGCAGCTCGTGCAGCACGTGGCGCGGCGGCAGCGCGGGCCGCGCCGGTTCGGGCAAGCCGCGCAGCCTCCAGACGGCAGCGCTCGACAGCACGAGCGCAAGCACGAAGGCGGGCGGCCCGCCGGCCCAGCCGACGAGCGCGCCGGCCAGCGCCGGGCCGGCCGCATAGGCGGTGCTGCGCGCGATCTCCAGGCGCGCGTTGGCCTGAGGCAGGTCCTGGCGGGCGACGAGCGCCGGCACCAGCGAGGGCGCGGCGACGCTGAACGCGACCGTCCCGGTCGCGCCGATGAAGCCGAGCAGCCCGAGCGCGACGATCGACAGCTGGCCGGCGAATGCGAGCAGCACCAGCGCGAGCAGCGAGGCGGCGCGCAGCGCTTCGGCGGCGACGAGCAGGCGGCTGCGCGAGCTGCGGTCGGCAAGCAGCCCGGCCGGGATCGACAGCAGCAGGAAGGGCAGCGTCTGCGCGGCCGACAGCAGCCCGTTCTGCGTCGCGCCGGCGCCCAGCGTCAGCACCGCCACCATCGGCACCGCGGCCAGGCTGATCTGTTCGGCCGACTGGGCCGCGAGGTTGGACCAGGCCAGCCGCGCGAAGGCGGGGTTGTTGTTCATGCCGGCACGATAGCGTGCGGACCGCGCGCGCGCTGGCCGGATCCGGCCACGTGGTGCGCGACCTCGCTATACTGGCCCCCAGCGCTGATTTGTTCCGGCTTGCGGGCGCTTTATAAATTCCGCTAAAGACAGGACCCGACCGACCCGGTGTCCCGCTTTCAGCGGCGCCGGGTTTTGTTTTTTCGGAACCATGAGTTCAGTCGGCCACATCACACCCCAATCGATGCAGTTCGAGCAGCCGCTGCCGCTGCGCAGCGGCGCGCAGTTGCGCGAGTACACGCTGGTCTATGAAACCTACGGCACGCTGAACGCCGCGAAGAGCAACGCGGTACTCGTCTGCCACGCCCTGAATGCGAGCCACCACGTCGCCGGCACCTACGCGGCGGCCGACGGCTCGGTGGTGAAGGGCAGCGAGGGCTGGTGGGACAACCTCGTCGGCCCCGGCAAGCCGCTGGACACGAACCGCTTCTTCGTGATCGGCGTCAACAACCCGGGCTCGTGCTTCGGTTCGACCGGGCCGATGCAGGCCAATCCGGACACCGGCAAGCCGTATGGCGCGGATTTCCCGGTCGTCACCGTCGAGGACTGGGTCGACGCGCAGGCGCGGCTGCTCGACCGGCTGGGCATCACGCAGCTGGCCGCCGTGCTTGGCGGCAGCCTGGGCGGCATGCAGGCGCTGAGCTGGGCGCTGCGCCACCCGGATCGGCTGCGCCACTGCATCGCGGTCGCGACGGCGCCGAACCTGTCGGCGCAGAACATCGCGTTCAACGAGGTCGCGCGCCGCGCGATCGTGACCGACCCGGAGTTCTACGGCGGCCACTTCTACGCCCACGACACCGTGCCGCGCCGCGGCCTGCGCGTGGCCCGCATGATCGGCCACATCACCTACCTGAGCGACGACGCGATGGAGGCCAAGTTCGGGCGCGATCTGCGCAACGGCGGGCTGGCCTACAGCACGCAGGCGATCGAGTTCGAGATCGAGAGCTACCTGCGCCACCAGGGCGACAAGTTCAGCGAGTACTTCGATGCGAACACCTACCTGCTGATCACGCGCGCGCTGGATTACTACGACCCGGCGCGCGAGTTCGGCGGCGACCTGAGCGCGGCGTTCGCCGCGGCGCGCTGCAAATTCCAGCTCGTCAGCTTCACGACCGACTGGCGCTTCTCGCCGCAGCGCTCGCGCGAGATCGTCAAGGCGCTGGTCGACCAGAAGCGCGACGTCAGCTACGCCGAGATCGACGCGCCGCACGGCCACGACGCGTTCCTGCTCGACGACGAGCGCTATCACGGCGTGCTGCGCGCGTACTTCGACAACGTCGCGAAGGAGTTGTCGTGAGCGACCGGAAAGACATGGAGTTGATCGCGCAGCTCGTGCCGAAGGGCGCGCGCGTGCTCGACCTCGGCTGCGGCGACGGCGAGTTTCTGGCCTACCTGCGCGACCAGCGCGGCTGCAGCGGCTACGGCGTCGAGATCGACGACGCGAACGTGCTCGGCTGCACGCGGCGCGGCGTCAATGTCGTGCAGCTGAACCTCGAAGACGGCCTGGCGCTGTTCGAGGACCAGAGCTTCGACGTGGTGCTGCAGCTGGAGACGCTGCAGCACCTGCGCAACACCGAGAAGATGCTGCGCGAGACCGCGCGCGTCGGCCGCATCGGCATCGTCACCTTTCCGAACTTCGCGCACTGGCCGAATCGGCTGCAGATCGCGGGCGGCCGCATGCCGGTGACGCGCGTGCTGCCGTACCAGTGGTACGACACGCCGAACCTGCGCGTCGGCACGTATGCCGATTTCGAAGTGCTCGCACGCAAGGACGGGCTGCGCATCCTCGACGCCTTCGGCATCCAGAACGGCGCGGCCGTGCGGCGCTGGCCGAACCTGCGCGCGAGCGTCGCGGTGTTCAAGTTCGACCGCGGGCAGCCGCCGCCTTGAGCGGGATCTGGCTATCCTCTTGGCTTCTTTCCAAGAACAGGAGACTTCCCATGGCTTATTCACTCTGGACCTGGCGCGGCCTCGCTGCGTTCGTCGGCGCTGCGGCGCTCGCCGCCGGCGCGGCCCATGCGGCGGCGCCGCAGGTCAAGACGCAGCCCGGCTACTACCGCGTGATGCTCGGCGACTTCGAGGTCACCGCGCTGTCGGACGGCACCGTCGCGCTGCCGATCGACACGCTGCTGACGCGCACGACCAAGGCGCATGCCGACCAGGTGCTGGCGGCCAATTTCCTGAAGTCGCCGGTCGACACCTCCGTCAACGGCTACCTGATCAACACCGGCTCGAAGCTCGTGCTGGTCGACACCGGCGCGGCCGGGCTGTTCGGCCCGACGCTCGGCAAGCTGGCCGCGAGCCTGAAGGCCGCGGGCTATCAACCCGAACAGGTCGACGAGGTCTACATCACCCACATGCACCCCGATCACGTCGGCGGACTGATGGTGGACGACAAGATGGCGTTCCCGAACGCGATCGTGCGCGCCGATCAGCGCGATGCCGACTACTGGCTCAGCGCGCCGAACCTGGACAAGGCGCCGAAGGAAATGAAGGGCTTCTTCCAGGGCGCCCAGCAGTCGCTGAACCCGTATGTCGCGGCCGGCAAGTTCAAGCCCTTCAGCGGCACGACCGAGCTGACGCCCGGCATCAAGGCCGTCGAGGCGCCCGGGCACACGCCGGGCCACAGCATCTACGTCGTCGAGAGCCAGGGCCAGAAGCTGGTGCTGTGGGGCGACCTGATGCACGTCGCGGCGGTGCAGTTCCCGGAGCCGGCGGTGACGATCGCGTTCGACAGCGACAGCCCGAGCGCGGCGGTGCAGCGCAAGCGCGCGTATGCGGACGCGGTGAAGGGCGGCTACCTGGTCGGCTCGGCGCACCTGTCGTTCCCGGGCCTCGGCCACCTGAAGGCCGACGGCAAGGGCTACCGCTTCGTGCCGCTGAACTACAGCGTGCCGAACTAGGCGCGCGCATCGCCCTTGACCGGCCGGATGCTCAAGCCGTCGATGGCCGGCAGCCTTTGCACGGCGCCGGTCATCGTCTCCAGCAGGACCGCCGCCGCGGGAGACAACGAGCGCCCCCGCTTGGTCACGATGTAGAGGCGGCGGCGCACCGTCGGTTTGAACAGCGGCACATAGCGCAGGCCCGCCGACACCAGCGGCTGGGCCGCCAGCACCGGCAGCGCGGCATAGCCCAGGCCGCGCACCAGCAGCGGGTGCAGCGAGGACATCGAGCCCACCTCGTACAGCGGCTGCTTGCAGCGGGCGGGCACGCGCGGATGAAGCTCCACATTGGCCCGTACGCCGCTGGATTTCTGCAGCGACACCATCACGTGCGGCGCCAGATTCGACCAGGCGATCGGGGCCGGCAGCGACGCGAGCGGATGGTTCGGGCTGCACACCAGACCGTAGGTGTCGACGAGGATCAATTGCGTGTCCAGATCGGG
>DASYCA010000250.1:0-4097 GCA_036500445.1 Burkholderiaceae bacterium | reverse complement strand
GACGGCGCGGCCGCCGGAGCCGGCTTTTCGATCGCGCTGGCCTGCGACCTGATCGTCGCGGCCGACGATGCGCGCTTCATCCTGTCGTACGGGCGCATCGGCCTGTCGCCCGACGGCGGGGCGAGCTGGAGCCTGATGCAGGCGATGCCGCGCGCACGGGTGCAGCAGCTGCTGTGGCTGGGCGAGCCGGTCTCGGCCCACGAGCTGGCCGGCTGGGGCCTGGTCAGCGCGGTGACGGCCAGCGGGCAGTCCTTCGCCGAGGCGCTGCGCCTGGCCGAGCGGCTCGCCGCGATGGCGCCGAACGCGCTGGCGAGCGCGAAGGAGCTGCTGAACGCGGCCCGCGGCAGCGCGCTGAAGGAGCAGCTCGCGGCCGAGCGGGATCATTTCGTCGCGAACCTGTTCCACGCCAACGGCGCCGAGGGCCTGAACGCGTTCCTCGAAAAGCGCGCGCCGAAATTCGGCTGACGCGCCGGCCAAGGCGACCGATCAGGTCCGATAGCTCGGATCGGCGCGGTCGAGCCGGCGCAGCAGCCCGGGCCACGTGAGCGCGCCCGCACCGGCCCCGCGCGTGACCTGCCGGGCCTGCTGGGCCGCGCCGGCGATGATGCGCGGGTCGACGCTGACGAGCTCGCCGCCGCCGGCCTGTGCCCGCACCTGGATCGTGCAGACGGTCTCGAACAGGTACATCGCCAGGAAGGCGTCGGCGACGCTGCCGGCCAAGGTCAGCAGGCCGTGGTTGCGCAGCATCAGGTAGTTGTGCTCGGCGCCGAGGTCGGCGACCAGGCGCGGCTTCTCGTCGTCGCGCAGCGCGACGCCCTCGTAGTCGTGGTAGCTCAGGCTGGACAGCACGAAGATCGACTGTTGCGAGATCGGCAGCACGCCCTGCTTCTGCGCCGACACCGCGATGCCGTTCAGCGAGTGCACGTGCAGCACGCAGGCCGCGTCGTGGCGGGCGGCGTGGATCGCGCTGTGGATCGTGAAGCCGGCCGGGTTGACCTCGTACTCGGATTCGTCGACCTTGTGGCCCTGGGCGTCGATCTTGATCAGGCTGCTGGCCGTGATCTCCTCGAACATCAGCCCGTACGGGTTGATCAGGAACTGGTCGTGCCGGCCCGGCACGCGCGCGCTGATGTGGGTAAAGACGAGGTCGTCCCACTTGAACGCGGCGACCAGGCGGTAGGCGGCGGCGAGGTCGACCCGCACCTGCCACTCTTCGGGGCTGACTTCGTTCTTGCGGCTGGGGATGTCGAGCGTCGGGGCATTCATGGCGTAGCGTCTCCTTGCGGTCGGGCACCGGTCATACACAATAGGTCGATGCGCAGCATGATGCTGTCGCGTCAGCGACTCAACAATGAATACCCCCGTTCTTACAATCGACGAACGCTCCAACATCGACGGCGGTTCGTGGTTCTCCAGACTCTCCCCTGCCCTGCGCGAAGCGATCCTGGCGCGTTCGGTGGTCCGCCGCCTGCCCGACGGGGCGATGCTCTCGGCCCGCGGCGCGCCGGCCGACGAATGGTGCGGCGTCGCCAAGGGCGCGGTGCGGGTCAGCTCGGTGTCGCTGTCGGGCAAGCAGATCACGCTGACCTACGTCGAGCCCGGCACCTGGTTCGGCGACATCGCGCTGTTCGACGGCCTGCCCCGCACGCACGACGCCAACACCCATGGCGAGACGACGCTGCTGGGCGTGCGCAAGGCCGATTTCAAGGCGCTTCTGGGCCTGCACACCGAGCTGTACGAGGCGCTGCTGCGCCTGAACTGCCGGCGCCTGCGGCTGATGTTCGACGCCGTCGAAGACCTGAACACCCGCCCGCTGGCCGCGCGGCTGGCCAAGCAGATCCTGCTGCTGGCGCGCGGCTACGGCATCGCCCAGGGCGAGGAGATCCGCATCGGCCTGCAGCTCGCCCAGGAGGACGTGGCGCAGCTGCTCGGCGCCTCGCGCCAGCGCGTCAACCAGGAACTGAAAGGTTTCGAGCGCGAGGGCGCGGTGCGGATCGAGCCGACGCGGCTGGTGGTGTTGTCCAAAGAAAAGCTGCTCGCGATCGCGAGCAAGTCCTGAGTCAGCAGAACCTGACCGAATTCACCCGAGACCGATGAATGACTGAAGCCAAGACCGCGGAAGCCCAGACCGGCACCAAGGTGGTGGCCGAATCGCACGCGTTCGACGTGGCCGCGCTGCAAGCCTGGCTCGAACCTCGCCTCAACGGCTTCGAAGGGCCGCTCACGGTCGAGCAGTTCAACGGCGGCCAGTCGAACCCGACCTACAAATTGATCACGCCGGCGCGCGCCTACGTGATGCGGGCCAAGCCCGGCCCGGCCGCCAAGCTGCTGGCGTCGGCGCATGCGATCGACCGCGAGTTCAGCGTGATGCGCGCGCTGCACGGCAGCGCGGTGCCGGTGCCCGAGATGCACTTGCTGTGCGAGGACGAGGCCGTGATCGGCCGCGCCTTCTACGTGATGGAATACATGGCCGGGCGGGTGCTGTGGGATCAATCGATCCCGTCCGTCGACAAGCCGACGCGCAGCGCGATCTACGACGAGATGAACCGCGTGATCGCCGCGCTGCACAGCGTGGACGTCGCGAAGGCGGGCCTCGCGAACTTCGGCAAGCCCGGCAATTATTTCGAGCGCCAGATCGGTCGCTGGACCAAGCAGTACCTCGCATCGATCACGACGCCGATCCCGGCGATGGAGCGGCTGATCGAGTGGCTGCCGGCGAACATCCCGGCCAGCGCGCGCGACGAGAGCCAGGTCTCGATCGTGCACGGCGACTACCGGCTCGACAACCTGATGTTCGACGCCGACGAACCCCGCGCGATCGCGGTGCTCGACTGGGAACTCTCGACGATCGGCCACCCGCTCGCCGATTTCAGCTACCACTGCATGTCCTGGCACATCGAGCCGGGCCAATTCCGCGGCGTCGGCGGGCTCGATCTCGCCGCGCTCGGCATCCCCGACGAGAAGACCTACGTGCGCCAGTACTGCGAGCGCACCGGCCGGGTCGGCCCGGGCCGCGATGTCGATGCGGTGATGGCCGACTGGAATTTCTACCTCGCCTACAACCTGTTCCGCATGGCGGGCATCCTGCAAGGAATTGCCAAACGTGTCGAGATGGGGACAGCGTCGAGCGCGCAAGCAAGGCAAGCTGGCGCCGGCGCGCGACCGGTCGCCGAGATGGGCTGGAAGCTGGCCCAGCAGGCCTGACGAAATGACTGCCCCAAGGTGCCTGCGGCCCGGCGCTCGGCTGAACACAACCCTCACGAAGGAGTCAATCTGATGGATTTCGCCTATTCCCCCCGCACCCTCGAACTTCAAGCCAAGCTGCTGAAGTTCATGGACGAGCACATCTACCCGGCCGAAGCCAAGTACGACGCCGAGATCGCCGCGAACACGGCCGCCGGCAAACGCTGGACGCCGCTGAACACGATCGAGGAGCTCAAGCCGAAGGCCCGCGCGATCGGCCTGTGGAACCTGTTCCTGCCGCCGACCGCCGGCGGCGAAGGCTCGGCCCACAACGGCCGCGATTTCGGCCTCTCGAACAGCGACTACGCGCCGCTGGCCGAGATCATGGGCCGCGTGCTCTGGAGCTCCGAGGTCTTCAACTGCTCGGCGCCCGACACCGGCAACATGGAGACGATCGAGCGCTACGGCAAGCCCGGGCACAAGGAACAGTGGCTGGAGCCGCTGCTGAACGGCAAGATCCGCAGCGCATTCGCGATGACCGAGCCGGCCGTTGCCTCGAGCGATGCGACCAACATCGCGTCGCGCATCGAGCGCCAGGGCGACGACTACGTCATCAACGGCCGCAAGTGGTGGACCAGCGGTGCCGGCGACCCGCGCTGCAAGATCTACATCTTCATGGGCAAGACCGACCCCGAGGCGCCGCGCCACGCGCAGCAGTCGATGATCCTCGTGCCCGCGGGCACGAAAGGCGTCTCGATCCTGCGCCACCTCAATGTCTTCGGCTACGACGACGCGCCGCACGGCCACATGGAGATCGACTTCTCCGACGTGCGCGTGCCCGCGAGCAACATCCTGCTCGGCGAGGGCCGCGGCTTCGAGATCGCGCAGGGCCGCCTCGGGCCGGGGCGCATCCA
>DASYCA010000249.1:0-2835 GCA_036500445.1 Burkholderiaceae bacterium | reverse complement strand
GGTTCTCCGCCGGTCTGGCGCGACCTCGGCAACCGGCTGTTGATGAACGTGATGCTGCTGGCCTACCTGCAGTTCGTGCAGTTGCTGATCATTTGGGCCGAGAACCTGCCGCGCGAGATCAGTTGGTATTTGCCGCGCCTGCAGACCGGCTGGTGGATCGTCGGCTTGGCACTGGTGCTGCTGCAGTTCACCGTCCCGTTTCTGGCGCTGCTGTGGCGCCGCGTGAAGGACGAGCCGCGTCGCCTGGCGATCGTCGCCGCCGGCCTCGTCGCGGTCCAGGCGCTCGGTTCCGCGTGGCTGATCGTGCCTTCGGTGCAGCCGCACGGCGGCGCTGCCTGGTGGTTGCTGCCGCTGACGTTCACGGGAATGACGCTGCTGCTGTTCGGTCACTTGCTGCCGGTACGCAGCAATTGGTCGCTCGCCGGCACCGGGCAAAGGGAATGGGCCGATGGACGCCCCTGAGCTGAAGATCCGGCGCCTGGCCATCGCGGCACTGGTCGCGGTCATCGTCATCGTGCTCGCGATCGGCATTGCGTTCGCGCTGCTGCGCGCGGGGTCGCTGCCGGCGGGCGGCGAGGGCGGCAGCGCGGCATTGATCTCCACGATCCCCGCGCCGCGTCTGCAGACCGCGCCGCAGCTCGACCGCGCCGAGGGCGCGAGCGCCGCGCCGCCGCCCGAGTTCGAGCAGCGTCTGGGCGCCCGCGTGCCGCGCCGCCTCGGCTTGGTCGATGCCGGCGGGCAGCGGATCGACTGGCGCGAACTGGCCAAGGAAGGGCGGCCGGTCGTGCTGCTGCCCGCGTTCTACCGCTGCGACACGCTGTGCGGCACCGTCGCGCACGGTGCGCTCGAGGCGCTCGCCGACACCGGCCTGCCGCCCGGCGCCTGGCACCTGCTGCTGTTCTCGATCGACCCGCACGACACGCGGCGCGACGCGCGCGCGCTCGGCGACGTCTACCGCGCCTACGCTCGCTTCGCGCGACCCGCCGTGTACCGCGCGGCGCCGGACCTGCGCCTGCTGACCGGCAGCGCCGCCGACAGCGCGGCGCTCGCGCGCAGCGTCGGCTTCCGCGCGCTCGCCGAGCCCGCCGCGGCCGACGGGCAGGTGGCCTATGCGCACGCGACCGGCCTGGTCGTGCTGACGCCCGACGGCACCGTCTCGCGCTACCTGTTCGGCGTGCGCTTCGACCCGCGCACGCTGCGCGCGGCGATCGTCGATGCGTCCCAGGCGCGCGTCGGCACGCTCAGCGAGCGCCTGCTGCTCGCGTGCTCGCACCTCGATCCGACGCTCGGCCTGCGCGACGGCCTGGTCCTCGGCGTGCTGCGCGGCGTCGGGCTGCTCGTGCTGGCCGCACTCGTGCTCTGGGTCTGGCGCCATCGCGGCGATGCGGCGCCGCCGCGGAGACCGCAGTGAACGAGACCTCGGGCACCGCGCCGGGCTTCGAGCTGCTGACGCGGGCCGCGTCGTCGATCGCTGGGCGTACCGACGCGTTGTTCCTGACGATGCTCGCGATCTGCGGCACGATGGCGCTTGCGCTCGCGTTGTTGATCGTCTGGTTCTCGGTGCGCTACCGCGACGGCGCGCACGCCGACCGCAGCGACCCGCCATCGCATGCGAACGGTCTCGAGGCCGCGTGGACGATCGCGCCGATGCTGCTGTTCATCGGCATCTTCGCGTGGGCCGCGCACGACTACATCGACGAACGGCGCGTGCCGGCCGAGGCGCTGCCGGTCTACGTCGTCGCGAAGCAGTGGATGTGGCGGCTGCAGCACGGCAACGGCCGCCAGGAGATCAACGAGCTGCACGTGCCGATCGACCGGCCGGTCGTGCTGGTGCTGGCCTCGCAGGACGTGATCCACAGCTTCTTCGTGCCGGCTTTTCGATTGAAGCAGGACGTCGTGCCGGGGCGCTACACGCGGCTGTGGTTTACCGCGACGCGGCTCGGCGACTTTCGCATCCTGTGCAGCGAGTACTGCGGCACCCAGCACTCCGGGATGCTCGGCCATGTGATCGTGATGCGGGATGCCGACTATGCGCAGTGGCTGGCCTCGGGCCCGGCGCCGCACGGCGATCCGACGCCGGCCCGGCTCGGCGAGGCCGTGTACCGGCGCCTGGCCTGCGCGAGCTGCCACGGCGCGGACTCGAGCGTGCACGCGCCGCCGCTGCACGGGCTGTACGGGCGGGTCGTCGCGCTCGACGGCGGCGAGCGGGTGCTGGCCGACGACGAGTATTTGCGCGAATCGATCGTCGCACCGAAGCGCCGCACCGTCGCCGGCCAGCCGGCGCTGATGCCGAGCTACCGGGGCCAGGTCGGCGAGGAAGACCTGCAGAACCTGATCGCCTACCTGCGCTCGATCGGCGCCGACAAAGGGCCGCCATGAGCAATTCGTCGACCGCCGCCGCCTCGACCCCTCTCGAACGCAGCTACCTCGCCGACGGCACCAGCCTGAGATCGTGGCTGCTGACGACCGACCACAAGCGCATCGCGATCCTCTATGCGCTCGGCATCACCACGTTCTTCTTCTTCGGCGGCGCGGCCGCGACGGTGATCCGGCTGGAGCTCGCGACGCCGGCCGCCGACCTGGTCTCCGACGACGCCTACAACAAGCTCTTCACCGCGCACGGCGTGATCATGGTGTGGCTGTTCCTGATCCCGTCGATCCCGTCGGTGGTCGGCAATTTCGTGCTGCCGCTGATGATCGGCGCGCGCGACCTCGCGTTCCCGCGCCTGAACCTGATGTCGTGGTATCTGTACGTGGCCGGCGGCCTGATCACGCTGGAGGCGCTGCTGCTGGGCGGCGTGGACACGGGCTGGACGTTCTACACGCCCTACTCCA
>DASYCA010000248.1:0-13177 GCA_036500445.1 Burkholderiaceae bacterium | reverse complement strand
TTCAAGCTCGAAAGCCAGGCCGGCCAGTTGAGC
Source organism: Burkholderiaceae bacterium (assembly GCA_036500445.1). GTDB lineage: Bacteria > Pseudomonadota > Gammaproteobacteria > Burkholderiales > Burkholderiaceae_C > LMDS01. Next base: position 13,144 of record DASYCA010000248.1, on the reverse strand, counting down.
GAGCGCATCGGCGTCTCGACCAAGGCCGCGCCGCAGGCGCCGTCCAAGCGGGTCGAGAAGCCGATGGACGCGGTCGGCCGCGGCGGCCCGTGGCTGCCGCCGCGCCCGCAGCCCGATGCGCTCGGCAGCCTGGCCGAGCTCGAGACGCGGCTGGCGCTGGTCGAGCACCAGATCGGCCTGGTCGCCGACGCGGCCTCGCTGCAGAACCTGGACCAGCTGCGCATGCCCACCCGCATCCCGGTGTCCAGCTACGAGCTCAGCTCGGGCTTCGGCAACCGCGAAGATCCCTTCACCGGGCGCAGCGCCTTTCACGCCGGGCTGGATTTCGCCGCTCCGCTCGGCACGACGATCCACGCCGCGGCCGGCGGCAAGGTCAGCTTCGCCGGCCAGAAGACCGATTTCGGCTGGGTCGTCGAGATCGAGCACGGCAACGGCCTGGTCACGCGCTACGCCCACGCCTCCCGGCTGTTCGTGAAGGCCGGCGACCTGGTGCTGCCGGGCGATGCGATCGCCGCGGTCGGCTCGACCGGGCGCTCGACCGGCGCGCACCTTCACTTCGAAGTCCTGCGAGGCGGCGAGGCGGTCGATCCGCGGCGCTATCTGGCGGGGCTGTGAGCGGGCACGGCATCGCGATGCGCCGCTGGCCCTTCGCGCCGACGGATTTCGCGCACGCGCGGCTCGTGGTGTCGGCCCCGCGCGGGCTGCGCCAGCGGCTGGTGATCGGCCTGGCGGTGCTCGCCGCGTTCGCGGGCGGTGCGGTGCTGGGGCACTTCCAGGATCCGTGGCGCCTCGTGATGGCGGCAACGGCGACGACGGCGCCGGCCGAGAGCGCGGAGCTGCCCAAGCTGCGCCAGGCCGTCGAGCAATCCCAGCTGCAATTGCGCGTCGCCGAGGCGCGCGGGCACGAACTGGAGCGTCAGATCGACGCATTGAATCAACAACTGCGCGCGGCCCAGGAAGAGCTCACGTTCTTCCACAAGGCGCGCGACACCAAACGCTAGGAGATCCACCGATGTTCGAGAACAGCAAGACCAAGCGCCCGGCCATCGAGCTGAGCAAGCTGTCCAGCCTGATCGCCGAGGACATCGAGATCATCGGCGACCTCAGCTTCACGAACGGCATCCGCATCGACGGCCGCGTCAACGGCAACATCGCGGTGGGCAGCGCCGAAGAGGGCCGCGGCGGCCTGCTCGTCGTGTCGGAGAAGGGCCACATCGAAGGCAGCATCCGCTGCGTCGACGCGGTCATCAACGGCACGATCGTCGGCGACCTGCACGTCGAGAACTTCCTCGAGCTGCAGGCGAGCGCGCGCGTCAGCGGCACGATCCACTACCAGTTCCTGCAGATGGACGTCGGTGCCGCGGTGCACGGCCGGCTGATCCGCGCCGGCCAGGCGCCGCTGGCGGCGAGCGACAACGTCGTCGCGTTCGAGGTCGACAAGGCGGTCAACGCGTAGCCGGGCGGGTTCGACCGGCTCGGCCGGTTTGACGCTCCGCCTGTATGTACATATACTGTCCATGTACATGGTTCCACTCCCGGAGCAATTCGCATGGCGGCAGCAGTTCAACGGATCGTGGTGCAGGCGACCACCCAGGACAAGAAGGCGATCGCGGCGAAGGCGAAGAAGCTGGACATCCCGATTTCCGAGCTGATGCGGCGCGGCGCGTTCTCGTACGAGTCGAGCGACACCGACGCTGAACTGGGCGCGCTCGCCGACGCCGCGAAGGGCGCTGCCGACCGCGCCGGTGCGGCCATCGACGAGGCCCTGGACTTCATCGAGGCGAGCAACCGGCGCATCGCGGCGATGGAAGCCGTGGCGGCGAAGCGCGCGGGCCCGAAGGCGGGCTGATGGGCGTCACCGACAAGGTCTGGGGCGCGCTGACCTCCATGATCAAGCTGGAGGACAAGGTCAACCGCCAGGCCGATGCGATGAAGTCTCAGCAGCAGAAGATCGAAGACCTGACCGGGCGCGTGATCCGGCTGGAGGCGCAGCTGGAGCTGCTCACGGGCGCGGCGCTGATCAAGCGGCTCAAGGCCGACTGAGCCGCGCGCAAGACCCGCGGCCCGCGGCTCACGCCCGTTCCAGCTCCTCGGCCTGGCGCGTTTCCTTGAACAGCGAATCGCGGAAGTTCATCGTGCGCGGGCCGACGTCGTCCATCGCCCACAGCGTGAGCGCCTTCGCCGACATCGGCTTCGCGAACAGATAGCCCTGCAGCTGGTCGCAGCCGAACTCGCGCAGCAGGCGGTTCTGGCCTTCGGTCTCGACCCCTTCGGCGACGACCTTCAGGTTCAGCGCCTTCGCCAGGTTGACCACCGCGACCGCGACCTTGCGCGCGTCCTCGCTGGTCTCCAGGTCCATCACGAAGCTGCGGTCGATCTTCAGCTCGTCGGCCGGCAGCTTGCGCAGGTAGGCCAGGCTCGAGTGGCCGGTGCCGAAGTCGTCGATCGAGATGTGCACGCCGACCGCGTCGAGCTGCTTGAGCACGCGCATCGTGACGTCGGTGTCGTCCATCGCCGAGGATTCGGTGACCTCGCAGGTGAGCAGGTCGGGGTTGATCTGGTGGCGCGCCAGCGCGTCGCGGATCCAGTCGGCCAGGTCGGGCTGGCGCAGCTGGTGCACCGAGAGGTTGACCGCGACGCGCATGCGCAGGCCCTCGTCGCGCCAGGCGCGGGCCTGGCGGCAGGCCTCGTCGACGACCCAGCGCCCCATCGTGTTGATCAGCCCGAAGCGCTCGGCCAGCGGGATGAAGACGACCGGGCTGATCATGCCGCGTTGCGGATGGTGCCAGCGCATCAGCGCCTCGGCGCCGGTGATCTCACCGGTCGGTGCGTGGATCTTCGGCTGGTAGTAGAGCTCGAGCTGCTCGCGCTCGAGCGCGACGCGCAGGTCGCGCAGCAGCTCGACGTCGTCGCGCACGGTCTTGAGCATGCGGGCCTCGAAGAACGAGTGGCTCGCGCCGCCGGCCGACTTGGCCGCGCCCATCGCGGCCTGCGCGTGCGCGATCATCGTCGACTTCGCGCCGTGCTCCGGGTACATCGCGATGCCGATCGAGCACGCGAGCGTCGCCGCGCGGCCGTTGATCCGGTACGGGGCGCCCAACGCGGCGATCACGTCGACCGCGAGCCGGGAGGCCTCGCGGATGTCCGGGTTCTCGTTCAGCAGCATCATGAATTCATCGCCGCCCAGGCGCGCCGCCATGTGCGGCTTGGACAGCGAGCGCACGCGCGCGGCGACCTCGCGCAGCACCTGGTCGCCGCCGAGGTGGCCGAAGGACTGGTTCACCGGCTTGAAGCCGTCGAGGTTGATCATCAGCAGCGCCAGGCGCTCGTTGGCCGCATCGGCACGGCGCACCGCCTGCGACAGCGCGCCTTCGAACAGCTGGCGCGTCGGCAGCCCGGTGAGCGGGTCGTTCGGCGATTCGGCGTCGCGCTTGCGGCGCGCCTTGGTGCGGCTCGCCTGCAGTTTCAGCTGGCGCTGCAGTTCGCGATTCGAGACGTAGAGCAGCGCGCCGGCGCCCAGCAACGGCAGCAGGTTGGCGATCAGCGCGGTGACCGCGCCTTCGGCGCTCGGCACGGGCAACGCCGCGGCGTGGCGGACCAGGTGCTGGCTCAGCAGCAGCCCGCTGCCGATCAGTGCCCCGGCGCCGAGCCGGGCCCGCTTGAGCCGCTTCGGCGCAGCATCCCGCAGGGCATGGCGCAGGCCGAAGGCGCCCAGGCACGCGGCCAGCAGGAGCATCCAGGCGCCGGCCAGCGTGTTCAAGTCGCGGCCCGACGCGAACGCGCCGGCGTCGATCGCGAACAGGCCGGCGACCTGCAGCGCGAGCGCGCCGGTGGCCAGGCCGGTCGCCGCGAACAGCCGCTGCGAGAGCCGCGTCTTGCGCGTCTCGGGCCAGCCGAAGGCCAGCATGCCGACGACGGCGCCGAGCAGCCACAACATGATTTCGGCACCGAGGCGATCGGTGTCGGCGCCGGCGCGCGGCATCGGCGTCGCGTCGCTCGCCAGGCCGATCAGGCGCAGCGCCCACAGCCCGGTGCCCATGCTGATGCCGACGCCGGCCAGCCGGCGCAGCTTGGCGGCCGCCGTGTTGATCGAACTCAGTTCGGCCCAACCGAGCGCGAGCAGCGTGGACACGATGCCCACGGCCAGGCTGAGGACGGTCCAGAGAAGCGGGGCAAGGCTTGAATCGAAGCGGACGTCCATCAGGATCTCAACGGGGCGGGACAAGACCGCGGCATGCCGCAGCACGTGCCCAAACAAGAAAAGTTAACGATTGCCCTGATATCGGCCCGATCCCCGGGCGCTTGAGGGTGCCTCAGGCCGATTCGACGGCGCTTTTCGTCGAGGAGGCGCGAGGGCCGCGCTGTGTCAGCAGCAGCGCGAGCAGCGCGGACGCGAGCATCAGGAACAGGCTGACCGCGTTCAGCACCGGGCTCGCGCCCTCGCGCATCCTGCCGTACATCAGCACCGTCAGCGGCGGGTCGGCGCCGACCAGCATCAAGGTCGTGTTGAAGTTCTCGAACGACATCAGGAACGAGATCACGGCCGCGCCGATCAGCGCCGGCTTCAGGTACGGCAGCGTGATGGTGCCGAGCACCGCGGCCTTCGAGGCGCCGAGGTTGTAGGCCGCCTCCTCGAGCGTGAGGTCGAAGCGCTTGAGCCGCGCGCCGATCGTCAGCGTCGCGATCGCGACGATGTACGAGAACTGGCCGAGCACGACCAGCGGCAGGCCCGGGCGCAGCGCGTCGAGCTCCCAGCCGAAAGCGTCGTCGGCGAACTGCGCGATGCGGCTCGCGAACGCGAGGATGGAGATGCCCAGGATCACGCCGGGGATCACGAGCGGCGCGAGCATCAGCAGCGAGAGCGCCGACTTGCCGCGAAACCGGGTGCGCTCGATCAGGAACGCGTTGACGGTGCCGACCGCGACCGACAGGCCGGTGACCCACGCGGCGACCAGCGTGCTCGTCCACAGGCTGTGCAGCAGCGGCGCGTCGCGGAACAGCTTGACGAACCAGGTGAACGTGAAGCCGCGCCAGGGCGGCGCCGGGTAGGGGGCGTCGTTGAACGCGAACACCGCGACGACGGCCAGCGGCAGGAACAGGAAGGCGAAGAACGCCGCCGCGTACAGCCACGGCGCGGCGCGCAGCCAGCGGGCACGAGGCAGCGACGGAATCATGTCGTCCTCATCACGTCGCCGAACTTCTGGCCCGCGAGTTTCAAGCCGGCCCAGACGATCGCGGTCGAGAGCGCGAGAAGTAGAAAACCGAACGCCGCGCCCTGCTCCCAGTTGAAGCGCGTGATGAACTGCGTATAGATCTGTTCGGTGAACCAGAGCGAGTTCTTGCCGCCCAGCAGCGTGGGCGTCAGGTAGTTGCCCAGCGTCAGCATGAACACGACGATGCAGCCGGCCGTGATGCCCGGCGCGGCGTGCGGGATGACGATGCGGCGCAGGATGTCCGCGCCGCTGCCGCCGAGGTCGTAGGCGGCCTCGATCAGCGAATCGTCGAGCGTGTCGAGCGCGCCGATCAGCGGCACGACCATGAACAGCAGCGAGGTGTAGACCAGCCCGACCAGGATCGTCGCGTCGTGGTACAGCAGCTCGGGCGGAACCTTCGCCAGGCCCATCGCGGCGAGCAGCGCCGGCAGCACGCCGGATTCGCGCAGCAGGATCATCCAGCCCAGCGTGCGCACCGTCTCGCTGACCCAGAACGGGATCAGGCACAGCACGAACAGCAGCGAGCGCGAGCGGCCGCGCGCGATCTTCGCGATCGTCCAGGCGATCGGGAACGCCAGCAGCAGCGTGCAGGCGGTGGCGAGCACCGACATCAGCGCGGTGCGCACGAAGGTGTGCCAGTACAGCGGCTCCTCGAAGAAGGTGCGGTACTGCGCCAGGCTCGGCGCGTACACGCGCGGCGCGACGCGCTCGCGCAGCGAGAGCACGCCGAGCTCCAGGTGCGGGAGCACGATCAGCCCGACCAGCCACAGCAGCGCCGGCGCGATCAGCAGCGCGAACGCCAGGCCGGCGCGCAGCCGGGCGCGCGCGGCGCCCTCAGGCGGTGACGTCGATGACATGGCCGAGCGTGGAGTCCGGGCCGGTGTCCCGCGGGTCGGGATCGGCGTCCGGGACAGGCGCCCTGAAGCACACGGCGCGCTGCGGGTCGAAGCCGAACGCGACGGTCTCGCCGACTTTCAAATTCTTGAACTGGCCGGTCTGCGGCAGCGCGATGCGCATCGCAAGTGCAGTCTGCACTTCGCGCAGCAGCACGGCCGAGTTCGCGCCGTCGAACAGCAGGCTCTCGACGCGCGCCGCGTAGCTCGGCTGGTCGGCCGGCAGCTCCTGGGCGCGGCGCGCGATCTGCGCGACCTCAGGGCGCACGAAGGCCTCGACCGCGTCGCCGGCGCGCAGCCGGCCGACCGCGCGCGCGTACATCACGAGCCCGTGCTCGGTCGCGAGCTCGACCGCGTCGCCGGCGACATCGACGGCGCGCCCGGGGATGCGGTTGTTGGCGCCGACGAAGCCGGCGACGAAGGGGGTGCGCGGCTCGTAGTACAGCGCCTGCGGCGTGCCGACCTGCTCGAAGCGCCCGGCGTTCATCACCGCGACGCGGTCCGACAGCACCAGCGCCTCGGACTGGTCGTGCGTGATGTAGACGAAGGTCGTGCCGAACGCGGCCTGCAGCTGCTTCAGCTCGATCTTCATGTGCTCGCGCAGCTTCAGGTCGAGCGCGCCGAGCGGCTCGTCCAGCAGCAGCAGCGTCGGCTCCAGCACCAGGCTGCGCGCGATCGCGACGCGCTGCTTCTGGCCGCCGGAGAGCTGGTCGATGCGTTTGTCCATCGATTCGGCCAGGCCGACGCGCTCGAGCATCTCGCCGGCCCGGCGCAGCACCTCGGGGCGCTTGATCCCGCGCCGCGCCAGGCCATAGCCGACGTTCTCGCCGACGCTCATCATCGGGAACAGCGCGAGGTGCTGGAACACCATGTTGACCGGGCGCCGGTTCGGCGCGACGCCGGCCATGCTCGCGCCGCCGATGCGGATCTCGCCCAGGTCCGGCCGCTGGAAGCCGGCGATCATGCGCAGCAGCGTCGTCTTGCCGCAGCCCGAGGGGCCGAGGATCGAGAAGAAGCTGCCGCGCTCGACCGCGAACGACAGCCCGGCGACGGCCGTGAACGCGCCGAAGCGCTTCACGAGGCTCAGGGCTTCGAGGTCGGGCGGGGCCACGGGCGGCGGCAAGTCGGCTCGAGTCGGTTCAGCTCGGGTCCGGTCAATTCGCGGCCTTGACGCGGTCCAGCACGCGGCCTTCGATCTCCTCGATGCCGGCCGGCACCGCGGGGTACCAGTGGATGGCCTTGATCGCGGCGTCGGGGAAGCTGGCGGCGAACTGCGCCTTCAGTTTCGGGTCCATGAACTGGTCCGCGCCCTGCGAGGCGGTGAAGTTGCCGGCCGAGGCCGCGACCTTCGCGGCGATCTCGGGCCGCATGTTGAAGTTGATCCAGGCGTACGCGGCGGCGTCGTTGCGGCCCTTCGCCGGCAGCGCGAAGGTGTCGATCCAGCCCATCGCGCCGGACTTCGGGGCGATGAAGCGGATCTCGGGCTTCTCGGTGTTGAGCTTCCAGCCGCCGGTGTCCCACATCATCGCGCCGACGACCTCGCCGGCGCGCATGCCGTTGAGCAACTGGTCCTTGTTGTCCCAGAAGAATTTCAGGTTGTCCTTGCAGGCGGCGAGCTGCTTGCCGACGCTGTCCATCAGCGCGCCGTAGGCCTTGGCGTCGCCGTAGAGCGCGAACGGGTCCTTGCCGTCGGCGAACGCGAACGCGAGCAGGGTCGGGCGCTTCAGGCGCACGGCGGTCTTGCCCTTGACGTCGGCCTTGCACAGGTCGGGGTAGTCGGCGATTTTGGCGAGCTGGGTGTTGACGACCAGCCCGTCGGTGCCCCAGATGTGCGGCAGGCCGTAGACCTTGCCGGCCAGCGTCGTGTTCTTCTTGGTCGCCTCCAGCATCGCCGGGATGAACTGCGCGGTCTTGAGCTGCGCGAGGTCCATCGGCTTGTAGATGCCGAATTCCTGCTGCGGGCCGGTGATGCGGTCCTGCGAGGGCTGGGCCAGGTCGAAGCCGGCGCCGCCGGTCGCGCGCAGCTTGGAGATCATCTCCTCGTTGTTCGAGAGCGTGATCTCGACGTCGATGCCGGTCTCTTTCTTGAACTGCGCCACGACCTCCGCGGGCGCGTAGTCGGACCAGGTGATCAGGCGCAGCTTGCTCGCGTCCTGCGCGAAGGCCGGGGCGGCCGTGAGGCTGGCGGCGAGCGCGAGCGCGCCGGCGGCAAGAGGGGTCGTGAAGGTCATGCGGGTCTCCGTTCGAGGGCTGCGCGTCGCAGCATACCTCGGCGGAGGCGCGTCAGGCCAGCGCCGGGCCGCCCCAAGCGGCCTGAGCTTCCCTCGGGGGGCGGCCGCCGACAGGCGACCTTGGGGCCGTCATTCAGGCGGCCCGGTTCAGCGTTTCGCCCACCATCGGCGCGGCCTCGAACGGCGACTTCTGCGCCGCGGCCGCGTCCAGCTGCGCCGAGAGCCGGCTCAGCCACGGGAAATGGCGCGGCGCCGGATCCTTCAGGTCGGCATTGAAGCCGGCGTCGTCGGTGCTGGTGCCGGTGTTGACGCCGCCGTCGGCTGCGCTTCGAGTCGCTGCCGTTGCGCTGGTTGCCGTCGCGATGTCCGAACTGGGGACCGAGATTCGCCCCGATCCAGTGATGCTCATGCCCATGATGCGCTCCTTGCTCAGGTCGTTGAGACCCTGTCACTTCGTATCGGCGGCGTTCACGGATCCTTGAGCCGCGGAAGGCGCGTCTCTGTAACGAAGTGTGACTTTCTTCCGGGTCAAGCCAGCGAGAGCAGCTTTCCGCGTTTTTGCGTCTGGTCGATGAAGCGCTGCAGCGTGCGCAGCGCCCCGGAGTCGGCACGCACGAACTCGCAGCCCAGGCGCACGCCGTGCGAGTCGGGGCCGAGCGAGGTCACGTGCTGCAGGCGCAGGTTGACGTGAAAGCGGGTGTCGGCGTCGAGCTCGATCTGGACCTGGTTGAAGATGCCGCCGGGCTGCAGCGCCGGCACGTCGTCGGGCAGGAACAGCGCGCAGCCGCCGATGCTGACGTCGAGCACGCGCAGCGCGAGCTGCATCTCGGCGATCTCGCTGTGGCGCAGCCGCGCCATCGGGGTGCTGCGGTGCGCCGGTCGGACCCGGAACGCGCCGCGGCGCTGGAAGCGAAACACCTCGCGCGGGAACGCGCAGCTCAGCACGCTCGCCTGGGCGCCGCGCACCAGCACGGCGTCGTGCAGGTCGAATTGCAGCTTGACGCTGTCCAGGTAGCCGACGACGACGATCTCGCTGCATTCCAGCAGCGCCGGCAGCGCCGGGTCGGTCGCGTCGATCGCGAGCGACAGGCTGCCGCGGTCGGTGTCCATGGCCCAGACCGTGGCGCGCACGACGCTGCCGTCGCTCGCGTTCAGGTTGAGCTGCGCGTTGGCGTCGTAGAGCTCCTTGAGCCGGACGACGATCTCGCGCGGCGCGGTGATGCGGAATTCGTCCAGCCCGCCCGGCGCGGCGGCCAGGGCGTCCAGAGGCATCGGCAGGGTTTCCATCGCGGCCTCGACCCTCGATCAGTGCATCGTCTTCGGGCGGGCGGCGAGCAGGTCGTTCAGGTCGTCGAGCCAGGGCTCGGCGAGCTGGCGGATCTCGGCGTCGTTGACGAGGATGCGTTGCATGATGCGCGCCTTGAACTGGGCCTCGTCCTCGCCCAGCGGCTTCTCGCTCGCGCGGTGCTTGAGCTGCGAGATCAGCAGCGCGCAGGCGCCTTCGAGCTTCAGGACCTGGTCCCAGTTGCCGTGGCGGGCGGCATCCAGCATGTCCTGGCTGGCTTTTTCGATCGCCTGGTAGTAGTGCAGGAGGGCGGTGTTCATGGCGTCTATCGCATTCGGATTCGTTGAGAGCAGGGCGGGTCGCATGCAGGCGTCCTCAGGCGGGGACCTGGCCGGCAATGCCGGCCCAGCCGCTGCGCAGTTGCTCGATCAGGCGGGTGCACTCTTCGAGCGCCGCCTCGTCGTTGTGGATGTTCGCGTGGGTCAGGCGCAGCGCGACGTAGCCGTACAGCGCGTGCAGGTCGGCCGCGAGCGCGCCGCCTTCCTGCAGGTTCAGCGCGGCGCCGAGGCCCTCGTCGACGATGCGCAGCGCGTGCGAGATCGCCTTGCCCTTGGCCGGGATGTTGCGGGTGCGCAGCGCGCCGCGGGCCTCGGCCATCGCGCCGATCAGGCCGTCGAACAGCATCATGATCAGGCCGTGCGGCGATGCATTGCTGACGCCGGTCGACGTGCCCACCTGCTTGTACGCGCCGACCTGGCGGTTCGAGACGTTGGAGCGCGTGGCGGATGCAAACATGGTGGCGGGCTTTCAGCGTGCGGGGGATGCCTGGGTTATCGGCGCAGTGCTTTGCGGTCTTGAGCCGCGTGTTCAGGGGGGGACGGGGCTATTTCGCGGTGCCTTGCGCCGCGGTCGTCACGAGGTGCTCTTGTTCCAGTTGGCGATCTGCTGGGTCACGTAGCTGCCCAGCGTGTTGATGCTGGCCATCTGCGTGTCCAGCGCGTTGTACTGGGCCGTCAACCGGGCCTGCGTCACGGCCAGGCGCGTGTTCAGGTTGTCCTGGTCGGTCTGGTTGCGCGTGAGCTTGTCGTTCAGCCCCTGCACGCGCGTCGTCAGCACCCCGGTGCTGCCCAGCACCGAGTCGGTGAAGGTGCGCAGCTGGTTCGCGATGCCGTTGTTGGTGGGGTTCGTCAGGTCGACGTTGGTGAACAGCTTCTGGACCTCGGCCGGGTTGGCCAGTGCGCTCGTCAGCTTGGTGCTGTTCAGGCTCAGGGTGCCGTCGCTCTGGACTTCCAGCCCGACCTGCGACAGTGTCTTGTACATGCTCGAGGCGCCGCTGTTGCCGCCGATGATGTTGCGCAGCGTGCGTTGCAGCGAGACCGCGGCGCTGTCGGCCTGCAGCGGCCCGGCGATCTTCGTGCTGCTGTCGTATTTCAGGTCGGTCGACAGCAACGACGACAGCGCGTTGTAGCCGTCGACGAAGGCCTGCACCGACTTCGTGATGCCGGTCGTGTCCTGCCCGACGGTGACCTGGACCGGCGTGGTCGTGACCTTGCCGAGCGTGATCGTCAAGCCGCTCAGCACGTTGGACAGCGTGTTCGTCGCCGAGGTCACGGCCAGGCCGTTGATGCTCGCGCTCGCGTTCGCGGCGGATTGCGTCAGGGTCGTGCCCGAGCTGCCGCCGGCCGGGTCGTAAGCCAGGTCCGAGAGGGCGGGGTCGGCGGTCGTGACGCGAAATCCGTTGCCGACGCCGGTCGTCGACGAGCTGAAGACGAGTCGGGAGCCGCTCGCGTCGTTGACCACCGAGGCGTTGATGCCGGGGCTGGCCGCGTTGATCTTGGCCGCCAGCGTGCTGAGCGTGTCGGTCGCGGTGACGGCGATGTCCACGCCGGCGTTGGTCGTCGTGCTGGTCGACGTCGCGCCGGTGGTGGCGTCGGTGGTGGTCGCGGTGGTCGTCCCGGCGGTGAACGCGGAGTTGCCGGCGTTCCAGCTGCCGATGTCGATGTGCAGCGTGCCGGCGCCGACCAGCACGTCGCCGGTGGCGAAGGTGCTGCTGACGGTGGATTGCGAGGCGGCCAGCGCGTTGATCTGGACCGCGTAGTTGCCGACGGCGGCGCTGGACGTCGTCGCGATCGACGCGGCGGTCGAGTCGGCCGAGGTGCCGGTCGTCGCCTGCCAGGTGCTGGGCAGCGCCAGCGTGCGCACCGCGTCGCGGAAGGTCGAGACCGCCGATTGCACCGCGCCGAAGGCCGAGATCGTGGTCTTGATCGAGGTCGCCGTGGTCTGCAGGTCGGTCAGCGGCTGCGACTCCACCTTCATCAGCCCGGCGATGATCGAGGTCACGTCCAGGCCGCTGCCGATGCCCGCCGAGCTGATCGCGCCGCTGTTGCTCGAGCTGCTGGTGTTGATCGAAGTGGTCGTGGTCATCGGGATCTACCTCGGCGGGGAACTGAAAACGGGACGCGCGGAGCGGAGCCCCGAACATCCCGTGATCGGCAGCGCCGTGCCGAACTTGAGGCGCACGCGCCCTGACGGCCGCGTAACGGTCTGCGTTTTCAGCTCTGCAGCAGCTTGAGCACCTGCTGCGGCACCTGGTTGGCCTGTGCCACCATCGCGGTGCCGGCCTGCTGCAGGATCTGGGCGCGCGACATCGCCGCGGTTTCCGAGGCGAAGTCGGCGTCCATGATGCGGCTCTTGGCGGCCGACTGGTTCTCGACCGAGGTCTGCAGGTTCGTGATCACCGCGCTGAAGCGGTTTTCCGAGGCGCCGAAGACCGCGCGCTGGCTGTTGACCGCGTCGATCGCCGCGTCGATGTCGCCGACCACGGTGTCCAGACCGGCCGGCACCGAGACCGTGCTGTCGATCAGCACCGTCGACGCCGTCACGTTCGTGATGATCGGGTTGGTCGTCATGTCGGTCGTCGTGATGTTGATCGCGTCGTTCGCGGTCGTGTTCGCGCCGACCTGGAAGTTCAGCGTCGCCGAGCAGGCCAGGATCGGCGCGCCGTTGAAGGTCGTGCCGCTGAGCACGCGGTTGATTTCCGAGCCGAGCTGCTGGAACTCCTGGTTCAGCGAGTCGCGGTCGGAGCCGCTGTTGGTCGAGTTCAGCGCTTGCACTGCGAGTTCGCGCATGCGCTGCAGCGAATCGCCGACCGAGGCGAGCGCGCCGTCGGCGGTCTGCGCCAGCGAGATGCCGTCGTTGGCGTTGCGGATCGCGACGTTCATGCCGCGCACCTGGGTGTTCATGCGCTCGGCGATCGCCAGACCCGCGGCGTCGTCCTTCGCGGAGTTGACGCGCAGCCCGCTGGAGAGCCGTTGCATCGAGGTCGCCAGGGAGCCCTGCGACGCGTTCAGGTTCCGCTGGGCATTCAGCGAAATGATGTTGGTGTTGATCGTCATCGGCATGGTGGCACTCCCTCAAGAATCCTTGACTCCCGGCGAAGGTGCCGGCTCCGAATCGCATCCGCCCCTGGGAGCGTGCTGGATTGAATTGTTGTCAAGGTGTGGCGCCGCCGATGCGCGAAAA
>DASYCA010000247.1:0-2221 GCA_036500445.1 Burkholderiaceae bacterium | reverse complement strand
AACGGCGCGGCGATCGGGCCGGACGGCGCCTGCTATGTCTGCAACAACGGCGGTTTCGTCTGGCACACCGACCCGAACGGCGGCCGCTACCCGCATGGCCGTGCGCCCGACTACGCCGGCGGCCGCATCGAGCGCATCGACATGGCGACGGGCAAGGTCGAGCGCCTGTACGACCGCACCGAGCGCGGCCCGCTCTCCGGCCCGAACGACATCGTCTTCGACGCGCACGGCGGCTTCTGGTTCACCGACCTGGGCTCGATGGGCGAGCGCGAAATCGAGCGCGGCCGCATCTGCTACGCGCGCGCCGACGGCTCGCTGATCCGCGACGTCGTCGTGCCGATGCTGACGCCCAACGGCATCGGCCTGTCGCCCGACGGCAAGACGCTGTACGTCGCCGAGACCGTGACCGCGCGCGTCTGGGCCTTCGAGGTCAGCGGCCCGGGCGAGCTCGCGCTGCGGGCGTTCCCGGCGCTGACGCCGGGCACTTTGCTGTACGCATCGAACGTGTACTGCATGTACGACTCGCTCGCGGTCGAGGCGAACGGCAACGTCTGCGTCGCGACGATCGGGCCGCCGGGCATCGCCGGGATCAGCGTGATCTCGCCGCAGGGCGAGCTGGTCGAACGCGTCGCGATGCCGGACCGCTCGACGACCAACATCTGCTTTGGCGGCGGGGACCTGCGCACCGCGAGCATCACCTTGTCGCGCACCGGGCGGCTCGCGCAGGTGGCGTGGGCGCGGCCTGGCCTGGCGCTGAACGCATGAGCGCGACGGAAACGGCGATGACCGGCGCTCCGCTCGTGCTGCGCGAAGACGCCGGCGGCGTGTGCACGCTGACGCTGAACCGCCCCGACAAGCTCAACGCGATCAGCCCGGCGCTGTTCGACGAACTGCGCGCCCACCTCGAGGCCCTCGCGGCCGATGGCGGCGAGCTCGGCGTCGTGCTGCTGCGTGGAGCCGGCAAGAGCTTTTGTGCCGGCGTCGACCTGGCCGGCGCCGGCGCGGTCGACCTGGCGGTGCTGCGCCGGCAGTCGCGCGCGCTGGAGATCTTCTCGCAGCTGCCGCAGATCGTCATCGCGGCGGTGCACGGCCACTGCTTCACCGGCGGGCTGGAGCTGGCGCTGGCGGCCGACTGGATCGTCGCGGCCGAGTCGGCACGCTTCGGCGACACGCACGGCAAGTTCGGGCTGGTGCCCGCCTGGGGCATGACGCAACGGCTGCCGCGGCGCATCGGCGTCGCGAAGGCGCTCGAGCTGATGACGACCTCGCGCCGCCTCGACGGGCGCGAGGCCGAGCGCATCGGCCTGGCCAACAGCTGCGTCGCCGACGCCGAACTCGATGGCGCCGTCGCCGCGCTCGCCGGCGCCGTGCTCGCGAACTCGCGCCACAGCAACGCGGCCAACAAGCGGCTCGTCCTCGACGCCGATGGCCTGAGCCTTGCGCAAGGCCTGGCGCACGAGCAGTTCCGCTCGCCCGGCTCGAAGCTGCGCACCCCGCCCGCCTGAAAGTACAACGATGAACGTGTTCGATGGCCTGAAAGTGCTGGACGTCGCGAGCTTCGTCGCCGCACCGGCGGCGGCGACGATCCTGTCGGACTTCGGCGCCGACGTGATCAAGATCGAGCCGCCCGAGGGCGGCGACGGCTACCGCTGGATGTCGGCGCTGCCGAACCTGCCGAAGAGCGAACACAACTACGCCTGGGCGCTGGCCTCGCGCAACAAGCGCGGCCTCGCGCTCGACCTGAAATCCGAGGCCGGGCAGGCCGTGCTGAAGCGGCTGGTCGGGGCGGCCGACGTGCTGATCACGAACTACCCGGTCGCGGTGCGAACCCGGCTCGGGCTGGACTACGCGACGCTGTCGGCGCTCAACCCGCGCCTGATCCACGCGGCGGTCAGCGGCTACGGCGACACCGGGCCCGAGGCGAACCGGCCCGGCTTCGACGCGACCGGCTATTTCGCGCGCTCCGGGCTCACCGACATCACCCGCCCGACCGAGCACGCGCCGCCGGTGCAACCCGCCCTCGCGCAGGGCGACGGCCCGACCGCGAGCACGCTGTACGGCGCGATCGTCACCGCGCTGTTCCGGCGCGAGCGCACCGGGCAGGGCGCCAGCGTCACGACCTCGCTGCTGGCCAACGGCATCTGGGCCAACGGGCCGATGGTGCAGGCCGCGCTGTGCGGCGCCGAGATCCGCTACCGCTGGCCGCGTGAGGCGCCGCGCA
>DASYCA010000246.1:0-13070 GCA_036500445.1 Burkholderiaceae bacterium | reverse complement strand
GGATGTTGTAGCGGCCCCACTCCTTCGCGGCCGTCATCGTCATCGCGAGCATGCCGGCCTTCGCCGCCGCGTAGTTGATCTGGCCGATCGAGCCCTTGCGGCCGGCGTCGGACGAGATGTTGATGATCGAGCCGCCGGTCTTGTCGCCGTCGCGGGCGCGCGAGACCATGTGGCGGCCGACCGCCTGCAGCCAGTAGAAGCTGCCGGTGAGGTGGACGTCGATCACGTCCTGCCATTGCTTCGCGGTCATTTTCTCGATCATCGCCGGGCGCGTGATGCCGGCGTTGTTGACGAGGCCGTGGATCGCGCCGAAGCGCTCGACCGCCTCCGACACCGACTTGGTCGCGAGGTCCAGGTCGGCCACGCTGCCGACGACCGTCATCACGCGCTCGGCCGGCAGCGGCGCCATCGCGGCCTTCAGGGTGTCCGGATTCATGTCGATCGCCACGACCTGCCCGTCGAGTTCGATCACGAGCTCGGCGAGCGCCTTGCCGATGCCCTGCCCGGCGCCGGTGACGACGACGGTGTGACCTTTGAGTGAGACGAGAGGCGTCATGGTTCGAATCCTTGTGTGATGGTAGAACCAATGATATGCTTTCCCGGCAAATCCAGTCAACAACGCAAACCCGAGCCGGCGCCTCGCCGGCGTCACTCCGAGAGCCGCACCCATGTCCATCAAACGGCAGGCCTGCATCGCAGGCGCCTTCGAACACCCGACCCGCAAGGCCCCCGACAAGACGGTCGCCCAACTCCATGCCGAATGCGCGCGCGGCGCGCTCGAGGACGCCGGGCTGTCGCTGAAGGACGTCGATGCCTATTTCTGCGCCGGCGACGCACCCGGCCTGGGCGCCAACAACATGGTCGACTACCTCGGCCTGAAGGTGCGCCACATCGACACCTCCGACACCGGCGGCTCGGCCTACCTGCTGCATGTCTCGCACGCGGCGCAGGCGATCGCGGCCGGCAAGTGCAACGTCGCGCTGATCACGTTGTCGGGCCGCCCGCGCAGCGAAGGCTCCAGCGGCGTCGCGCCGCGTTTCGTCACGCCGACGACGCCCGACGTGGCCTGGGAGATGCCCTACAACCCGGTCACCGTCAACATGTATGCGCTCGCGGCGGCGCGCCACATGTACGAGTTCGGCACGACCGCCGAGCAGCTCGCCTGGATCAAGGTCGCGGCCTCCACGCACGCGCAGCACAACCCGAACGCGATGCTGCGCGACGTCGTCACGGTCGAGGACGTCGTCAACTCGCCGCTCATTTCCGACCCCCTGCACAAGCTCGACTGCTGCGTCGTCAGCGACGGCGGGGGCGCGCTGCTGGTGGTGCGGCCCGAGATCGCGAAGGCGCTGAAGCGCCCGGTCGTGAACCTGCTCGGCGCCGGCGAGGCGATCAAGGGCCAGAACGGCGGGCACGTCGACCTGACGTACTCCGGCGCGGCGGTCTCCGGGCCGATCGCATTCGAGGAAGCCGGCGTGAAGCCGTCCGACATCCAGTACGCGTCGATCTACGACAGCTTCACGATCACCGTGCTGATGCAGCTCGAGGACCTCGGCTTCTGCAAGAAGGGCGAAGGCGGCAAGTTCGTCGCCGACGGCAACCTGATCTCCGGGGTCGGCAAGCTGCCGTTCAACACCGACGGCGGCGGCCTGTGCAACAACCACCCGGCCAACCGCGGCGGCATCACCAAGGTGATCGAGGCGGTGCGCCAGCTGCGCGGCGAGGCGCACCCGAAGGTGCAGGTGCCCAACTGCAGGCTCGCGCTCGCACAGGGCACCGGCGGGCTGCTCGGCTCGCGCCACGGCAGCGGCACCTTGATCATGGAAAGGGCTTGAGATCATGACCACGATTCACCAGGACCGCAAGCTCGACGCGCCGATCATCGATGCGGCGACCGAGCCGTATTTCAGCGCCGCGAAGCAGGGCGTGCTGAAGCTGCGCCGCTGCACCGTGTGCAAGCAACCGCACTTCTACCCCCGGCCGCTGTGCCCGTTCTGCCTCGGCGACACCGAATGGATCGACGCCAAGGGCGAGGGCGAGATCTACAGCGTCAGCGTGACGCGCCGCGCCGGCCCGATCCCCTATGCGATCGCCTACGTGAAGCTCGACGAGGGCGTGACGATGCTGACCAACATCGTCGACTGCGATCTCGACAGCCTGCGCATCGGCCAGCGCGTGAAGGTCTGCTTCAAGCCGTCCGAAGGCGACGGCGCGATCCCGATGTTCACACCCGCCTGATCGAAAGCACGCGATGGACACCCTCAACTTCGACGTCAAGGACTCGATCGGCTGGATTCGCCTGGCGCGGCCGGAGAAGCGCAACCCGTTCGACAGCGTGCTTCGCAAGGACCTGATGACGGTACTCGACCGCGTTCGCGACGACCCGGGCATCCGCGTGCTGGTGCTCGCCGGCAGTCCCGGCGCGTTCTGCGCCGGCGGCAACCTGAAGGATCTGAACGCGAACATCGATGCCGGGCCGGCCTACTGGCAGCAGCGCATCAACAGCGGCCTGCGCCTGGTCAACGACCTGCTGCGCCTGACCCGGCCGCTGATCGCGGTCGTCGACGGACCGGCCTTCGGGGCCGGCTTCTCGCTCGCACTGACCGCCGACCTGGTGATCGCGTCGCCGCAAGCGCGCTTCTCGATGGCGTATCTGAAGCTCGGCCTGGTTCCCGACCTCGGCCCGCTCTACCTGCTGCCGCGCATCGTCGGGCTGCAGCGTGCGAAGGAGCTGATCTTCTCGACCCGAGAGATCGATTCGGCCGAGGCCAAGTCGCTCGGGATCGTGATGGAGGTCCATGCCAGCGAGCGCCTGGAGGCACGCGCCCAGCAGATCGCGCTGAGCATGACCAAGGCCTCGGCCGCGGCGCTGGCGATGACGAAGGCCGCGCTGAACGCCTCGCTCGACAGCGATCAGGCGACGATGTTCACGCTCGAGGCGAACAGCCAGGCCGCCGCGTTCTCGACCCCCGAGCCGCGCGCCGCGATCGCGGCGATGCTGGCCAAGCAGGCGCCGGCGTACGCCGGCTTTCCGAAGGCCGACGTGGAGCGGCCGGCGTGAGCGCGGCATCGCTCAGGGGCAAGACGCTGTTCATCTCCGGCGCCAGCCGCGGCATCGGTCTGGCGATCGCGCTGCGCGCGGCGCAGGACGGCGCCAACATCGTGATTGCCGCGAAGACCGCCGAGCCGCACCCGAAGTTGCCCGGCACCGTCTACACCGCCGCGAAGGAGATCGAGAGCGCCGGCGGCCATGCGCTGCCGCTGGTCGTCGACATCCGGCACGAAGACCAGGTGCTCTCCGCCGTCGAGCAGGCGGTCGCGCGCTTCGGCGGGATCGACATCTGCATCAACAACGCCAGCGCGATCAGCAAGACCGGCACGCTCGCGACCGACATGAAGCGCTTCGACCTGATGCACGGCATCAACGCGCGCGGCACCTACCTCGTCAGCCGCGCCTGCCTGCCGCATCTGCTGAAGGCCGAGAACCCGCACGTGCTGATGCTCTCGCCGCCGCTCAACATGGAAGAGCGCTGGTTCGCACCGAACGTCGCCTACACGATGGCCAAGTTCGGCATGAGCATGTGCGTGCTCGGCATGGCCGGCGAATTTCGCGACCGGGTCGCGTTCAACGCGCTCTGGCCGAAGACCGTGATCGGCACCTCGGCGGTGCAGAACCTGCTCGGCGGCGACGCCGCGATGGCGCGCACCCGCAGCCCCCGAATCATGGCCGACGCGGCGCACCGCATCCTGACCTCGCCGAAGACTTTCAGCGGCCACTTCTGCATCGACGAGACGGTCTTGCGCGACGATGGGCAGACCGACTTCTCGATGTACAGCCCGCCCGGTGCCGATTTGATTCCGGACGTCTTTCTTTGAACCGATGACGATGAACGCCAATCTTTTCAGCGCGCTGCGCGGCGCCTTCCCGGCCGATCTGGACGCCGTCGCGATCGAGGCGGTCGACGCGGTGCCGCCGCGCCTGTACAGCTGGCGCGATCTCGAGCGGACCAGCGCGCGGCTGGCGAACCTGCTCGCGTCGCTCGCACTGCCGCCGGCCTCGCGCGTCGCGGTGCAGACCGACAAGAGCGTCGAGGCGCTGATGCTGTACCTCGCCGTGCTGCGCACGGGCCACATCTACCTGCCGCTGAACACCGCCTACCAGGCGGCGGAGATCGAGTACTTCGTCGGCAACGCCGAGCCGGCGGTCGTCGTCTGCAACCCGCGCAACCTCGGCTGGACCCAGCCCATCGCGACACGCGCCGGCTGCGCCCACGTGTTCACGCTCGCCGACGACGGCAGCGGCACCCTGATGGAGCGGGCCGCCCCGTTCGACGACCGGCAAACGCCCGCCGTCGTGCAAGCCGGTGACCTCGCATCGATCATCTACACGAGCGGCACGACGGGGCGCAGCAAGGGCGCGATGCTCACGCACGCGAACCTGCTGAGCAACGCGCGCACGCTGAAGCGCTACTGGGGCTGGCAGCCGAACGACGTGCTGATCCACGCGCTGCCGATCTTCCACGTCCACGGCCTGTTCATCGCGATCCATGGCGCGCTGCTGAACGGCAGCAAGATGATCTGGTTCGGCAAGTTCGATCCGAAGCTGGCGATCGCGCAGATGGCCCGTGCCACCGTGTTCATGGGTGTGCCGACGCTGTATGGCCGGATGCTCGCCGAGCCCACGCTCACGCGCGCGGCGAGCGCCTCGATGCGCCTGTTCATCAGCGGCTCCGCGCCGCTGTTGGTCGAAACCTTCGACGCCTGGACCGAACGCACCGGCCACGTGATCCTCGAGCGCTACGGCATGAGCGAGACCGCGATGCTGACGAGCAATCCCTGCCGGGCAAGCGACGGCTTGCGCCGCCGCGGCACCGTCGGCCCGGCGCTGCCGGAAGTCGGCGTGCGCGCGGTCGACTACAGCACCGATCCGACCGGCACGCCCTGCCCGGCCGGCGCGATCGGCAACCTCGAGGTGCGCGGCCCGAACGTGTTCGCCGGCTATTGGCGCATGCCGGAGAAGACCCGGGAAGAGTTCACCGCCGACGGCTGGTTCAAGACCGGCGACGTCGGCAAGATCGAGGCCGACGGCTACGTCACGATCGTCGGGCGCAGCAAGGACCTCATCATCAGCGGCGGCTACAACGTCTACCCGGCCGAGATCGAGGGCTTCATCAACGAGATGCCCGGCGTCGCCGAATCGGCGGTGATCGGCCTGCCGCATCCCGATTTCGGCGAGGCGGTGGTCGCGGTGGTGGTCGGCAAGCCCGGCGCGGCGCTGGACAGCGCCGCGATCGTCGCGCGCATGAAGCGCGACATCGCGAACTTCAAGGTGCCCAAGCAGGTGTATGTCGTCGACGAGCTGCCGCGCAATGCGATGGGGAAGGTGCAGAAGAACCTGCTGCGCGACCGGCACAAGAGCCTCTTCGCCTGACCGCACCCGGTCCCCCGCCCCTCTGGGAGAGGTCAGGGCGAGAGCCGCCGGGAAAGGGAGTAACGCGCCTGCGCGTCCAGGGTGACGGCCTGGTCCCGGTGCAGCTTGTGCAGGTGCGCCTGCAGCGAGCGCAGCGCGACGCCATGCAGCTTGTCCGAGGTGTCCGCGTAGACGATCGGCAGCAGCGTCGCCGCATCGGCCGGCCCGTGCGCCGTGACGGCGGCCAGCACCTTCGCCTCCCGTGCGAGCCGGTGCGCGATCGTCTTGCGCACGACCTCGTGCGGCGCGTCGATCAGGAAGCCGTGCCCCGGCGCGAGCCACGCGAGATCTTCACCCAGCAGCGCGTTCAGCGACGCGAGGTAGGCGACCATGTCGCCGTCCGGCGGGTTGATCACGACCGTCGAGCCCTGCATCAAATGATCGCCGGTGAAAAGCAGCTTCTCCTGCTCGAGCAGATAGCACAGGTGGTTGCTCGCGTGCCCCGGCGTGTGCAGCACGCGCAAGCTCACCCCCTCGCCGAGCACGATGCGTTCGCCGCCGTGCAGCGTCTGCGTCGGCACGAAACCGGTGTCCTGCCACTCGGGAGAGTTCGCGACCAGGCCGAAGGTCGGCACGCCCCACTCTGCCGCGAGCGGCGCGGCCGCCGGCGAGTGGTCCTTGTGGGTGTGGGTCACGAGGATGCGCGTGACCTTGCCCGGCGCGGCCTCGCGCAGCGCTTGCAGGTGCGCGGCATCGTCGGGGCCTGGATCGAGCAGTGCCCAGGCGTCGCTGCCCGGCGCGCCGATGAAGTAGCTGTTGGTGCCAGGCCCGGTCATCAGGCTGCCGTTCGGCGCCGTCACGCGCAGCACGCGCGGCGACAGCCAGACCGGGCGGCCCGGCAACAGCTCGGTGCTGACGTGACCCCGTCCTTCCGGGTCGAGCCGGCCGATTTCGGCGAACGCCCAGGCGCCGCGGTCGACCGGTTGGCGGCCTTTCGGACCCGTCGCCAGGCGCGGCCGGGTCACCGCAATCGCGCCTTGCGCCCGTGCCGCGGCGATCGCCTGCGCGGCGGTCGTGAAGCCGGCCAGATGCTTGAGCGTGACGGCCGTCACGTGCATCAGCTTCAACGCGCGCGCCTTGTCCAGCGCCTCCGCCGGCGTCAGCCACAGCAACTCGACACTCTCACCGCCGTCTGCCAGCGTGGTCTGATTCGCGGGCGACTCGGCGATGAAGAAGCGCGTATCGAAGATCTTCGGCAGGCCGAGCGGCGTGATCCAGTGGCTGTAGTACGCCAGGCTCTGCGCGCTCAGGCGCACGCCCAGGCGCGCACAGACCGCGTCGAGGCCGAGCCGGTTCGAATGCAGGGCGTCGCGCAGCGCGAACACCTCGTCGGCGCCCAGGCGGCTCAGGTCGGCGAAGGCACCGTTCGCGTCGCGGGCGAACAGCAGGCCGGCTTCTTCGAAACATTCGCGGATCGCGTTGATCCAGTAGTCCAGCCCGTTGGCGGGCAGGTTCAGCCGCGCGCTGGCTGCCGCGTCGTCCAGCCCGTCGCACAGCGCGTGATGCGTGCCGTCCGATTGGTCGAGCAGCCCGCCCGGAAAGACCGCGGCGCCGCTGTTCTGGTCGCCCGGCCGCTCCGCGCGACGCAACATCAGCACCTCCAGGCCGCGCGGCGCGTCGCGCAGCACGATCAGCGTGGCCGCGGCACGCGGCGTGGCCGCGACGGGCGGCGTGGTCGGGGCTGCGGCCGGCGTGGCGCTCATCGGGTCGTTCCTGTGGCAGGGCGGAGGGCGGGCGGCCGATTCATTCGGGCTTGATGCCCGCTTCCTTGATGACGCTCGCCCAACTCGCGTACTCGTCGGCGATGCGGGTGCCGAGCTGCTCGGGCGTGCTGCCGGCGGCCTGCGCGCCGGCCTGATCGATTCTCGCCTTGATCTCGGGCTGGGCGATCACATTGGCGATCGCATCGTTCAGCCGCGCGATCACGTCGCGCGGCGTGCCGGCCGGCGCGAACAGGCCGAACCAGGCCTCCAGCACGAAGTTCGGAATCGTCTGGCTCAGCGGCACGGCGCCGGGCGCGAGCGCAGAGGGCTGGGCCGATCCGGTGCCCAGCATGCGCACTTTGCCTTCCTTGGCCAGACCGTTGAGCTGCGGCGACGTGGTCGACAGCAACATCTTGACCTCGCCGGTCAGCACCGCCTGGGTCGTCGGGGCCTGGCCCTTGTACGGGATGTGCACGAGCGAAATGCCGGCGCGGCGCGCGAACAGCTCGCTCGCCAGTTGACCGAACGAGGCCGGCCCGGCGCTGGCGTACTCGACCTTGCCGGGGTTGGCCTTCGCGTAGTCGATGAACTGCTGCACCGTCGTGGCCGGCACGTTCGGGTTGATCACCAGCACCATCGGCTGGACCGAGACCAGCGAGACCGGCGCGAAATCCTTCAGCGGCGCGTAGTTCGCCTCCTTGGAGACCTGCGGCGAAATGACCAGCCCGTTGTTCGGGAACAGCAGCGTGTAGCCATCGGGCGCGGCGCGCGCGACCATCTTGGTACCGAGCACGGCCGATGCGCCGGGGCGGTTGTCGATGATCACCGGCTGGCCGAGCTGTTTTTGCAGCGGCTCCTGCAGCAGGCGCGCGAGCGCGTCGGTCGTGCCGCCGGGCGGATACGGGACGACGATGGTGATCGGCCTGTTCGGGAAGCCCTGCGCGTGCGCGGCGTGCGGCGCTCCGAGCACGGCGGCCGCCGACAAGGTCAGTGCGATCGCGATGCGGGCGCGCATCCGCTTCGAGGCGGGCGCTGGTCTCACGGTGTCGTTCATGCTCATCCTCGGTGGGACGTCGAAGGGGGATTCAATGCTCGGTGGCGGCGGGTGCGTCGATCTTCGGCAGGTGCAGCACGCCTTGCGCGGCGAGCGCGGCGATCGCCGCGTCGTCCAGGCCCAGCCCGCGCAACACGGCCGCGCCGTCGCCGCCGAGTGCGGGCACGCTGTTGCGTGCATGCGCCGCGCTCTGCAGGAAGCGGAACGCCGGGTTCGGCACGTCGAACAGGCCGGAGCCGTCGTCGATCGTCTGCATCACGTGGCGCTCCACCATCGGCGGCAGCTGCATCGCCTGGCCGACGCTCAAATAGCGCGAGCACGGCACGCCTCCGGCGTGCATCGCCTCTTCGCATTCGGCCGCGCTGAGATCGCCGGCCCAGTCGTCGAGCAGGCCCATCAATTCGCCCCAGTGATGTTCACGGGCATGGATGGTCGCGAAGCGCGGGTCCTTGACCCACTCGGGGTGGCCGGTCGCGCGCGCCAATGCCTCGAAGTTGTTCTGGCTCACCGGCGCGATCAGCACGAAACCGTCGCGTGCCTTGGTCGGCTGGTACAGCGGCCGGCGCCGATCGGCCGGGAACTGCGCCTCCTGGCATTCGTAGACCAGCAGCCCGAGCATCGCATCCATCAACGAGAGATCGACCTGGTCGCCCTGCCCGGTGCGCGCGGCGCGGAACAGCGCGGCCTGGATCGCGCCGAATGCGAGCGAGCCGCCGAGCACGTCGGCGACGAAGATGCCGTTTTTCAGCGGACGCTCGATGCCGTCCTGGTAGTTCAGCGTCGCGATGTCATAGCCGCTGCCGGCGTGCAGCACCGGCGCGTAGGCACTGCGCCCGGCCCACGAGCCGGTCTGGCCGAAGCCGGAGATCGAGCAGTAGACGAGCTTCGGGTTGATCGCCGAGAGGCTCTCGTAATCGAGCCCGAGCCGCTTCATCACGCCGGGGCGGTAGTTCTCGACGACGACGTCGCAGCTTTCGACCAGTTGCTTGATCAGCGCGATCGCGGCGGGCTTCTTCAGGTCGAGTGCGAGGCTCTTCTTGCCGCAGTTGAGCTGCGCGAAGTAGGTGCTGCGGCCCTGGCGGGTCGGCGGCCGGCTGCGGATGTGGTCGCCTTCGGGCGGCTCGATCTTGATCACCTCGGCGCCCA
Source organism: Burkholderiaceae bacterium (assembly GCA_036500445.1). Classification (GTDB taxonomy): domain Bacteria; phylum Pseudomonadota; class Gammaproteobacteria; order Burkholderiales; family Burkholderiaceae_C; genus LMDS01. The sequence continues at coordinate 3,697 of DASYCA010000246.1, read as the reverse complement.
GGTCGGCCATCATGCGGGTCGTGTAGGGGCCCGACATCATCGCGGTGAAGTCGAGCACGCGCACGCCGTCGAGGATGCCGGGGCGGGAGTCGGCTTTGTCGGCGCTGGTCTTGGACGGCCTGGGCACGGCCGGCTGCGGGTTCGACATTCGAATTCCTTGTTCGGGGCGATCAGCTCAGGTTGGACTCGGACGTCGTCAGGGCGCCGAGCCGGGCGCCGCCGAGGGCGTCCAGGTAGGCCGGCTGGGTGGCGGCGTCGCGCGCGTACTTCTGCAGGTACGCGCCGAACGCTTCGGTGCTGGCACTCGCCTTGACGTATTCCTTCAGGTGCTTCTCGTCGCCGCGGTACAGGCTCGGCGACGCGGTCGGGTGCGCGCCCCACGGGGCCTCGACGACCCTGTCGACCATCGCGCTCGGGATCTTCGTCAGATGGTTGTTGCGGCGGATCGTTTCGCTCGAGACGATCCGGTCGACCGAGACGATCACCTTGCGCGAGGCTTGCGCCAGCATCGCGTCGAAGAACGGCGAGCCGAGGTACTGCACGTTGCCGTGCTCGTCGGCCTGCTGTGCGTGGATCAGGCAGACGTCGGGCTTGACCGCAGCGGCGGCGAGCATCTTGCGCTCGCCGGGCTTGCTCGGCAGCGCCAGGTAGGACTCGGGTGCGTGGCGCGGCAGATCGGTGCCCAGGTCGGGAATCGGCATGTAAGGCAGATCACAGATCGCGGCGCGCAGGCCGCCGGCGATGCCCGGGCCGTCCAGGTCGATCACCTTCAGCGTGCCGGCCTCGGCCTGGCGGCGAAAGTGCGGCGCGAGGCCGAACTGCTCGAAGCTGATGAACACGCAGACGGTGCTGCGCGCGCAGCCGGCGCCGATCAGCATGTCGGGCGCGATCGAGCCCGGGGTCGGGATCAAGTCGAGGTTGCGCGCGCCCTTGCGGATCAGCGCGCGCACCAGCGCCATCGGCTGGGCATTGAAGATCCAGCCGCCGAGGCCGACCTTGGAGCCGTCGGCGATGTCGGCGACGGCGTCGTCGAGGGAAACGAGTTTGCTCTTGATCATGGGGTCTGTCTCGTCAGGGCGGTCAGGGGAACTTGCGCTTCAGCGTGCGGCGCGTGTCCACGCGCGTTCGCAGCAGGTGCAGCTCTTCGGCGGTCGGCATCGTCGTCACCGGCGGCGTGCCGTCGACGACGAGGTCGAAACCGGTCGCGTCCCGGATCTGCTCGAGCGTGGCGCCGGGGCTGACCGAACGCACGCGCATCGCCTTGGAGCCCGGTTCGAAGTCGAACACGCCGAGCGGGGAGACGACGAGCTTCGGGCCGCCGGCCGGAATGCCCATGCGCTCGCGCGAATCGCCGCCTTCCATGTGACCGGCACCGCACAGGAAATCGACGCGCGGCACGAACGCGCTCTTGTCGTGCCTCGTCACGACGACGTAGAACCGCTTGGCCAGCCCGCACAGCGCGCTGATGCCGACGGTGCCGGGCCCGCGCACCTTCGGCTTGGCCTGGTCGCCGACGACGACGGTGTTGATGTTGCCGAAGCGGTCGACCTGGAGGGCCGAGAGGATCGCGAAATCGAAGAAATGGATCTTCCAGTCGATGAAGTCGATCATGTTCGGCAGGTCCATCCAGGCCTCCGACGACTCCAGGTTCTCGAAGTCGGCCGTCGACAGCAGGTGATCGCGCGTCGGGTTCACCATGCCACCGGGGCCGGAGATCCACCACAGGCGCGGCGCCTGCATCAGCCGCGCCAGGTTCACGGCGGCCAGCTGGATATCCGAATTGGTGCCGATGATGACCTTTTCGCCATCGGCCATGTCGCGTGCCAGCAGCACCGCCAGCGTTTCGCCCAGTGCGGGCGCTTCTGTGTTTTCCATCGTGTGTCCTGGGATCCGGTTATGGATTTGGTTCAACCATTGCTGACATCGTACGAGTGGGCACGAGGGCTGTCAACCGTGAAAACCGGAATTCCAGGTCGCGCGCGGCCGCGGCGCGACAATGGTCGAACCAAATACATCGGCGTTCCCGCGCCGACCGTCGACGGGCAGATCGCGGCGTCAGGCCCTTGGCTTGCGCGTGGTCTTGGCCGCGGCGCGTTTGCGCGGCGCGGCCTGGACCACCGCCACCGGTTCATCGGCGAGCTCGACCTTCGACAGGTAGGCGCGCTGCAGTCGTTTCAGGCTGCTTTCCATCTCGGCCACCGCGCCCTCGACGTTGCCCTCCTCCATGTGCTTCATGAAGCGCCGCCGCGACGGCAGCACGAACGCGTTCTGGTAGTCGCCGATATTGCGCACGAAGTGATGCAGCACGTCGAGCACGCCGTCCATCACGATGATCATGATCGGGTTCTCGGTGATGCGCACGAGGATGCGGTGGAAGTCGATGTGCTTGGCCGCGCGCAGCGGGAAGTCGCCGTGCAGGGACGCCGCCTCGGCCTCCTCGATGTTGTGCTCCAGCGCGGCGAGGTCTTCGGCGGTCGCCCGCACGCAGGCCTCCCGCACGATGATCGACTCGAGCCAGATGCGCGCCTCGGTCACCTGAGCCGGGCGGATCTTGCCGATGTGGTACAGGTCGAACAGCCCGGTGACGATGGCTTCGCCGCTGCGCTCGCTGATGAACGCCCCGCCGCTCGCGCCCTTGAGCAACTGGATCAGGCCGGCATGCTCGAGCGAACGCAAGGCCTCGCGCAAGGTGTTGCGCGAAACGCCGAACTGCTCCGCGAGCGCGCGCTCGGAGGGCAGGCGGCTGCCGACCTTGAGCCGCCCTTCGGCGAGCTCGTTGCGGATCTGAGAGGCGATCTCCTCGAACGCGCGCGTGGAGCGGATCGCCTGGAAAGCCGGAGACGGCAGCGTCGTGCGCCGTTCCGGCGCGGACTTGACGGCGAGATCCGTGGGGGCCTTGGCAGTGGACATTCGGGGCTCTTTCGATGGAGGAAGACGGGCTGCTAAAAGCCCCGCTCAATGATAAGACCGAAGCCGAACGGTGGCCCCCTGGCGATCCCGAACCCAAAGGAATACAATGGTTGGACCTTTGATCACCAAAGGACGGAATCGATTTCAGGAGAAGAGCGTCATGAGCACCACCGCCCCGCTGCCCACCTTGCCCAGCGACGAAGAGCGCACGATGCTGCGCGATTCGGTGCGCGGCTTCCTCGAGCGCCACTGGCCCGCGGCGGCGGCCGTCGAGTCGGCCGCCGACCCGAAGCGTGTCGCCCAGGCATGGGGCCTGCTGGCCGAGCAGGGCCTGACCGGCCTCGGCACCGACCCGAGCGAAGGCGGTCTGCGGGAGATCCTGATCGTGATGGAGGAGCTCGGACGCGCCGCCTGTCCCGTGCCGTTGCAATACGCCGCGCTGCTGAACCTCTCGGCGGCCGAGACCGCATTGCCGAGCACGATGCGCGGCGGCCAGGCGCGCATCGCGCTCGGCTTCGCACAGGCCGACGGCGACCCCGCCGCCGGCGTGCTGCGCTGCGACGGCGCGGCCGTCAGCGGTGAGGTCGCATTCGTCGAGGCGGCCTCGGCGGCGACCCATTTCGCGCTGGTCGTGCCGGGGCCGTCGCTCGCCTTCGTGACGGCCGGGGCGCCCGGCCTGGTCGTCGAGGCGACGCCGGCGATGGGCACGCAGGGCCTGTTCCGCCTGCGCCTGGACCGCGTCGAGGCGACGCTCGTCGCGCTGAACGAGACCGCGCTCGCCGATCTG
>DASYCA010000245.1:0-2305 GCA_036500445.1 Burkholderiaceae bacterium | reverse complement strand
TCAGCGCCAGCAGCCAGTGAAAGCCGATGGCCACGGTGCTGTAGCGGGCGGGAGGCGAAGCGGTCATCCGAAACGGCACGAGAAGTCGGCGCGAGAGGTCTCAACGCCGCGATTCTGGGGCCGCGCCCGGGCCCGGATGCTTCACCCTGCTGCAAGGCAGGGTTCAATAAATCCGCAGGGTCTACCGGCCTGGTCCTTGGCGGCGCGATTCGCGGCGCGGGCGGCGCTCGTCGAGCGTGTCGTCGGGCGCCTCGGCATCGCTGTCATCGTCCGCGCTGATTCCTTCGACGTCATCGGTGTCGACACGGTCCGCGTCGGCCAGCGACTCGACATCGGCGTTCGCGCGTTGCTGCTCGATCGCGGTCGGCAGGAGGTCGGCGTTGTCGGGGCCGTCGCGCCCGGTCGCCGACCCGCGCTCGCCGGTGCCCATCGCGTCGCTGTCGGTGCCGCGGTCGACCGGCATCGAACCGAGTTCATCGGGTTGGTCTGCGGCGGTCGGCATCACGCTCTCGCCTTGCACGTCGCTGCCGCTGTCGGAACTGTCGCTCGGACCGAGCGCGTCGACGTCCTTGCCCTTGGCGTGGCCGGCGACCCGCGCGCCGCCGAGGAGGCTGCTCTGGCTCATGGGGATCCTTTCTTCGCCGTGTCGGCGCCCGGGTCCGCGACCCGCTCGGCGAACCAGTCGCCGCCGTCGTTCGATTCCGCTTCGGCGTCCGCCGACGGCATCGTGCGCTGGGCCGCATCGCCGACGACGCGGCGCGTCCGCGCGGTGGGCTTCACATGGGTGTCTCGAACGGCCTCCGCGGTCGCGCGCGGCTTCGACACGGCGTGTTCGAGCTTCATCGCGGCGTGCCCGCCTGGGCTTTTTCGTGCCCCGAACGCGTTTGCGCGTCCAGGCCCCGGTCGGTCGATTCGGCCACCTGCCGCTGCGAGCCGCCGACCGGGATCAGCTCCTCGATCACGAGGCTGCCATAGCGCTGCGCGCGACTCGCGTGGCAGCGCGTGGCCACCTCGGCGATCTGCTCCGCTTCGTGGGTGTCGTGGGCGCGCACGACCAGGAAGCTGCTGCCCTGCTGCGCGAGCTCGCGGTGCGCCTTCACGAGGTTGAGTTCCTGGCCGACGCCGGCCAGCGCGCTCGCATGGGCGATCTCGTCGTCGGCCTGCGCGATCATCTCGGACGGCGTGTAGGCGTGGATGTCCTCGGCCACGAAGCCGGCCTGGAGCAGGCCGGCCACCGCATCGTCGCGATCGTTCTCGCTCGGCAGGGCCACGATCACGTGGCCGACCGGCTTGAAGACGCCGTAGGCCTGGGGGCGTTGGACTGCATTCATCAGGCACTCTCCTGCTGTGAGGACAGGCCCAGTCTGAAGAATGGCGCGGCCGGCGGCTGTAGGACGGTGCCGGCAGTCGACGCCGGCCATCGGCTCAGCGGGTGGCGAAGCGGTCGGTCGCGCGAATCAGCCGGTCGAGGATGCCGGGCTCCTTGTAGGCGTGGCCGGCATCGGCGATCAGGTGAAATTCGGCCTGCGGCCAGGCGCGGTGCAGGTCCCAGGCCGTCTTCGCGGGAGTGCAGACGTCGTAGCGGCCCTGCACGATCACGCCGGGAACGTCGCGCAGCTTGGGGGCGTCGCGCAGCAGCTGGCCCTCGTCGAAGAAGCCGTGGTTGACGAAGTAGTGGTTCTCGATGCGCGAGAACGCGAGCGCGAAGTGCGCGTCGTCGTGCGCGCTGGTGATGCCCGGGTCCGGCAGCAGCGTGATCGTGCGGGCCTCCCAGTGGCTCCAGGCGATCGCGGCGCGGGTCCGTGCGGCCTCGTCGTCGCCCGTCAACAGCCGGTGGTAGGCGGCCATCAGGTCGTGCCGGTCGGCGGGATCGATCGGCGCGACGAAACCCTCCCACTCGTCGGGGAAGAGCCAGGACGCGCCCTCCTGGTAGAACCAGTGCAGCTCCTGCCGGCGCAGCGTGAAGATGCCGCGCGAGATCAATTCGCTGACGCGTTCGGGGTGCGTCTCGGCGTAGGCGAGCGCGAGCGTGCTGCCCCACGAGCCGCCGAACACCAGCCAGCGCTCGGCACCGCTCATCACGCGCAGCTTCTCGATGTCGTCCACGAGGTGCCAGGTCGTGTTGTTCTGGAGCGAGGCGTGCGGCGTCGAGCGGCCGCAGCCGCGCTGGTCGAACAGGGTCACGCAGTAGCGGGCCGGGTCGAACAGGCGGCGCTGGTCCGGCCCGCAGCCGCTGCCGGGGCCACCGTGCAGGAACACCGCCGGCTTGCCCTTCGGGTCGCCGCAGCGCTCCCAGTAGACCTGG
>DASYCA010000244.1:0-3734 GCA_036500445.1 Burkholderiaceae bacterium | reverse complement strand
GTCGGCACGAAGCGGCTCGCGCGCTGCAGGTCGAGGATCTCCTTGCCCTCGGGCGTGTTCGGGTTCAGCGCCAGGAAGGCCTCGGTGAGCTTCGCGCGCAGCGCCTCCGGCATCGCGCTGCTGACCGACCAGTTGTAGTCGTAGAACGGCTCGGTCGTGAAGAACACGCGGACCTTGCTGGTGTCGACCTTCTTGTCGGCGACGAGCTTCTCCCAGACCGAGATGTTCAGCGCGCCGGCCTGCACCTTGCCGGCCGCGACCGCCGCGACGGTCGCGTCGTGTGCGCCGCTGTAGGCGACGCGCTTGAAGTCCTTGTCCGGGTCGATGCCGGCCTGCAGCAGCGCGTTGCGCGGCATCAGGTGGCCGCTGGTCGAGCTCTGCGCGCCGAAGCTCACGTCCTTGCCCTTCAGGTCGGCGAGGGTCTTGATCGACGGGTCGGTCGTGATGAAGACCGAGCGGAAGTGCTGGTCCTCCTCGCGCTGCACGATCGGGATGACCTTGCCGCCCGAGCGCGCCGAGGCCTGCACGAACGTGAAGCCGCCGAACCAGGCGAGATCGATCTTGTGGTTGATCAGCGTCTCGACCGACGCGGCGTAGTCGGTCACCGGCGTGAATTCGACCTTCATGCCGAGCTTGGCTTCGAGGTACTTGACCAGCGGCGCCGCCTTGCGGGCCAGCTCGGTCGGCGATTCGTCGGGGATCGCGGTCACGCGAAACACCTGCTGGGCCTGCGCGGCGGCCCCGAGCACGAGCAGCAGGCTCGCGAACAGCGCGCGCCCGAACGAAAGACGAATGGATTGCAGCATGGGAAAATGAGTGGTTTACCGGAAGCAGCGATTAGACCGCGGAATCTGCCGCTGACGCTGTCGAACGATTGCTGGAGCCGCCTCGATGACCACCACCCCCTCGCCGACTGCCGGCCCGCGCCTGACCTCGCTCTCCCACGGCGGCGGCTGCGGCTGCAAGATCGCGCCCGGCGTGCTGCGCGAAATCCTGAAGAACACCAGCAAGATGCCGATGCCGCCGGAGCTGCTGGTCGGCATCGAGACGGCCGACGACGCGGCGGTCTACCAGCTCACCGACGAGATCGCGCTGATCGCGACGACCGATTTCTTCATGCCGATCGTCGACGACCCGTTCGACTTCGGGCGCATCGCGGCCGCCAATGCGATCAGCGACGTCTACGCGATGGGCGGCAGGCCGATCATGGCGCTCGCGCTGGTCGGCATGCCGATCAACGTGCTCTCGACCGAGGTCATCGGCCGGATCCTCGCGGGCGGCGAATCGATGTGCCGCGAAGCCGGCATCCCGATCGCCGGCGGCCACACGATCGATTCGGTCGAGCCGATCTACGGGCTGGTCGCGATGGGGGTGGTGCACCCGAAGCGCGTGCGCCGCAACGCCGACGCGCGGGTCGGCGACCGGCTGGTGCTGGGCAAGCCGCTGGGCGTCGGCATCTTGTCCGCGGCCTTGAAGAAGGAGGCGCTGTCGCCGGCCGGCTACGCGCAGATGATCGCGACGACGACGCAACTCAACACGCCGGGGCCGGACCTCGCGGCGATGGAGGGCGTCCATGCGCTGACCGACGTGACCGGCTTCGGCCTCGCCGGCCACGCGCTCGAGGTCGCGCGCGGGGCCAAGGCGGGCGTCGCGCTCGACTGGGCCCGGGTGCCGATGCTGGCGGGCGTGCGCGAGCTCGCGGCGCTAGGCATGGTCACCGGCGCCTCGGGGCGCAATTGGGGCGGCTACGGGGCCGAAGTGAAGCTGCCCGAGGGGTTCTCGGCCGTCGAGCAGGCCTTGCTGACGGACCCGCAGACCAGCGGGGGGTTGCTGGTGTCGTGCGACGCCAGCGCCGTCTCCGACGTGCTGGCGGTGTTCCGCCGCCACGGCTTCGCCGCCGCGGCGGAGATCGGCGAGGTCGTCGCCGAGCCGGCCGGCGCCGCGCGCTTGGTGCTGCGCTGATCCGCGCCGGCGGGCCATCGCCGTGTCACGGCGCGCAGCGATAATGCGCGCTGTTCCGCTGCAACGGCCTTCGCTGTCGATGAATCGGTCACTGTTCGTGCTGCTTTTCTTCTGGGCTGCGGCCGGCGCGAACGGCGCTGGTACGCCCACGGTCGCGCCCACGCCGACGGCGGCCCAGGCGCTGGTGGACCAGAGCCGCGCGGCGATGCGCAACGAGCCCGAACGCAGCCGCGACCTGGCCGAGCAGGCGCTGACCGAGCTGGCCGCCCACCCCGACGTGAACCAGCAGATCGCCGCCCACTGGCTGCTGTGCGACTACGACACCGAGCGCGACCGGACCCTCGCGAAGGTCCACCTGGACGCCGCCCGCCAGTTGCTGCCGCAGGCCACCGACCCGGCCTTGGCCGCGCTGCTGCTCGGCTGCGAAGGCGCGTTGAGCGAGCTGGGTGGCGACAGCCAGCATGCGCTGGCGCTGTTCGACCAGGCCGTCTCGATCGCGGAGGGCGCGCACCAGCAGGAGACCCTGGCCAACGCACTGTTCGAGCGCGGCTACGTGCACGGCGTGCTGGGCCAGCTCACCGACGGCCTGGCCGACCTGCACCGCTCGATCGACATCTACATCCGGATCGGGTTGCCGCAGCAGGCCGCCAACGGCCTGAACGCGGTCGGCGTCGTCTACGACCGCATGGGCGACCGCACGCAGGCGCTGCGCTATTTCGAGGACACGCTGAAGGTCCAGCAAGGCGCCGGCCTGCTGCGCGAGCAGGCGGTGACGCAGCACAACCTCGGCCGCACCTTGCAGAACCTCGGCGACCAGCCCGGCGCCCGCGCCGCGTTCACCGCCGCGCTGGCCTTGAGCAACCAGATCTCGTTCCCGCGCGGCGAGGCCTATGCGCTGCGCGGGCTGGCCAGCGTCAGCAACGCCGAACACGACGGCGCGGCCGCGCTGCGGCTGGTGGACCAGGCCGGCGCGCTGCTCGCGAGGGCGCCGGACGAGCGGCTGCGCGCGCAGATCGCACTGCAGCGCGGGGTCGCGCTGCGCCTCGTCGACCGGCTGCCGGACAGCCTGGCCGCGTTGAACGAGGCGCGCGCGGTGTTCCAGGCCGCGGATTCGCAGGCCGAGATGGCCGAGACACTGAACGAGCTGGCGACGACGCATGCGGCCCAGGGCAACCACAAGGCGGCCTTCGAGGAGGCGAGCCAGTTCAAGACGGTCTCCGACCGCTTGCTGAACGGCCAGATCCAGGACCGCTTCGCGTCGCTGAAGAGCGAGCTCGACCTGGCCGCGACGAACCGCGAGAACGAGTTGCTCAAGCGCGAGAACGCCGCGACCGAACGCGCGCTGGCCCAGCAGCGCCGGGTCGGCACGCTGCGCCTGATCGTGATCGCGCTGGCCGCGCTGCTGCTGGTGGTGCTCGCGGCGCTGGTGCACCGGCATCGCCGCACCAGCCGGCACATGGAGGGCCTGGCGATGACCGACGAGCTGACCCGGCTCTGGAACCGGCGCCATGTGCTCGGCTCGTTGCAGGGCGCCTTGGCCAGCGGCCGGCACGGCGCGGTCCTGATCGCCGACATCGACCTGTTCAAGCCGATCAACGACGAGCACGGCCACATCGTCGGCGACCACATCCTGCGCGCGGTGTCGGCGGCGCTGCAGGACACGATGCCCGGCCATGCCGAACTCGGGCGCCTGGGCGGCGAGGAATTCATCGCGATCCTGCCGGCCACGCCCTTCGATCAGGCCCTCGCGGCCGCGGAGAAGGTGCGCGCCG
>DASYCA010000243.1:0-11470 GCA_036500445.1 Burkholderiaceae bacterium | reverse complement strand
TTTCGCGCTTGGTGGTGGGGGTTGTGGTGGACATGATTAAGCTCCAGCTTTCGCGGCTGCTTGAACAGCCTTGACGATGTTCTGATAGCCGGTACAGCGGCAGATGTTGCCGTCCAGCCCTTCGCGGATCTCGGCCTCGCTCGCGTTCGGGTGGTCCTTCAGCAGCTGCACCGAGGACATCACCATCCCCGGCGTGCAGAACCCGCATTGCAGGCCGTGGCACTCGCGGAAGGCTTCCTGCATCGGATGCATGGTGTCGTTCTGGGCCAGGCCTTCGATCGTCGTGACCTGCCCGCCCTGGGCTTGCGCCGCGAGCATCGAGCACGACTTCACCGCGCGGCCGTTCAGGTGCACGGTGCAGGCGCCGCATTGCGCGGTGTCGCAGCCGACGTGGGTGCCGGTGAGCTGCAGGTTCTCGCGCAGCAATTGCACCAGCAGGGTCCGGGGATCGATCGTGACGCTGACGGCCTTGCCGTTAACGGTCAGTGAAACGGGAATGTTCACAGCGCTCTCCTTGTGATGAATGACGGTTCGCCTATCGACCCGACCCATTGTTCGGCCACGCGTTCGCCGCGCACAGCGCGGGGTTTCCCGTAGAGCCTGATTCTGGCGCGATTCAACGTTTCATCAAGATTTGGGAGGAAACGAACATCACGGCACAATGCGGGCCATGCCAAACATTGCCATCGTCTTAAAGAGCGAGATCGCCCGGGTCGCTCGCAAGGAAGTCCGCGGCGAGACCGCGGACCTGAAAAAGGCCGTCGGCGCGTACCGCGCCGAGATCGCCGCGCTCAAGCGCCGCACCCAGGTGTTGGAGCAGCAGCTCCAGCGCCTGAGCAAGGCCAGCTCGAAAGCGGCGGCCTCCAGCGGCAAGGGCGAGGAGTCGCCTGCTGGCAAGGCGCTGCGCTTCAGTGCCAAGGGCCTGGCGTCGCTGCGCAAGCGTCTCGGGCTCTCGGCGCACGACTGCGGGCTGCTGGTGGGCGCCTCCGGGCAGTCCATTTACGCCTGGGAGGACGGCAAGGCGCGCCCGCGCGCCAAGCACCTGCCGGCACTCGCCGCGCTGCGCAGCCTCGGCAAGCGCGAAGCGCTGGCGCGCTTGGAAGTGCTGCACGCCGAAGCAGCGGGCTGACAGCCCCAAGGTCGCCTGCGGCGCCCGCCCCCCGAGGGGAGCTCGGACCGCTTGGGGCGGCCCGGCGCTGGCCCGAGGCGCGGTCTGAGTCGGCGCGTCAAATCGCGCAGCTCCTGAACCCGTAGAAGCCGGCATCGGCCTCGGCGGCGTCGCCGTGCCGCGCCTTCACGCTGCGCAGCCGGCCGCGGGTTGCTGCCGACGCGCCGCGCAGCGTGCGCAGCCCCGCCGCATCGGCGTGCTGGCCGGGCGAGGCCTGCCCCGGCGCACCCGGGTACGGCCGCAGCGAGCCGGCCATCCACTCGCGCACCTCGCCCCAGCGAAAGCCCTGGCTCGCGCCCTGCACGGCCGCGGCCTCCCATTCGGCCTCGCCGGGCAAGCGGCGGCCGGCCCAGCGGCACCAGGCCTCGGCTTCGAACCAGCTCACGTGCACGACCGGCTGCGCGAGCGGCACCCGCACCAGCGTGCCGAAGCGGCGCTGCAGCACGCCCTGGCGCATCTGGTCGACATGGCGCGGCGTGCGCCGCCCGGCGGCCTGGGCCCAGGCCCAGCCGGCCTCGCTCCAATGGCGGCGCTCGTCATAGCCGCCGTCCTCGACGAACTCGACGTACTGGGCCCAGCTCACCGCCTGCGCGTCGATCTCGAATTCGGGCAGCGCGACCTCGTGGGCCCATTTTTCGCGGTCGAACACCAGCCCGCCGGGCGGGCTGCCGAGCGACCAGCGCGTCGCCGGGACCCGCAGCGCCGGGCGCGGCGGGCGGCTCTGCACCGCGGCGGCGAGCAAGCCGGTCGCGAACCCGCCGGCCTGCTCGGCGTTCTGGGCCTGGACGGCCAGGCGCTCGACCAGCGCATCCTCGCGCAGCAGCGCCAGGCGGTAGAAATACAGCGCGTCATCGTCCTCGGCCGCGCCGTCGAGCAGTTCGAGCGTCGTCTCCAGCGTGTCGACCAGGTACTGGCGGATCGTCTGCGGGTCGGGCAGCGGCACCGCACCCCTTGTCCCGAACAGCACGTCGGCGCCGGGCAGGATCGACGCCAGCTTCGGGTGGGTCGCATCGCAGCGCTCGCCGCGCTGGCGCTGCAGGTTGCGGGCGATCCAGTGCTCCTGGAACCAGCCGGCATGACCCAGCGCCCAGGCCGCGGCCGCCACCCCGCCCGGCGCCGTTTCGAAGGCGGCGAACCAGCGCAGGCTGTGGTTTCGCGCGTCCATCAGCGCCAGCGACAGCAACTCCTTGCCGGCCTGGCGCATCTGCGGCGAATCGACGTTGCGGGTCTCGGTGCCCTGCACTGAACAGCTCCTCGGCGGCCTCGGCGCCAGTTCGTGAGGATTGTCACCGAAGCCCTCTCGGGCCCGGCGCCGCCAAGAGCCCATGGCATCGGCACACCCCCTCAAGGAGGGGCATCACGTGTCGAAATCACGTTGCACCGGGGCGCTCGCGGTGCCGGACGTATTCCTGGGGGGCTGGCCGAATTAACATTTTGAGACCTTGTCCGATAGCTCATGAGCCTCATCCGCCCCGGAGCCCGCCTCTTGCGATGATTCCGCCCTGTGTCCACGTCCCGTTCGTTGCCACCGGCCTGCACGGCCCGGGTGGCGGCGTGGCCTCGTGCTGAGGGCCCTGCTCGGCAAGGCCCCGCGTGCGACCGGCGCGTGGCTGGAGAGCGTGACCTCGCTCGCGGCCGAGGCCTTCCCGCCCCGCAGCACGAGGTCCGACAACGACGCCTCCGCGGCGCTGTACCGCGCCGCGCCGCTGACGCTGGCGGCGACCGCGTTGCTCGGACTGATGCTGTCGATGGCGCTCGATCTCGCCAGCACCAGCCGGATCTCCTCGACCTGGCTGGCCGCGATGCTGGCCGTGACCGGCGCGCGCCTGCTGCACGCGATGTACTGGCGCCAGGCCAACCTGCCGCCCGACGCGAGCGCGCTGACACGCCGCTACCTGGGTGGCGTCGCACTCAATGCCCTGCTGTGGGGCGCACTGCCCTGGCTGACTTTCGCGGGCCTGAGCCTGGGCGCGCGCATCAGCGTGATGCTGGCGACGATCGCCGTCGCCAGCGCCGAGGCGCGGCCGCTGAGCCAGCGCCTGCCGCGCAGTGCGGCGCTGCAGGCGCTGCTGCTGGTCGTGCCCGGCTGCCTCTGGCTGTTCGATTCGAACGAGGGCGCGAACACCGCCGTCTGCGCGATGATGGGCGTGCTGCTGGCCGCGCTCGGCTCCAGCATCCGCATCGCCCACGTCAATTGGCGCAATGCGGCGGCGGCCGCCGACGAGAACCACCGCCTCGCGGGGGTCGAACAGGAGCAGCGCCGCCAGATCGAACGCCTGATGAAGGAATCGGCCGAGGCCAGGAACCTGATGGAGCGCGCCCAGCTCGGGCTGGAGCAGCGCATCGACGAACGCACCGCGGCACTCGAAGGCCGCTCCCGCGAGCTCGCGCAGCAGGCGGTCACCGATTCGCTGACCAAGCTGCCGAACCGCAAGGGCATCAACGACCACCTGACCGAGCTGCTCGCGCCGATGCACGACAAGGACAGCGGCGGCGAGCTCGCGCTGCTGTTCCTCGACCTCGACGATTTCAAGGAGGTCAACGACCAGTTCGGCCACCTCGCCGGCGACCAGGTGCTGTGCGTCGTCTCCGACCGGCTGCGCGAGACGCTGCCGCGGATCGGCTTCGCGGCGCGCTGGGGCGGCGACGAATTCATCGTCGTGCTGCCCGGCATGGGCCGCAGGGTCGAGCAGGTGCGCATCATCGCCGAGCAGGTGCGGGCCGCGCTGTGCCTGCCGATCCGGCTCGACAAGGGGGTCGTGCGGATCGGCTGCAGCATCGGCATCGCGATCGCGCCGGAGCACGGCCGCACGCCCGAGGCGCTGGTGATCTCGGCCGACCACGCGGTCTATGCGGCCAAGTCCGGCGGCAACGATCGCGTGCGGGTGTTCGACATCGCGCTGGCGAAGAAGGCCGGCCGCCAGCATCAGATCGCCCAAGGCCTGCCGGCCGCACTCGATCTCGGCCAGATCGAGGTCGCCTACCAGCCGATCGTCAGCGCCGAGACCGGCAGTGCGACCCACGTCGAGTCGCTCGCGCGCTGGACCCATCCGAAGTGGGGCGCGGTCTCGCCGGGCGAGTTCATCCCGGTCGCCGAGGCGAGCGGCCACATCCACACGCTCGGTCGCTGGGTCCTGCGCCAGGCCTGCCTGGACGCCGCGCGCTGGCCGGGCGCCCACCCGCCGAAGGTCAGCGTCAACGTCTCGGCGCTGCAGGTCAGCTCGGGCCGGCTGGTCGCGCAGGTGCGCGAAGCGCTGTCGGCTGCCAAGCTGCCGGCGTCGCGGCTCGTGATCGAGCTGACCGAAAGCCTGCCGATGGCCGGCGGCGGCGGCGTCTCGAAGACGCTGGCCGACCTGCGCGAGATGGGCGTCACGCTCGCGATCGACGACTTCGGCACCGGCTATTCCTCGCTCAGCGCGCTGATGAAACAGCCGCTCAGCCTCGTCAAGGTCGACCGCTCGTTCGTGCAGGACGTGCCGGGCGAGGGCGAGCTGCTGATCAAGGCGACGGTCGACGTCGCGCGCTGCTTCGGCCTGGACGTCGTCGCCGAAGGCGTCGAGACGCCGGCCCAGCGCGCCCGCCTGATCGCGCTCGGCGTCGGCTACATGCAGGGCTACCTGTTCGGCCGGCCGATGCCGAACGCCGAGTTCGTCGCCTGGCTGGGGCTGCGCGACACGACCGAAGAGCCATTCGCGCTGCTGCAGGCCTGAGGGCGGCACTGCGCTTGCGAAGGTTTGCGCGGGATCAGGCAGACGGGGTACTCTGCTGCGCTCATGTCCCCCGGCGTCCTTGGCCTCGCTCAACCGTGATCAGCGAGTTGGCCCCGACCATCTCGGCGCTGTATATTTGTCCAGTGTCCCAGACCGCCGCCGCGGGCCCTCGCCGCCTGATCGCCCACCTCGACATGGATGCGTTCTATGCGTCGGTCGAGTTGCTGCGCTATCCGGACCTGCGCGGCAGGGCGGTCGTGATCGGCGGCGGGCGGCGCCACCAGCCGGAGCTGCAGCCCGACGGCAGCCGCCGCTACGCACTGCTGCGCGACTACACCGGCCGCGGCGTCATCACGACCAGCACCTACGAGGCGCGTGCGCTCGGCGTGTTCTCGGCGATGGGCGTGATGAAGGCGGCCCAGCTCGCGCCCGACGCGATCCTGCTGCCGGTCGATTTCGACGAGTACCGAAAGTATTCGCGCCTGTTCAAGGCCGCGGTGCGCGCGCTCGCGCCGGTCGTCGAGGACCGCGGCGTCGATGAGATCTACATCGACCTGAGCGAGCTGCCGGGCGCGCAGCACGACGCCGGCCGCCAGGCCGCCCGCGACCTGAAGGACGCCGTGCGCGCCGCAACCGGCCTGAGCTGCTCGGTCGCGGTCGCGCCCAACAAACTGCTCGCGAAGATCGGCTCCGAGCTCGACAAGCCCGACGGCCTGACGCTGCTCGGCCCGCAGGACCTGGAGTCGCGCATCTGGCCGCTCGCTGCGAAAAAGGTCAACGGCATCGGCCCGAAGGCGAACGAGAAGCTCGCCGGCTTCGGCCTGCACACGATCGGCGACATCGCCGCGGCCGACCCCGCATGGTTGATCGAGCACTTCGGCAAGAGCTACGGCGCTTGGCTGCATGCCGCCTCGCACGGGCTGGACGAGCGCCCGGTCGTGACCTTCAGCGAGCCGAAATCGATCAGCCGCGAGACGACCTTCGAGCGCGACCTGCACGCGGTGCGCGACCGCGCCACGTTGAGCGCGATCTTCACCGAGCTGTGCGTGCAGCTCGCCGGCGACCTCGCGCGCAAGGGCTACGCGAGCCGCACGATCGGCATCAAGCTGCGCTTCGACGATTTCAAGATCGTCACGCGCGACCTGAGCCTGCCGGCCCACACGCTGGACGCGCAGACGATCCGCCGCGCCGCCGGCGAGTGCCTGAAGCGCGTCGACCTGAGCCGCCGGCTGCGCCTGCTCGGCGTGCGCGCCGGCGCACTGGCGACCTTGGCCGAGCTGGTCGCCCCGCTGCACACCGGCACCGAGGTGCTGGCGGCGCGCGAGCCGCCCGCGAACTACAACCTGCCGCTGTTCGACGCGCTGCCGCCGGAGCACTGAGCGCGCGTGCCGGCAGCGAAGCCGACCTTGAGGGATGATCACGTGCCCCCACCGCCCATTCCGCCCATGCCGTTCACCCCCGCCAGCCTCGTCCCGGACGCACCCTCTTCCAGCGCGTGGGTCCTGAACTTCATCGAGCGCGACCTGCTCGTGCCCGACGGCGAGGCGATCGCGCTGCGGCCGGTCGGCGCGCCGGTCGCGGCGTCGACCAGCACGACCAGCGCGGCCGGGCCGAATTACCACTACCTCGGCCGCCTCGACGGCCTGGACAGCTGGGCTCGCGCCGTCGCCGAGGCGCCGCCGGGCTGGAAGCGCGTCCCGCTGCGGGCTGCGATGATGGCCTTCGACCCGGCGCTGGCGGCCCTCGCCGGGCGCGCCGCGCAAGTCCTCGAATGGGACCGCACGCACCGCTTCTGCGGCGTCTGCGCGACCCCGACCGAGTTGCATCCGGGCGAGCGCTCGCGCGTCTGCCCGGCCTGCCGCTACACCGTCTATCCGCGCGTCAGCCCGGCGATGATGGCGTTGATCTGGCGCCCGGGCGAGCTGCTGCTGGCGCGCTCGCCGCACTACGCGCCCGGCATGTACAGCGCGCTCGCCGGCTTCGTCGAGGCCGGCGAGTCGCTCGAAGACTGCGTGCACCGCGAGGTCGCCGAGGAAGTCGCGGTGACGGTCACCGACCTGCGCTACTACGGCAGCCAGAGCTGGCCGTTCCCCCACAGCCTGATGCTCGCGGTGAGCGCCCGCTGGACCGGCGGCGAAATCGTGCCGCAAGCGGGCGAGATCGAACATGCACAATGGTTCGCGCTGGACGCGCTGCCGGTCATCCCGGCGCGCTTCTCGGTCGCCGGCCACCTGATCCGCGACACGATCGCATCGATGCAGTCCGGCCAGCTGGCTTGAAACCTGCTGGGCGCTCCCCACCTGGGTTCACTGAGAAGGGCATCATGAAAACACTCGACGAGATGCGCCACCGCCACCTGCTGAGCGCCGAGCAGCGGGCCCAGATCGGCGACTGGATCGCGCGCGGCCGCACGCCCGACGCCATCCTGCAGATGCCCGCCCACCTCTGGCGCGCACTGAGCCTGGCCAGCGTGCTGATGGACGTCGACGCCGACCTGACCCGCGCGCCCGCGCTGGACGACGGCCTCGGTTAGCCGGCACGCGCCCCCAGCGCGCCTCAAGCGGCGCGGCGCCACGCCGATATGGGTGTGAGTTGACAATCGTTTGACACCCACCATGACACGACGGCACGGCCGCGCCGCGGCGCTGGGCGCTTTCCTGCTGGCCGGCGCGGCCCAGGCGCAGACCTTCCCGCACGGCGACGGCAACGGCAAGCTGCTGCTGACCGGCGGCGTCTCCAGCATCGACGGCGCCGCCGGCGGCGGCCTGAGCCCGTGGGCCGTCACCGGCAGCTACGCGACCGACGGCGAGATCGGCGCGACCGCGTTCGTCACCCGCGCGACGACCCAGGACTACGGCCTGACGACCTACGGCGCGGCCGTCGGCATCAAGGACCGCGTCGAGTTTTCGCTCGCGCGCCAGGAATTCAACGCCAGCGTCGTCGTCCCCGACGCGATCCTGAAACTCGACATCGTCGGCGTGAAAGTGAAACTCGCCGGCGACGCTGTGCTCGATTCGGACCGCTGGATGCCGCAGATCGCCGCCGGCCTCGAGTGGAAGCGCGTCGACCCCGGCGCGGCCGTCGGCGGCGTGCTCGATTCGGTCTCGGCCAAGCGCGACGGCGTCGATCTCTACATCAGCGCGACCAAGCTCTTCCTCGCTCCCGGCATCCTCGTCAACGGCACGCTGCGCGCGACCCAGGCGAACCAGAACGGCCTGCTCGGCTTCGGATCGGCCGACAGCAGCGGCTACCACCTCGAGCCCGAGGTCTCGCTGGCCTACCTGCTGAACAAGCGCGTTGCGATCGGCGCCGAATACCGCGCGAAGCCGAACAACCTCGCGTTCGCCGGTAGAGCGTTCAAGGAAGACGCCTGGCAGGACTTGTTCATCGCGTGGGCGCCGAGCAAGCACGTCTCGATCACCGCCGCGTACGTCGACCTCGGCAACATCGTCGGCCACGAACACCAGACCGGCGGCTACCTGTCGGCTCAACTCGCGTATTGAGGGACCGCCCCATGAAGCTCAGGCAGTGGCTCCTCGCCACCGTGTTCGCGGCGCATGCCGCCGCCTCGTTCGCGCAGACCGCGCCGCCGACCGACGACGCGCTGTACCGGCAGCTCGGGGGCCAGCCCGGCCTCGTGAAGCTGACCGACGACTTCATGACGCGGCTGCTCGCCGACCCGCGCATGAACCCGTTCTTCAAGGACGTTGACCAGAAGGTCTTCAAGTCCCAGCTGGCGGACCAGCTCTGCGAGGTGTCCGGCGGCCCGTGCACCTTCAAGGGCAAGGACATGAAGAAGGTCCACGAAGGCCAGGACATCACCAAGTCCAATTTCAATGCGCTGGTCGAGGTGCTGCAGCAGAGCCTGGACGCGCAGGGCATCCCGTTCACGGCCCAGAACAAGCTGCTCGCGAAGCTCGCGCCGATGCACCGCGAGATCGTCAACGCGCCCTAGACGGAACCCCTCGCTCGGCACGGTGCCGCGCGGCGCGGATATGATCTGACGATGCCCTCGCCCGCTCTGCGCCTGCCGTCCATCGACGGCTTGCGCGCCTTCGAGACCGCGGCCCGGCTCGGCGGCTTCGAGCGCGCCGCCGACGAGTTGAACATCACCGCGAGCGCCGTCGCCAAGCGCGTCGCGACGGTCGAGGAGCTGCTCGGCACGGTGCTGTTCACGCGCGGCGCCAAGGCGCTCGTGCTGACCGCCACCGGCAAGGAATACCTCGCGCAAGTCGGCGCCGCGCTCGCGCTGCTCGCCGCGGTGCCGCTGCACCGGCGCCTCGAGCCGCACAGCGAGCGGCTGCGCGTCACCGCGACGCCGACCTTCGCGCGCCAGATCCTGGTGCCCCACCTCGAGACCTTCACGCGCGCACAGCCGCAGGTCGAGCTAGAGGTCCTGCTGTCGATCCCGTACCTGGACGCCGGCCACTCCGACGCCGACGTCGAAGTGCGCCACGGCGACGCCGTCGCTGCCGGCGGCACGCCGCTGATGGAGGACATCGTGCTGCCGCTGGCCGCGCCCGCGCTGCTCGCGCGCCTGGCGCCGCTGCGCCGGCCGGGCGACCTCGCCCACGCGCCGCTGCTGCGCACACCGCTCGAACCCTGGGCGCCGTGGTTCGCCGCCGCCGGGCTGGCCTGGCCCGAGCCGGCGCAGGGACCGAAATTCGTCGACCTCGGCATGACGCTGGAGGCCGCGGTCAGCGCCCAGGGCGTCGCGCTCGCGCGGCCCAGCCTCGCGCGCCATTGGCTCGCCAGCGGCGCGCTGGTCGCGCTGCCGTTCGGCGTGCGGGTGCGGCCGCTGAACCAGTACTACCTGATGCCGCACGCGCCGGGCGGCGCGGCCGAGCGCTTCGCGCGCTGGCTCGCCGAAGTCTGCGCGCAGGTCGCGGCCGAGTCGCTCGCGCTCGTCGAGCCGGCGAGCGCCCCGCTTTCGGGCCGCGCTTGAAAATCTTTCCGGGCCGCCGCCCGCGCGCCCCGCTAGCATCGCGGTCGACCATGAACAACAAGCCCCGAGACCGGAGACGACCCCCATGCCCGTGATCACGAACATCGAAGACCTGCGCGTGCTCGCCGAAAAGCGCGTGCCGCGCATGTTCTACGACTACGCCGACTCCGGCTCGTGGACCGAAGGCACCTACCGCGCCAATGAAAGCGATTTCCAGAAGATCAAGCTGCGCCAGCGCGTCGCCGTCAACATGGAGAACCGCACGCTGCGCACCACGATGGCCGGCATCGAGACGGCGATGCCGGTCGCGATCGCGCCGACCGGCCTGACCGGCATGCAACATGCCGACGGCGAGATCCTGGGCGCGCTCGCGGCGAAGAAATTCGGCATCCCGTTCACGCTCAGCACGATGAGCATCTGCTCGCTGGAAGACATCGCCGGCGCGACCAAGACGCCGTTCTGGTTCCAGCTCTACTGGATGCGCGACCGCGATTTCATGGAGCGGCTGATGGACCGCGCGAAGGCCGCGGGCGTCAGCGCGCTGATGCTCACGCTCGATTTACAGGTGCTCGGCCAGCGCCACAAGGACCTGAAGAACGGCTTGACGGCGCCGCCCAAGCCGACGCTGAAGAACATCCTGAACCTGATGACGAAACCGCGCTGGTGCCTGGGCATGGCCGGCACCAAGCGCCACGGCTTCGGCAACCTGATCGGCCACGCCAAGGGCGTCAGCGACATGAGCTCGCTGTCCACCTGGACGCGCGAGCAGTTCGACCCCAAGCTCGACTGGAACGACGTCGAGTGGATCAAGAAGCGCTGGGGCGGCAAGCTGATCCTCAAAGGCATCATGGACGAAGAGGACGCGCGCCTCGCGGTCGAGAGCGGTGCCGACGCGATGATCGTGTCGAACCACGGCGGGCGCCAGCTCGACGGCGCCTCCTCCAGCATCAACGCGCTGCCGCAGATCACGCAGGCGGTCGGCAAGATGATCGAGGTCTGGATGGACGGCGGCATCCGCTCCGGGCAGGACGTGCTGAAGGCCGTCGCGCTCGGCGCCCGCGGCACGCTGATCGGCCGCTCCTTCCTCTACGGCCTGGGCGCGATGGGCGAGGCCGGCGTGACCAAGGCGCTCGAGATCATCGCGAAGGAGCTCGAGATCACGATGGCCTTCTGCGGCCACACCGACATCCGCAAGGTCGACCGCAGCATCCTGCTGCCGGGCACGCTGCCGCCCTGAGCCCGCGTGCCAAACTGGGGGTTGGCGCGGTTGCCTTCGCCCCGTACAGTGGGACCGCGGAGGCACCGACGATGCGACTGCGCCAATTCCATGCACTGAAGGTCTGGCATGGCCAGCATGGCCGCAAGCCGGTCGAGCGCAACGTCTGGGACGCGGTGCTGACGGTCTGGCTGCTCGGCTGGGTCGGCGCCCCGACCGCCTTCCTGCTGCAGCTCGGCTGGGCCGAGATCGCCTGTGCGAGCGTGCTGTTCCTGCCGGGCCTGTACGTCGCGCTGCGCCGCAGCCTGCACCGTCGGCACTGGCTGCGCTGCGACTGGATCAGCGCGCTGCGGTGACGGCTTGCGGCGCATAGCGGACTGTCGCTGATCACGCCGGCCCCGCACGACCTGAGCAGTGAGCGGGTGAAAGGC
>DASYCA010000242.1:0-6552 GCA_036500445.1 Burkholderiaceae bacterium | reverse complement strand
TTTCAGTTCGCCTTTCATCACCAGCGCAACCGCCGCCAAGGCGGGCGTCTCCAGGCACACCATGGCCGTCGCCGGCGCCTCCTACACGCTCGGCCGCTACACGCTGACCGGCGACTTCTCGGACGTGCATTTCGCGTACCTCGACGGCAGCGGCCTGAAGCTGAAGAACGCCGAGGTCTTCGGGACGATGTACCTCACGCCGAAGTTGCTCGCCGGCCTGGCGTTCATGTATACCAAGGGCGCGTACTCGACCGGGGCGCAGCCGAACTGGAAGCAGATCAACCTCGGCGTCGACTACTTCATCAACCGCTATGTCGATTTCTACCTCGTCGACAACTATCAGCGTGCCGGCGGCAGCGCGACCCAGGCCTGGATCTACTCCCTGAGCGCCTCGTCCACCCGAAGCCAGAACGCGTTGACCGCCGGCATCCGGGTCAAGTTCTAGGCGTGCCATCATGCGCTCGCGCTGGATCTGATACGAGGGTCTCCATGGACGTCGAACAACTGGTGGAACTGGCGGTCGCGGCGGCCAACAAGAGCCCGGGGCGGCCACGCAAGGTCGGCGCGGTGCTGGTGCTGGCCGATCAGCAGACCACGCTCACCGCATGCAACGACTTTCCCGCCGGCGTGCGAGATCTCGAATCGCGTCACGCCGATCCGCAGCGCCTGCTGTGGATCGAGCATGCCGAGCGCAACGCGCTCTTTGCCGCCGCGCGGGCCGGCCATTCGACGGCCGGCGCGACGCTGGTCGCCACCTTTCATCCCTGCGCCGAATGCGCCCGCGCGATCGTCCAGTCGGGTGTCGCCTCGCTCTTCACGCTGCCGCCGGACTTCTCCGATCCGGTCTGGGGGCCCGGCTTTCAGTACTCGAGCGCCATCCTCGAAGAAGGCGGCGTGCGCGTCACCTACCTGGCGCACGACCCCGTGGCCATGCACGCACGGACGATGGGTCAAGCCGGCGCGACGTAGGCGCTCTTCACCACGCCGAAGAATTCGCGAGCGTCCGTCAGAGGCTCGCGGCGACCGCCTCCAGTTGCCGAAGGCGCTTTTCCATGCGCCCCACGAAGGTCTGCGTCACGTGCGGCAGCGCACGGTGACTCGGAACGAGGATGCCGACCTTCAGCTCGTTCAGCTCCGGAAGGTCGAACGGCCGCCACACGACATCGCCGCGCTTGAGCTCGTCGATGAAGGCGATCTTCGAGAAGAAGGAAATGCCCTTGCCGGCGATGATCAGGCGCTTGATCATGCCGGTCCAGCTCGACGTGATCACCGGCTCGACGTCGTCCCAGAACTGCGCGAACTCGCGCGACATCGTGCTGCCGATCGGCGACTGGCCGATCGAGCGGATGAAGGGCACCCGGGCACACTCGGCCAGGCTGATCGCGGGCTTCTCGGCCAGCGGATGGCCGGCGGCCATCACGACGCCCGCGGGGAGCGTGGCCAACGCGACCGCCGCGATGCCGGCGGGCAGGCGGCCGACGAACGTGAGCCCCACGTCGGCCCGGCCCGACTGAAGCTGCGCCACGACGTCCATCGGCTGGAACGACGCCGTCGTGTACGTCACCGCCGGATAGATCTCCGAGAATTCCTCGATCGCCGAGGGCAGGAAATCGACGAACAGCGAGTCCATCGAGGCCACCTTGACATGCCCGGTGCGCTCGCCCTTCAGCGCGTCCAGCTCGGTGCGCATCACCTGGAAATCGTGCAGGGTCGTCTGGATGTGGCGCAGCAGCCGCTCGCCGGCCGGGTTGAGCCGCATGCCGCTGGGCATGCGGTCGAACAGCTCGCCCCCGAGCTCGTCTTCGAGCTTGATGATCTGCCGGTTGATCGCACTCGCGGCGACGTACAGGTTCTCGGAGGCCTTGCGCACGGACCCGCAACGGGCCACTTCGACGAAATACTTCAGGACACTGGCATGCATGAGCGGCGGCTATTCGACGGAGGGGACGCTGCTCACTCGGCCGTTGCCCCTTGCACCGGCCAGGCAGCGATGGCCGGATGATCGCAGGTCAGGGCCGGCACGTCGGCCGCGCCACCGGGCGAGCCGAGCTTGCTCACCTGGGGTTCGAAGAACTCCCGGTTGATCGCGATGAAGGGCTGCAATGCGGCGGGCAGCCGCCGGTCTTCGTAGATCGCCTCGGTCGGGCAGGCCGACAGGCAGACGCCGCAGTCGATGCACTCGTCGGGATGGATGTACAGCGTGCGCCCGCCGGTGTAGATGCAGTCCACCGGGCAGCATTTGACGCAGGCCCCGTCCTTGACGTCGATGCAGGCGCTGGTGATGACGTAGGCCACGGCAGCGTCTTAGCGTCCGCGCCACAGCGGCTTGCGCTTCTGCTGGAACGCGAGCACGCCTTCGTCGGCGTCGTCGGACTGCAACGCGGCCACCAGCGCCGGCAGGCGCGCTGCCTGCGCCTGTGCCGGCGACAAGGTCCCGGTCTGGCGCACGACCTGCTTGATCGCCTTCAGCGACAGCGGGGCGCACGCGAGGATCGACGCCGTCCAGCGCGCGACGGCGGCGTCCAGCTCCGCGCGGGCCACCACCTCGTTGACCAGGCCCAGCTCCAGCGCCCGCGCCGCCTTGATGCGCTGGCCGGTCAACATCATCCCCATCGCCTGGCGGAACGGGATCTGGCGCTGCAGCAGCGTCATCCCGCCGTCGAGCGGCATGCGCCCGACCAGCGCCTCGGGCAGCCCGAAGCTGGCCTCTTCGCAGGCCACGACGATGTCGCAGCCGAGCACCATCTCGAAGCCGCCGCCGAGCGCGAAGCCGTTGACGCGCGCGATCACCGGCACGTTCAAGGTCTCGCGCAGCGCGATGCCGCCGAAGCCGCCGACGCGCGACGCGGCCCAGTAGTCCACGCCCTTGACCGAGGGGTTCTTCAGGTCCGCGCCGACGCAGAAGGCGCGATCGCCGGCGCCCGTCAGCACGACCAGGCGGACGTCGTCGTCCGCTTCCAGTTGACTCCAGATGCGCTGCAGCTCGGCTTCGGCGGCGAGGTCGATGGCATTCAGCACCTCCGCGCGGTCGATCGTGACCGTCGCGACGTGGTCGGCGATCGACAGCCGCACGCTCACGATGCGGCTCCGTCGGCCAGGCGTTGCGCTTCGGCCAGGACCTCCGCCGTGTGCTGGCCGAGCTTGGGCGGCGGGCGGCGCAAGCCGGTCGCGGCGCCGGACAGGCCGATCGGGCTGCCGATGAAGCGCAGCGACTGGCCGTTGTCGGCCGTGCCTTCGAGCAGGATGCCGTTGTGCAGGGTCTGCGGATCGACCAGGGCCTCGCGCATGTCGCGCACCGGCGCCGACAGCAAATCCTGCTCCTCGAGCCGCGCCAGCCAGTGCTCGCGCGTGTTGGTCGCGAAGCGTTCGCGGAAGGTGCGCTGCAGTTCGGGCCGGTGCTTGAACTGCTGCGGCAGCGAGTCGAAGCGCGGGTCGGCGGACAGGTCGGGGATCTCCAGCGCCGCGCAGATGTCGCGCAGCGGGTTCGCCTTGAACGCGCCGACCAGCACCAGCGCGCCGGTCTGGGTCTGGAACACGCCGCACAGCGGCATCGCGGCCCAGTTGACCTCCGAGTCGGCCATCATGATCATCGCGGCCTCCTGCATCTGCATCGACAACATCGAGTTGTAGAGCGAGACGCTGACCTTCTGCCCGGCCCCGGTCTTCTCGCGCTGCAGCAACGCGAACAGGATGCCCTGCACCATGTGCATGCCGGCGGTGTAGTCGGCCAGCGCGGTCGGGTAGATCGACACCGGCACGTCGTCGTCGGCGCGGCGCGCCATCACGCCGGTCACCGCCTGGGCGAGCACGTCCTGACCGCCCTTGTGGGCGTACGGGCCGGTTTCGCCGAAGCCGGTGCCGACCGCGTAGACGATGCGCGGGTTCAGACGCAGACAATCGTCGAAGCCCAGGCCCAGCCGTTCCATCACGCCGGCGCGAAAGTTGTTCGTCACCACGTCGGCGTCCGCGATCAGCGCCTTCACGAGCGCCATCTGTTGGGCGTCGCGCAGGTCGATCTCGACGCTGCGCTTGTTGCGGTTCAGGCTGCAGAAGATCGGGTTGTCGTTGCCCGCCACCGGCTCGAAGGTCGAGCGGCTCAGATCGCCCGAGCCCTTGCGCTCGATCTTGATCACGTCGGCGCCGTGGTCGGCCAGCATCTGCGTGCACACCGGCCCCATCATCACCTGCGTGAAGTCGATGACGCGAACGCCGTCGAGCGGGAGCCCGGCGCTGCCGGCGCCCGTCGCGCTCGTGCTCGTGTTCGTGCTCATGCGGCCACCTTCTCGGCCGAGCGCGGCAGCGCCAGCGCCGGTACGTCGGGGTTTGCGCCGGTCTGATCGCCCGGGTCCGCACCTTGCGCGCGCAGGGTCCGCTGGACCTGGCTCACGTCGACATCGCGCACCGCCACGCCGGCGTTGATCGACAGCGCCGCGGCCACGCCCGCGGCCTCGCCCATCGCCATGCAGGGCGGAATCTCGCGCGACATCTTCTGCGCCGACGAGGTCGACGAATAGTGCCGCCCGGCGACCAGCAGGTTCTCGACGCCGCGCGGCACGAGCGAGCGGTACGGGTAGTAATAGTCGCGGCCGCGCGCCACGCTGTCGGCGAAGCGGACGCGCTGCGCGACGTCTTCCTTGCTCATCACGTACTCGCCCTCGAGCAGCCGGGTCTGGCGCACGCCGGTCTGCGGCGCCATGTCGACCAGAAAGCAGCTCTTGAAGCCCGGCAGCTTGGCGCGCACCAGCTCGATCGCCTGGTGCACGATGCGCCGGCCATCGACTTCGGCGCGCGTGAGGTCTTCGACCTTCAGCGGATCCAGCCCCGGCATGTGCGGGCAGTTGCACCAGACCACGCCCGGCAGCGGCGTCTTGAGCCACCAGTAGGCCCAGCTCCCGCCCAGCAGCCGCTTGATCTGGCGGTCGAGCAGGTCGAAGGCCTCAGGCTCCTCGCGCTCGAAGCGTTCGGCCTCGATGGTGTCGACGCCGCCGAGGCGGAACACGGTCGTGACGATGTAGCTGCCGCCGATGTGCGGCGCACCGGCCGAGGCGGCCACGTCCAGGTCGCCGCTGGCGTCGATCACGACCTTGCCGAGGATCGCTTCGCGACCGCTCTTGGTGTCGCAGATCACGCCTCGGACCCGGCCGTCTTCGACCAGCGTCCTGGAGAACCAGGAGTGCAGCCGCAGCTCGATGCCGAGCGACTTGACCATCTCCATCGAGACGCGCTTCCAGGCGTCCGGGTCGAATGCGGCCGCGAAGCAGATCGGGTGCGGTTTCTCCTTGCTGTGGAAGTCGAACGTGCCCCAGCGCGCCCAGCGCTCGACCGAGCTCGGGGCCGTGCCCCACTCGTTCTGCTTCGGGAACGACGCCAGGCCCAGCGAGGCCATCCGGTCGATCATCTCCAGGCAGGTGCCGCGCACGGAGATCTCGCCGAGGTGGCTGTCCCACATGTCGTCGAGCACCAGGACCATGCCGCCGGAGGCCAGGCCGCCCAGGTGGTTGTAGCGCTCCAGCAGCGTGACGCGCGCGCCGTTGCGCGCGGCGGCGAACGCGGCCGACAGGCCGGCCGGGCCGCCGCCGACCACCACCACGTCCGCCTCCGCCGCGACGCGGACGTCGCAGGCAGGCTCTTGAATCATGTCGCCGATTCGGCTCATTTCTTTCTCCTCGATGAATGCGGGGGCCCGACACGGGCCGGGTCAGTGCGCGTCGTCCGGCTGCCAGCGGATCACCCAGCGCTCGACCAGCGTGACCACCAGGAAGAAGCTGCCCGACAGCGTGGCGCTCATCACGATCGCGGAGTACAGCAGGGCCGAGTCGAAGTTGAAGGTGGCCTGGATGATCATGGCCCCGACCCCGACATTGGCCCCCACCCACTCGCCGACCACGGCGCCGATGACGCACATCGACGCGGCGATCCGCAGCGCCGAGAACAGGTAGGGCAGCGCGTTGAACAGCCGCAGGCGAAAGAAGATCTCGGTCTTGCTGGCCGACAGCACGCGCATCAGCTCCATCGCCTGCGGATTGACCGATTCCAGGCCGCGCACGGTGTTCACCAGCGTCGGGAAGAAGCACACGAGTGCCGCGATCGTGATCTTCGGCTCCATGCCGTTGCCCATGATCAGCACCAGGATCGGCGCCTTGGCGACGACCGGGATCGCGTTGAACATCAGCACGACCGGAAAGAAGATGTCCTGCAAGGTCTTGTTGTGCACGAACACGGTCGCGACCCCGATCGCCGCGAGGTTGCCGAGCAGGAAGCCGCCCGCGGCCTCCATCGCGGTGGGCAGCAGATTGGCGAGCAGCACCTCGCGCTTGGCCCACATCGTCTCCAGCACCAGACCCGGCGACGGCGCGATGAAGGGCTTCACGCCGAAGAACTTGACGACGGCCCACCACAGCACGAGCAGGCCGATGATCCCGAGTGCCGGCAGGATGCGCCCGCGCCACAGGCGCCGGGAGCGCGCCGCGAGCCAGGCCGCGTGCTCGGTGTCGACGTCGGTTCCCACGGCGGTGTCGGGCACGCCGGCAGCTGCCGTGTCTAGCGTACGGG
>DASYCA010000241.1:0-5056 GCA_036500445.1 Burkholderiaceae bacterium | reverse complement strand
ACGAAGAAGAAGCCCTGGTGGCAGGTCTGGTGACGCGTCTGCCCGGCGGGGCCTAGAACGGCAGCGCGTCGGTCGCGAGCGTGCGCAGCCAGGCCAGCGCCTCGGCCTCGGTGGCCAGCGGCGTCATCGGCGGCAGCGCCTCGCGCAGCCGCTTGCCGTAGTTCATCCCCGCCATGCGCGGGTCGCAGACGACCAGCAGCCCGCGGTCGGTCTCGCTGCGGATCAATCGCCCCGCGCCCTGCTTCAGCGACACCGCCGCCTCGGCGACGAAGTAGTCGGCGAACGGATTTCGCCCCTCGCCTTCGAGCCGCTTGACCCGCGCCTCGACGAGCGGGTCGTTCGGCGGCGGGAACGGCAGCTTGTCGATCAGCACGCACTGCAGCGCATCGCCCGGCACGTCGATGCCCTCCCAGAAGCTCTGCGAACCGACCAGCACCGAGCGCGGCTGGGCCAGGAACTGCTGCATCAGCTGGCGCTTCGGGATCTGGCCCTGCATCAGGACCTGGATCGTGTCGCCCTCGGCCTCGAACTCGGCGCGCAGCCGTTCGCCGACGCTTTGCAGCGCGCGCAGCGTCGTC
Source organism: Burkholderiaceae bacterium (assembly GCA_036500445.1). GTDB lineage: Bacteria > Pseudomonadota > Gammaproteobacteria > Burkholderiales > Burkholderiaceae_C > LMDS01. The sequence goes on along the minus strand of DASYCA010000241.1, from coordinate 4,478 downwards.
GTCAGCACGAAGGTGCGGCCGCCCAGCGCGCGCGCGCAGCGCGCCGCGAGGACCGCGACCGACGCCGCGTGGTCGGGCTCGTTCGGCTTCGGGAAGCCGCGCGGCACATAAAGGCGCGCATGCGCCGGGTAGTCGAACGGGCTGCCCAGCCGCAAGGTGCGCGCGTCGGTCAGGCCGGCCGATTCGGTGAACCAGCTGAGCCGCTCGTCGTCGCCCAGGGTCGCGGACGTGAAGACCCAGGCCTTGGGCGATTCGGCCATCTGCTCGCGCAGCGCGTCGCGGATGTCCAACGGCGATTCGACCAGCCGCGCCTGGTGCGGCGAGACGTCGATCCAGCGCACGTTGCCGTCCTCGGCCGGGACCCTGAAGCTGCGTGCGAGCGCGGCGATCTGCAGCGCACGGTCGAGCAGCTTGACGAAATCCGGCGAGCTGTCGGTGACGAGTTTCAAACCGGCGATGGCCGCATCGCAGGTCTGCGCGACGCCCTCGAGCGCGGCACCGAACTCCTCTTTGCCCGCACGCTCGGCCCAGCGCAGCTTGATCGTGCCGCGCAGCGTGCCGAGCGAGCCGACCGCGGCGAGCCGCAGCTCGCGCGCCGCGCGGTCGCAGGCGCCGGCGAGCTCCTGCCATGGCGCCAGGCCGCGCGCCTGCTGCAGGCCCGCGCCGAGCAGGTCGCGCGCGAAATCGATGACCTGCGCGGTGCTCACGGTCGTGCCCAGAAACTGCACGCCGGCCTCGGTCAGTTGATGGGCCTCGTCGAACAGCGCGACCTCCACACTCGGCAGCAACTCGGCCACGCCGGTGTCGCGCAGCGCCATGTCGGCGAAGAACAGGTGGTGGTTGACGACGACGATGTCCGCCAGCATCGCCTCGCGGCGCGCCTTCACGACGTGACACTGGCGGAACTGCGGGCACTCCTGGCCGAGGCAATTCTCGCGCGACGAGGTCACCAGCGGGATCACGCTGCTGCGCTCGTCCAGGCCCTCGAGCTCGGCCAGGTCGCCGCTGGTCGTGCGGTGCGACCACTGCTCGACCTTCGCGAGCGTGCGCGCGGCCCAGCGGTCCGGCAGCGTCTCGGCCTGGCGTGCCTGGTTCAGCCGGTGCAGGCACAGGTAGCTGCTGCGGCCTTTCAGCAGCGCGACCGACACCGGCAGCTTCAAGGCATCGCGCAGGCGCGGGATGTCGCGCAGGAAGAGCTGGTCCTGCAGGCTCTTGGTGGCGGTGCTGACGAGCGCCCGCGCGCCGCTGAGCAGTGTCGGCACCAGGTACGCGAAGGTCTTGCCGACGCCGGTGCCGGCCTCGGCGACGAGCGCGCTGCGCTCCTCGATCGCCTGCGCGACGCCCAGCGCCATGCGCAGCTGCACCTCGCGCTCGACATGGTTCGCATCGGCCTGCGCCAGCGCGCCACCGCGCGCGAAGGCCGCCGTGACGGCGTTCGTAAGTTCGCTCATTGATGAAACGGCACGCGGGACGAGCGCCGGGCCGCCCCAAGCCGGGCCGCATCCCCTCGGGGGATCGGCGAGTACTCTCGACGAGGGGTCGTCATCACTTCACGCGGGTTCCGGCGGATCAAGCTCCGCTTCCAATCGCGCGATCTGGTCGCGCAGCAACAGCCGACGCTTCTTCAATCGGCGCAGGCTGAGCTCGTCTTCGGGCAGGGTCAGCGTGGCCTGGTCGATCAGGTTGTCGAGGTCGGCGTGCTCGATTCGCAACTCGATCAGGCGGCGCGGCAGGGAATGCAGATTCAGGTCCATCGGGGCGCGCCGGCGATGCGGGTTGTGTGCGTTTTTAGGCAGGGTGGTTGCAAACAAAGCGATTATAGTTTTCGGCCATGAGCACAGCGACCGCGGGTTTCCGACTGACTGCCACCACCGGCATCCACCGCGGAGACCGCGCCTACCAGCAAGACCAGGTCGAGATCCTGCCGCATGACCGCGTGCCCGGTTGCATGCTGGGCGTGCTGGCCGACGGCATGGGCGGGAAGAGCGGCGGTCGCAAGGCGGCCGACCAAGTGCTGCTGACGGCGAATCAACTGTTCGAGCGCTACGCGCCGAGCCGCGACGACCCGGCCGAGACGCTGCGCCAGCTGGTGCTGGAAGCACACCTGATGATCAAGCTCACCGCGATCACCTCCGAGGAAGAGCCGCACAGCACCGTCGCCGCGTTCCTGATCAGCCCCAGCCGCGAGTGCGACGTGATCCACGCCGGCGATTCGCGCGTCTATCACTTCCGCGGCGCCGACATGGTCAGCCGCTCGATCGATCATTCGTATGTGCAGCGCCTCGTCGACGAAGGCCAGATCACCGAGGACGAGGCCAATTCGCACCCGCAATCGAACCTGCTGACCGGTTGCCTGGGCACCAGCCAGGACCCGCCGCTGACGCTGAGCCACATCGACCAGCTCGAGATCGGCGATACCGTGATGGCCTGCAGCGACGGCCTGTGGCACTACTTCACTCCTCGCGAGCTGGGCGCGATCCTGCACGCGCTGCCGGCGCGCGAAGCGAGCGAGATGCTCGTCAGCAAGGCACGCCAGCGGGCCCGCGGAGGCGGCGACAACCTGTCGCTCGCGATGGTGCGGGTCGACGCGCTGCCCTGATCCCGCAGCCGCTCAGGGCGCGGACGCGCCGCTGGCGGACGAACGCGGCGCGGCCGTCCCGGCGGCCGGCATCGGCAGCGGCTGGGGCACCTTGCCCTCGCTGGCCCGCTTCGCATTGCGCCGCTCGATCGCCTCGCGATGTTCCTGCGCGGCCCGCGCCCGCTCGGTAAAACGCTGCTCGTTGCGCTGTTCCTCGGCCTGCCGTTCGGCGGGCGACGACGCCGGGCCCTTCGGGCGTGGCGCGGCCGGGTTGGGCTCGGCGGCGGCGTGGCCATGCGGCGTCGCGGGCGAATTCGGCTCGGCCGGCGTGCGAGCGCCCGCGCTCGGCTGCGCGGGCGCCGGCTCGCTCGCGCGCGCGTCCTGCGCCGCGGCACGCTCCTGGAGCTCCTGCCGGTGGTGCGCCGCGGCTTCGCGCCGTTCGGCGTCGTCCAGCACCAGCTCGGCCCGATGCAGCCGCGTCAGCGTCAGGCGCTGCTCCTTGCGGGCCGCGTCGACGCAGGAGGTCACGACGAAATTCTGCTGGCAGGCGCGGTCCTGGTCCGCGAAGCGCGCGTTCGCCGCGGCGCGCTCGGCGGCGATGCGCGCGCGTTCGCTCTGCGCCTGGGCCTGCGCCGCGCCGAACGCGGTGCAGCCGGCGGCGAGCAGCAGCAGCAACAGGCGAAGGCCGGGACGGATCCTCATGTCAGCGAAGTGTCGACCTCGCGGCGCGACAGCGCAAGAAACTCCGCCGATTGCATCTCGCGCAAGCGGGACACGGTGCGCGGGAACTCGTGCGCGAGCGGCCCTTCGGTGTACAGCAGCTCGGGCTCGACCGCGGCCGACATGATCAGTTTCACGCGCCGGTCGTACAGCACGTCGACCAGCCAGGTGAAGCGGCGGGCTTCTGACGCGTTGCGCGGCGCCATCTGCGGCACGCCGGACAGCAGCAGCGTGTGGAACTGGCTCGCCAGCTCGAGGTAGTCGTTCTGCGAGCGCGGGCCGCCGCACAGCTCCTTGAAGTCGAACCAGACGATGCCGCCGGCACGCCGGCGCGCGGTCAGTTCGCGGTGCTCGATGTTCAGCACCGGCGGCTCGTCGCGCGCCTCGGCGAGGCGCTCGAACGCGTCGGTCATCGCGACTTCGGCGGCCGCGTCCAGCGGCGTCTGGTACAGGCCGACCTGGGCCAGCGTGACCTGGCGGTAGTCGGTGCCGTTGTCGACGCTGATGACCTCGAGCTTGTCCTTCAGCAGCTCGATCGCGGGCAGGATGCGGTCGCGGTGCAGCCCGTTCGGGTACAGGTCGTCGGGCTTGAAGTTCGAGGTCGTGACGATGCTGACGCGGTTCTCGAACAGCGCGGCCAGCAGCCGGTGCAGGATCATCGCGTCGGTGATGTCGGCGACGTGGAACTCGTCGAAGCAGATCAGCCGGTAGCGCCGCGCCATGCGCTTGCCGAGCTCGTCGAGCGGGTTCACGGTGCCCTGCAGCTCGGCCAGCTCGCGGTGCACCTCGCGCATGAACTCGTGGAAATGCAGCCGCGTCTTGCGCTGCAGCGGCACCGCGTTGAAGAAGCAATCCATCAGGAAGCTTTTTCCGCGCCCGACGCCGCCGTACATGTAGACGCCGCGCGGGATCGGCGGACGCACCACCAGCTTGGTCAGCGCATTGCCGCGCCGCGCCTTGTAGTCGGCCCATTCGTTCTCGCAGCGCTCGAGCGAATCGAGCGCGCGCAGCTGGGCCGGATCGGCCGTGTACCCGCGCTCGGCCAGCGTGCGTTCGTAGAGGGCGCGGACGAGCACGGGTGCCGTGGACCGGATCAGAAGTTCAGCGTGCGCTTGTCGACCGCCAGTGCGGCCTCCTTCGTGGCTTCGGCCAGCGACGGGTGCGCGTGGCAGATGCGCGC
>DASYCA010000240.1:0-7378 GCA_036500445.1 Burkholderiaceae bacterium | reverse complement strand
GATCGACGCTGGCGCGATCGTGCTCGGCAAGAGCAACCTGCACGAGCTCGCGTTCGGCATCACCAGCACCAACCTGAGCCCGTTCGCCGGGCCGGTCCGCAATCCGTACGACCGCACGCGCATCCCGGGCGGTTCGTCGGGCGGCACCGCGGCATCGATCGCCGCGCGCATCGTCACCAGCGGCCTGGGCACCGACACCGGCGGATCGACCCGCGTGCCGGCCGCGCTGTGCGGCGTCGTCGGGCTGCGCCCGTCGGTCGGCAACGGCGGCGCGCAGCGCCGCTACACCGACACGAACGCGGTCGTCCCGATCAGCCACACGCGCGACACGATCGGGCCCATGGGCCGCACGGTCGCCGACGTCGCGCTGCTCGACGCCGTGATCACCGGCACGCCGCAGGCCCGCGCGTTGCCGCTCGCCGGCCTGCGCATCGGCGTGCCGGCGTCGTTCTGGAGCGGGCTGGACACGCAGGTCGCGAGCGTGACGGCGGCGGCGCGCACGCGCCTCGCCGCCGCGGGCGTCGTGTTCGTCGAGGTCGACACCGTGGGCCTGGCCGCGCTGAACGACAAGGTCTCGTTCCAGATCGCGCTGCACGAGCCGATCGCCGACCTCCCCGCGTATCTCGCGGCGAACGGTGCACGGGGCATCGGCGTGGCCGAGATCGCGGCGCAGGTCGCGAGCCCGGATGTGAAGGGCGCCTTCGGGGCGATCCTGGCCGATGCGTTCGGCGGCGCCTACGACGCGGCGATGCAGGTGTATCGGCCGCAGATGCAGGCGCTGTACGCGGCCTACTTCAAGGACAACGCGCTGGACGCGATGCTGTTCCCGACCACGATCCTGCCGGCGGCGCCGATCGACGCGGTCAACGGCTCGTCCAAGGTCTCGGTCAACGGCGGGCCGCTCGCCGACACCTTCGGCACGTTCATTCGCAACACCGACCCGGGCAGCAATGCGGGCATCCCCGGACTGTCGCTGCCGGCGGGGCTGACGTCGCAAGGCTTGCCGGTGGGCCTGGAGCTCGACGGGCCGTTGGGCAGCGATGCGCGCCTGCTCGGCATGGCGCTGGGCTTCGAAGCCGTGCTCGGCAAGCTGCCGCCGCCGACGGTCTGAGCCGGAACCGCGCGGGAAAACCCCTTCGGGCGAGCTGGCTGGCGACTCTCATAATATGGTGCGATGCACCAAAAATGGGAGTGACCGAATGGTCGTGAAACGCCGCGCCGCGAAAGCGAGCGCCGAGCCGGCGGCAAAGAAAGCCGAACCCGTCGTGGAGCCCGGCCCGGCGGCGGCTGCGGGCCCCGGCCCGCGCGTGCTGAAGAAGTACCCGAACCGGCGCCTCTACGACACCCAGCTGAGCAGCTACATCACGCTGGCCGACGTCAAGGCGATGGTGCTGTCGGGCGAGCGCTTCGAGGTGCGCGACGCGAAGACCGCCGAGGACCTGACGCGCAGCATCCTGCTGCAGATCATCCTCGAAGAAGAAACCGGCGGCGTGCCGATCTTCTCGGCGCCGATGCTGTCGCAGCTGATCCGTTTCTACGGCCACGCGATGCAGGGGATGATGGGGTCGTATCTCGAGAAGAACCTGCAGACCTTCACCGACATCCAGGCGCGCCTCACCGACCAGGGCGTGCCGGTCGTGCAGACGCCCGAGATGTGGACCCAGTTCCTGAATGGCCAGGCGCCCGCGGTGCAAGGGCTGATGGGCAACTACATGGAGCAGTCGCGCAAGATGTTCGCGCAGATGCAGGAGCAGATGACCAAGCAGGCGGGGGCGCTGTTCCCCGGCATGCCGGGCTTCATGCCGCCGAAACGCTAGGCCTCTCCGGGCCCCGTCCGGGCTGCAGCTGCGGGCAACGCTAGACTCCGACGAGCATCGACAAGAACGGAGCCGACCCGAATGCCCGCGACAGACAATTCCTCCGCCGCCCCGCCGATCCGACGCCCCGTCGTGCTCGTGCTGATGGGCGTCTCCGGCTGCGGCAAGACGACCGTCGCCGCGATCCTCGCGGGCCGCCTCGGCTGGCCGTTCGAGGAAGGCGATGCGCTGCATCCGCAAGCCAACATCGACAAGATGAAGCTCGGCCACCCGCTCGACGACCACGACCGCGCGCCCTGGCTCGGGAAGGTCGCCGACTGGGTCGACGCGTGCCTGGACGCCGGCCAGGACGGCGTCATCACCTGCTCGTCGCTCAAGCGCTCGTACCGCGAGGTCATCGGCCGGCGCGGCGCAGGCGTCGTGTTCGTCTACCTGCACGGCTCGCGCGCGACGATCGCCGAGCGCCTGGCCGCGCGCCACGGCCACTTCATGCCGCCGGGCCTGCTCGACAGCCAGTTCGCCGACCTGCAGGAGCCGGCCGCGGACGAGCCCGCGATCCGCGTCGACATCGGCCCCGCGCCGGCCGACATCGCACAGACCATCCTCATCGAACTCGGCCTGGACCCACGACCATGACGCTCCCGATCTCCATCGCCGCCGCGGCCGGCGCCGCCACGAGCGCGGCCGACCTGATGCACCAGCCGTGGAGCGAACACGACAGCCGCGTCATGCTCGTCGCGCTGATCGGCATCGCACTGCTGGTGCTGCTGATCGTCTGGCTCAAGATGCATGCCTTCATCGCGCTGACGATCGGCGCGCTCTTCGTCGGCGTCGGCTCGGGCATCCCGCTCGACAAGGTGACGGGCTCGTACGAGACCGGCGTCGGCGGCGTGCTCGGCTACGTCGGCGTGCTGATCGCGCTCGGCGCGATGCTCGGCAAGCTGCTCGCCGATTCGGGCGGCGCGGACAAGGTCGTCGACACGCTGCTGCAGGGCCGGCCCGCATCGCTGCCCTGGAAGATGGCGCTGGTCGCCAGCATCATCGGCATCCCGCTGTTCTTCGAGATCGGCCTGGTGCTGCTGATCCCGGTCGTGATGCTCGCGGTGCATCGATCCAAGGGGCCGGCGATGCGGCTCGGCATTCCGGCGCTCGCGGGCCTGTCGGTGCTGCACGGGTTCATCCCGCCGCATCCGGGGCCGCTCGCCGCGATCGGCATCCTGCATGCGAACGTCGGCGTGACGCTCGCGCTCGGCCTGCTGATCGCGATCCCGACGGTCGCCGTCGCCGGCCCGCTGTTCGGCAGCCTCGCAGCGCGCATGGTGCCGATCGGCGCCGCGGGGGCCGGGCTCGCGGTGACGGGCGGGACAACCAAGACGGAGTCATCGCCGGTTCGCAGCCCGAGCTTCGCGTCGACGATGGTCACGCTGCTGCTGCCGATCGCGTTGATGCTGCTGAAGGCCGCGGCCGACATCTGGATGGACAAGTCGGCGCCGCTGCGGCCCGCGCTCGACTTCATCGGCGACCCGGTCTTCGCGCTGCTCGCGGCCGTGCTGCTCGCGATGCTCACGTTCGGGACACAGGTCGGCTTCTCGCTGCCGCTGCTGTCGAAGAAGATCGGCGCGAGCCTGTTGCCGGTCGTCAGCGTGATGTTGATCGTCGGCGCCGGGGGCGGCTTCAAGCAGGCGCTGGTCGACGGCGGCACCGGCCTGGCGATCGCGAAGATCGCGCTGGCCGCCGGCCTCTCGACCCTCGTGCTGGGCTGGATCGTCGCGGTGCTGATCCGCCTGGCGACCGGCTCGGCGACGGTTGCGACCGTCACCGCGGCCGGCATCGTCGCGCCGCTCGCGGCGGGGCTGCCGCCAAATCAGCTCTCGCTCGTCGTGCTCGCGGTCGGCGCCGGCTCGCTGTTCTTCTCGCACGTCAACGACGCCGGCTTCTGGCTGGTCAAGGAGTACTTCGGCCTGACCGTCGGCGAGACCATCAAGACCTGGTCGCTGATGGAAACCGTGATCTCGGTGATGGGGCTGCTGATGACGCTGGGTCTGTCGCTGGTGCTGTGACCCGACCGGAATCGCGCAGTGCTTTTGCGTCTGCCGTCCTGGGTCGTCAACGGCCTGACCGTGACGCTGGGCCTGGCCCTGGTGCAGGTCTCGATCGGTCTCGTCGCCGGCGCGCAGGCGGCGCAGCTGGCGATCGGCACGGCCGTCTGCGCGAGCCTGGCCGACGTGGTGACGACCACCGATCGCGTGGGACGCCGTGTCCTGGTCGCGGCACTCGCGAGCACGGTGACGGCGACGCTGTTCCTGGTGCTTCGTCCGTTCGAGTTCCTGCTGATCCCGATGGTCGCGCTGATCGTCTTCGGCGCGATGCTGCTGCTGTCGTGGGGGCCGAAGGCGGGTTCGGTCGCGTTCGCGGCCGCGGTGTCGCTGGTGTTCGCGATGTCCACCCCCGCGTCCCAGGCCCTCACGTGGGATCGCTTCGCTTGGGGCCTCGCGGGGTCGGCCGGCTACTGGATCTGGGCGGTCGCGACGGCCCGCCTGCTGCAACCGACATGGCGGAACTTCGCGCTCGCATCGGTCGCGCAGGGGCTGGGCAGCCTGCTCGCCGCCATCGCGCGGCAGATCGACCATCCCGATGAGGCGGCCTGGCAGTCCGGCATCCTCGACGACGAGGCCGCGCTCGCGGAGCGGCTGCAAGGCGCCCGTGACCTCGTCTTCGCAAGCGGCGCCGGTCCGCAGGCGCAGCGCGAGACCGCGCTGCTGCTGCATTTGATCGACCTGCGCGACCTCGCGATGGCGAGCAACATGGACGCGGGTGCGTCGCCCGCGTCGGACACCGAGCGCCGGCGGGCCGAGCTGCTCGCCCGCATCGTCGGGCAGATGGCCGACGCACTGCAGGCCATCGCCCGTCACCTTCGCACCGGGCGCACCTTTGTCGTCGACACCCACGCCGCCTGGCCTGCGAGCGCGGCGACCTGCGCCGCTACATCACGCCGGACGAGTGGCGGCTCGCCGCGGTGGCCGCGAACCTGCGCCTCGGCTCGCCGGTCTTCCGCCACGCGCTGCGCACCGCCCTGACGGCCGGCATCGCGTTCGCGCTCGCCCGCATCGTGCCCTGGACGCCGCATCCGCAGTGGGTCGTCCTGACGATCGTCGCGGTGATGCAAGGCAGCCTCGCCCAGTTCTTCGGCGTGCGCTACTCGGTCACCGCGGGCGCGGCCGCGGTAATGGCCGTGCTGCAGGCCCACCTGGCCGCGCCGAGCGTCGATTTCGGTGCGTTCGAGCGCTTCGCCGACACCGTGGCGGGCGCGTTGATGGGGTGGGGCGCGACCTGCCTGCTGCCGACCTGGCAGCGCAAGGCCCTTCCGGCGGTGCTGCGCCAGGCGATGACCGCGCTGCGTGCCTATGCCGCCGAGGCCACGACACTGCGCGACGACGTCGCGGGCCTGCCGAGGTTCTCTCGCCAGCGCGCCTACGACGCGATCCGCGCGTTGGCGGCGATCCGCTCGCGCAGTCTCGCCGAGCCCGAGGATGTGCGCGTGCCGGTGCCGCAGCTGACGGCCTGGCTGGCCGCGGCCTACGGGGAGATGGCGCACCTGTCCAACATCCGTCTCACGCTGACCTTGCGCGCCCGCGAATGCGACCGGCCCGCGCTCGCCGCGGCGATGGCGGAGGTCGGCCGGGCCATCGACACCGCGCTCTACCCCGCAGCGATCGCGCCAACGTATCCGTTCGCGCTGGCGCCAGGCAGCGAGGCGGCGATCTCCGCCATTCCGCATCTGGGATCGCGAACCCATCGCGCGCTGGCCGATGCCACCCGACTGGCCAGCCAATCGGCGCTGATCGAGACGCTGGTCCGCGCGCCGGCCGGGCTTTATGCCGCCAAAACGGTGGAGGGCGAGGGATCGGCGAAAATACGCCGATGACCTCCACCACGCTCAACCCCGTCGCCGCCACGGCGGCCCCGAAGATCGGCTTCGTCTCGCTCGGCTGCCCGAAGGCGCTGACCGACTCCGAGCTGATCCTGACGCAGCTGCGCGCCGAGGGCTACGACACCTCGAAGACCTTCGCCGGCGCCGACCTGGTGATCGTCAACACCTGTGGCTTCATCGACGACGCCGTGAAGGAGAGTCTGGACACGATCGGCGAGGCGCTGGCCGAGAACGGCAAGGTCATCGTCACCGGCTGCCTGGGCGCGAAGGCCGGTGACGACGGCGGCAACCTGGTGCGCAACATGCACCCGAGCGTGCTCGCGGTCACCGGCCCGCACGCGACGAACGAGGTGATGGACGCGGTTCATTTGCACGTGCCCAAGCCGCACGACCCGTTCGTCGACCTCGTGCCGCCGCAGGGCATCAAGCTCACGCCGCGCCACTACGCGTATCTGAAAATCAGCGAAGGCTGCAACCACCGCTGCTCGTTCTGCATCATCCCGAGCATGCGCGGCGACCTGGTCTCGCGGCCGATCGGCGACGTGCTCGGCGAGGCCCAGCGCCTGTTCGAATCCGGCGTCAAGGAGTTGCTGGTGATCAGCCAGGACACCAGCGCGTACGGCGTCGATATTAAATTCCGCACCGGCTTCTGGGACGGCCGTCCCGTGAAGACGCACATGACCGACCTGTGCGAGAAGCTCGCCGAACTCGCCTCGAAGCACGGCGCGTGGGTGCGGCTGCACTACGTCTATCCGTACCCGCACGTCGACCAGATCCTGCCGCTGATGGCCAGCGGCGGCATCCTGCCCTACCTGGACGTGCCGTTCCAGCACTCGCACCCCGATGTGCTCAAGCGCATGAAGCGGCCGGCGAACGGCGAAAAGAACCTGGAGCGGCTGCAGCGCTGGCGCGAGGCGTGCCCGGAGCTGGTGATCCGCAGCACCTTCATCGCCGGCTTCCCGGGCGAGACCGAGGCCGAATTCGAACATTTGCTGGGCTTCATGCGCGAGGCGCGCATCGATCGCGCGGGCTGCTTCGCGTACTCGGCCGTCAAGGGCGCGACCGCGAACGACTTGCCGGGCATGCTGCCGATCGAATTGCGCGAGGAGCGCCGCGCGCGCTTCATGGCCGTCGCCGAAGAGGTCTCGGCCCTGAAGCTGCGCGAGCGTGTCGGCGCGACGATGCAGGTGCTGATCGACTCGGCGCCGGCGCTCGGGCGCCGCGGCGGCGTCGGCCGCAGCTACGCCGACGCGCCGGAGATCGACGGTCGCGTCACGCTGCTGCCGCCCGAGAAGGCCTCGAAGACGCTGAAGGTCGGCGAGTTCACGCGGGCGCGGATCGTCGGCACGCAGGGCCACGACCTGGTGGCCCAGCCGATCTGAACCGATCCACGGAGGCGCGCATGCCCCAGCAGTTCGACGCGATCGTCATCGGCAGCGGCCAGGCCGGCCCCTTCCTCGCGGCGCGTTTCGCGCAGGCCGGCAAGCGCGTCGCGCTGATCGAGCGCGAGCACCTGGGCGGCACCTGCGTCAACGACGGCTGCATCCCGACCAAGACGCTGGTCGCCAGCGCGCGCGCCGCGCACGTGGTGCGGCACGCGGCGGAGTTCGGCGTGCGCCAGGGCGCTGAG
>DASYCA010000239.1:0-3645 GCA_036500445.1 Burkholderiaceae bacterium | reverse complement strand
AACAGCGTCAGCACGCGTTCCAGGTCGGTGGCGACTGCCGTGCGGTCCTTGCGGCGGTAGGCGCCGAGCTCGTGGTTCTCGCGCACCGTCAAGGTCGTCAGGATCGCGCGGCCCTCGGCGACCTGCACGAGGCCGCGCTCGACGATCTTGTGCGTCGGGAGCTTGGTGAGTTCTTCGCCCTCGAACCGGATCGAGCCGGCCTTCGGTTTCAGCAGGCCCGACAGCGCCAGCAGCGTCGTCGATTTGCCGGCACCATTGGCGCCAACCAGCGTGCGGATCTCGCCGGTGTGGACCTCGAAGCCGATGCCTTGCACCGCCTCGATGTGCCCGTACGCGACCTGCAGGTCCTTGACTTCGAGCAACGCGGTCATGAGGTCACCTCGTCGTCCTCGCGCCCCAGATACGCCTCGATCACGTCCGGGTTGTTCTTGATCTCGTCCGGCGTGCCCTCGGCGATGATCTTGCCGAAGTTCAGCACCGCGATGCGCTCGCACAGGCCCATCACGAAGCGCATGTCGTGCTCGATCATGAAGACGGTGTAGCCGCGCTGGGCGACCTGCGTGATCACGCCCATCAGCTCGACCTTCTCGCCGGTGTTCATCCCCGCGACCGGTTCGTCCAGCAGCAGCAGCTTCGGTTCGGTCGCGAGCGCGCGGGCGAGCTCGAGCTTGCGCTGGTCGCCGTACGAGAGGTTGTCGGCGATGTCGCCGGCCTTCGCGGCCAGGCCGACCCAGCCGAGCAGCTCGCGCGCCTTCTCGCGCGCCGCCTTCTCCTGCGCGCGGAAGCCCGGCAGCGAGAACAGCCACGCCGGCACGCCGTAGTTCAGGTGGCTGTGCATGCCGACGACGACGTTGTCGAGCAGCGTCATGTCCTTGAACACGCGGATGTTCTGGAAGGTGCGCGCGAGGCCGCGCCGCGTGATCTGGTGCGGGGCGTGGCCGAGCAGGCTTTCGCCTTGCAGCGCGATCGATCCGCCGCTCGGCGCGAGCAGCCCGGTGATCAGGTTGAACACCGTCGTCTTGCCGGCGCCGTTCGGCCCGATCAGGCCGAAGACCTTGCCGGCGGGCACTTCGAAGTTGACGTCCTGCAGCACCGACAGGCCGCCGAAGCGCTTGGAGACGTTGGTGAGCTTCAGCATGTCAGCACTTGCCGGTCACGGTGGAGCGAGGCCGGCGTGCGTCCGGGTGCCCGGCGTCGTTCAGGGTAGAGCGTTCACTGCGCCGGGCACCCGAACGCACGCCGGCCGCCACGACCTGAACGGAGTCGGCGAACCCGCATTCCACCCCGGCGCAGGCAGACGCAGCGAATGAAGGCAGGCGCTTCATTTCACGCCGCCTTGCGAGAAAACCACGACCGGATGCGCTTCGGGTCCCACAGCCCCTTGGGCAGGAACAGCACGATCAGCACCAGGATTGCGCCGTTCACCATCGTGCGGAAATCGCGGAAGCTGCGCAGCAGCTCGGGCAGCAGCGTGACGATCAGCGCGCCCAGCACCGGGCCGGTCAGGCCGCCGGTGCCGCCGAGGATCGCCATCGTGAGGATGTCGACGCCGCGGTCGAAGCCGAATTCGCTCGGGCCGATGAAGAAGGTCAAATGGGCGTTCAGCGCGCCGGCCAGGCCCGCGATCGCCGCGCCGAGCGCGAACGCGAGCATCTTGTGCGCGTTGACCGCGATGCCCATCAGCGAGGCCGCGATCGCGTCTTCGTTGATCGCCTCGAACGCCCGCCCGATGCGCGAGCGCCGCAGCCGCCACAGGATCAGCAGCACGACGACGAGTGCCGCCAGCACATGCCACCACTGCGTCAGCTGCGGGATGCCGTTCAGCCCGAGCGCGCCGCCGGTGATCGACTCGGCGTTCAGGATCAGCACCCGCACGACCTCGCCGAAGCCGAGTGTGGCCATCGCGAGGTAGACGCCCGACAGGCGCAGGGTCGGGCCGCCGATCAGCAGCGCGACCAGCGCGGGCGCAACGACGCCGCCGGCCAGCGCGAGCGGGAACGGGGCGCCGTAGTTCATCGTCAGGATCGACGCGGTGTACGCGCCGATGCCCATGAAGGCCGCGTTCGCCATCGCGAGCAGCCCGCAGGACAAGGTGAGCCAGATCGACAGCGCGAGCAGCGCGTTGATGCCGATCGTCAGCACGAGGTTGTTGTAGACCTGCCAGAAGTTGTCGAACCACTCCATGTGTTGTGATCCGTCAGGCCTTGCGTTCGAGGACCTTGCCGAACATCCCCTGCGGCCTGAGCAGCAGCACGATGAACAACAACCCGAACGCGACCGCGTCGCGCATCGTCGAGCCGATGTAGGCCACCGACATCACCTCGGCGAAGCCGAGGAACAAGCCGCCGATCAGCGCGCCGCGGATGTCGCCCATGCCGCCGAGGATGATCACCGCGATGCCCTTGTGCAGCATCGGCTGGCCCATCAGCGGGAACACCGCGTTCGAGTACAGCGCGATCAGCACGCCGCTGACGCCGCCGAGCGCCGCGGCCGTCGCCGAGGTCAGGTAGAACAGGCCCTCGACGTTGATGCCCAGCAGCGCCGCGGCCTTCGGCGATTCGGCGATCGCGCGCAGCGCGCGGCCGAGCTGCGTCCTGCGCATCACGACGAGCAGGATCGCCATCAGCGCGAACGACAGCACGATGATGGCGACTTCGAGCACGCTGATCTGCACGCCCAGGAAGTGCAGCTGCGCGTCGGGCACGAGCTCGCTCGGGAAGCGCAGGTTCTCGGCGCCGAACACGCCTTGCGTCGCGCTGTTGAAGAAGATGCCGATGCCGATCGTCGCGATCATCGGGATCAGGTGCGGCGCGTGGCGGTGGCGCAGCGGGCGCAGCACGAAGTAGTCGATCGCGAGGCCCAGCGCGGCGCTGACCGCCATCGCCGCGAGCAGCGAGGCCCACAGCGGCCAGCCGAGCTTCGTGACGACTTCCAGCGCCGCGTAGGCGCCGACCATGAAGACCGCGCCGTGCGACAGGTTGATCACGCCCAGCACGCCGAAGATCAGCGTGAAGCCGAGCGCGAACAGCGCGTACACGCAGCCCAGCGACAGGGCGTTGACGAGCTGCTGTTCAAGCATCGCGCGGGGCGTTGTTGCTTACTTCTCGATCGAGTACTTGCCGCCCTTGGTGACGGCGACGATCGCGGCCTGCTTGGCGTCATACCCCGCCGGCTTGCCGTCCTTCGCATTGATCTGGCGGAACTGGAACGCGCCGGTCGCGCCGACGTGCGTCACGCCGGGCAGCGCGTCGCGCAGGGCCTGACGGTCGGCCTCGAGGGTGCCGCTGATCTTCATTTTGGCCAGGGCCTTCGAGACGATGTACATCGCGTCATAGGCCTGCGCGCTGAACTGGTCCGGCGCGGCCTTGTACTTCTGCGTGTAGGCGACGACGAAGTGCTGGTTCTCCTTGGTCTGGCTGCCCAGCGCCCAGGGGCTGCCGACCCACAGGTTGTCGGACTTGTCCTTGGCGAGGTCGAAGATCTTGACCGAGTTCATGCCGTTGCCGCCGATGAACGGCAGGTTGATGCCGAGCTGGCGCGCCTGCACCATGATCGGCGCGCCCTCGGCGATCAGCGCCGACAGCACGATCGCATCCGGGTTGCTGGCCTTGATCTTGGTCAGCTGGGCCTTGAAGTCGACGTCGC
>DASYCA010000238.1:0-4754 GCA_036500445.1 Burkholderiaceae bacterium | reverse complement strand
ATCTCGTGCGCGGCGACGCGGCCGGAGCCGTCCTTGGTCTTGCACAGCGTCTGCGAGATAACGCCGATCAGCGACTCCGACAACATCGCGCGCACCATTTCCTTTTCGGCCGCGGGGAACACGTCCACGATGCGGTCGATGGTCTTGGCGGCCGACGAGGTGTGCAGCGTGCCGAACACCAGGTGGCCGGTTTCCGCACCCGACAGCGCCAGGCGGATGGTCTCCAGGTCGCGCAGCTCGCCGACCAGGATCGCGTCCGGGTCTTCGCGCAGCGCCGAGCGCAGCGCGTTGTTGAAGGACAGCGTGTGCGGGCCGACCTCGCGCTGGTTGATCAGGCACTTCTTCGATTCGTGCACGAATTCGATCGGGTCCTCGACCGTCAGCACGTGGCCGAATTCGTTCTCGTTCAGGTGGTTGACCATCGCCGCCAGCGTGGTCGACTTGCCCGAGCCGGTCGGCCCGGTCACGAGCACCAGGCCGCGCGGCTTCAGCGCGAGCTCGGCGAAGATCTTCGGCGTGTTCAGCTGCTCCAGCGTCAGGATCTTCGACGGAATCGTCCGGAACACGGCGCCCGAGCCGCGGTTCTGGTTGAACGCGTTGACGCGAAAGCGCGCCAGGCCCTGGATCTCGAACGAGAAGTCGCATTCCAGCACTTCTTCATAGGCCTTGCGCTGCGAATCGTTCATGATGTCGTACACCATGCCGTGGACCTGCTTGTGGTCCAGCGGATCGACGTTGATGCGGCGCACGTCGCCATGCACGCGGATCATCGGCGGCAAGCCGGCCGAGAGGTGCAAGTCCGAAGCCTTGTTCTTGACCGAAAAAGCCAGCAGCTGAGTGATGTCCATGTGTCTTGTGGTTGTTGGGCGCCGAACGTGACGCACGGGCAGCGCACACCGCCCTGACGCGGGATACTCGGCGCATTATGGCGATGATCGCAGACAATGTTAATGAAGTGCACGCACGGATTGCCGCGGCGTGTACGCGCGCCGGGCGCGACGTGCGAAGCGTCACGCTGCTGGTCGTCAGCAAGACCTTCGGCCCCGAAGCGGTGCGCGAGGCGCTGAGCGCGGGCGAGCGCTGTTTCGGCGAAAACTACGTGCAGGAAGGGCTGGACAAGATCGCCGCGCTCGCCGACCTGCGCCGCCAGATCGAGTGGCACCTGATCGGCCCGCTGCAGTCGAACAAGACGCGCGCGGTCGCCGAACACTTCGATTGGGTCCACTCGGTCGACCGGCTGAAGACCGCGCAGCGCCTGAGCGAACAACGACCCGAGCAGCTCGCGCCGCTGCAGCTGTGCCTGCAGGTCAACATCAGCGGCGAGGCGAGCAAGAGCGGACTGGCGCCGGACGAGGTCGTGACCGTCGCCCACGCGGTCGCCGCATTGCCGCGGGTGCGGCTGCGCGGACTGATGGCGATCCCCGAACCGGCCGGCGGCCTGGACGCGCAGCGCGGGCCGCACCGCGCGCTGCGCGGGTTGATGCGCACGCTGCAGGACCAGGGGCTGGCGCTGGACACGCTGTCGATCGGCATGAGCGCCGACCTCGAGGCCGCGGTGCTCGAAGGCGCGACGCTGGTGCGCATCGGCAGCGCGATCTTCGGCGCGCGCAGCGCCCGTACGCCAGGCTGAGTCAGGCCGAAGCGACCGAACACGACGCAGCCAACGCCAGTGTCATGAACACGCTGTTCGGGTCGTCGAGGTAGCGGCCGAACGGGCTGGTGCGCACGAAGCCGGCGCTCTCGTACAAGCGATGCGCCGGCGCGAACGCGGCGGCGGCCCCGGTCTCCAGGCTCAGCCGTTCGTAGCCGCGCGCACGGGCGGCGTCGATGAGGTGCATCAGCAGCGCGCGGCCCGCACCGGTGCGGCGCCGCGCCGCGGGCGTGCGCATCGACTTGATCTCGCCGTGCCGCCGATCGAGTTCCATCAAGGCAGCGCAACCCAACAGCGCGTCGCCTTCCCAAGCGGACCAGAACGTGATCTCCGGGCGGCGCAGCCGGTCGAGATCGAGCGCGTGCACGCTCTCCGGCGGCCCGAGCGAATGCATGCTGCGCAGATGCTCCTCCAGCAGCTCGTGGATGGCCGGGCGGGAGAGGTCGTCGAGCTCGATCTTCATCGGGGCCTCCGTGGGCGGCAGGATCGGCACCCGCTCTCGCTTCGCGCTAGCGGGCGATCACGACGGCATAGCGCGCCGGCTGGCGCGTCGGGTTGCGGAATTCGACCGGGCCGGCCAGCACCATCGCGAGGCAGTCGCCGGCCTCCAGCCGGTGCGTCTGCCCGCCATGCGTCAGCTCCATCGCGCCCTCGAGCAGCCAGACCTGCTGCCGGATCTCCGCGTCGGGGCTCGCCCCTTCGAGCACGACGCACTGGCCGGCCGGGAACTCGACCTCGACGATGCGCATCGGCGACGGGCAGTCGGGCGGCGAGACATTGCGCCGCAGGTAGCCCGACGCCGGGTCGCGCCATTCGGGCTGCTCGGCGCGCCGCATCAACGGCCCGGGCGCCGCGCGCTCGGCCTCGAACAACGCGGCCAGCGGGGCGTTCAGCCCGGCCGCGAGCTTCTCGAGCACGACCGCCGTTGCGCTGGTCTCGCCGCGCTCGATCAGCGAGATCGTCGAGCGGCTGACCCCGCAGCGCGCCGCCAGCGCCTCGAGCGAGACGCCGGCCGCGGCGCGCAGCGCCACGACGCGCCGCGCGATGCGGTGGTTGAGGTCGTCGAGTTCCGGAGCAGTGGAATCCGTCATGATGGATTAATTTTCCATCATACTGGAATGAAACGTCAAGCGCTTCGGATCGGCAACCGGGTCGTGTTCTTCACCTCTTCCATCACCGCGTAGGTGCGGGTCTCGCGCACCCCCGGCAGCGCCCAGATCACCGAGCCGACGAAGCCGCGGTAGGCCTGCATGTCGGCCACGCGCGTCTTGATCAGGTAGTCGAAGCCGCCGGCGACGAGGTGGCATTCGAGGATCTCGGGGCGGCTTTGCACCGCGGCCTTGAAGATGTTCATCGCGTCGTGCGTGGTGCGGTCGAGCACGACCTCGATGAAGACGAGCAGCCCGGCGCCGAGCAGGTTCGGGTTCAGCCGCGCCTCGTAGCCGAGGATGAAGCCGTCGCGGGTCAGCCGTTTCACGCGCTCCAGCACCGCGGTCGGCGAAAGGTGCACCGTCTCGGCGAGCTTCAGGTTCGACATCCGGCCATCGTCCTGGAGCGCGCGCAGGATGCGGGCGTCGATCTTGTCGAGCACGGATTCATCGGTCGACATGGATTTTCCTCGGCATCGGCACTTAGTTTTAGAGATTAATTCTGGATCAGCGTCGATAACCTGGCAACTTGTTCGCCGCACGAGGACTCGCCATGCCCGCCACCACCGCCCGCCTCCCGACCCCGTACCGCGACGAGGCGCGCGTCCTCGCCGAGCTGCTGCAGGGCCTGTCCGGGCCACTGGACTGGCCTGCCGCGATGGACACGGCGCGGCCCTGGGTCGAGGCGGTGCGCGAGCACCCGGCGCCGTTCTGGGCCATGGAATCGCTGCTGCGGGAGTACCCGATCTCGAGCGCCGAGGGCCTCGCGCTGATGCGCCTGGCCGAGGCGTTGTTGCGGGTGCCGGACGCCGAGACCGCGATCGCGCTGACGGCCGACCAGCTCGGCAAGGCCGAATTCGACGCCAGGGGCCACGAGGGACCGGGCGCGGCCCGGTCGGCGGGCGGCCAGCACAAGCTGCTCGCGAACCTCTCGGCCAGCGCGATCGCGCTGTCGAAGCGCTTCCTGCCCGGCCGCGACGACGAGGGCGGCCTGTTCAAGCGCCTGGGCGCGCAGACCGTGGTCGCCGCGACGGTGCGCGCGATCCAGCTGCTCGGCCGCCAGTTCGTGCTGGGCCGCTCGATCGCCGAAGCGATGATCGAGGCGGCCGCCGCGCGCAAGAGCCACGCGAACGTGCAGCGCGCGGCCTCCGCCCACGCCGGCTTGCGCTTCAGCTATGACATGCTCGGCGAAGGCGCGCGCACCGAGGCCGACGCGCAGCGCTACCTCGCGTCCTACCTGCACGCGATCCAGGCGATCGCGGCCGCGAACCAAGCCCGCGGCCCTGAGCAGGCCGACGGCATTTCCATCAAACTCAGCGCGCTGTTCTCGCGCTACGAGGACGCCCAGCGCGAGCGCGTGATGAACGAGCTGTTGCCGCGCGTCTGGCAGCTGATCGAACCCGCGGCACGCGCGAATCTGAACCTGACGATCGACGCCGAGGAGAGCGATCGGCTCGAACTCTCGCTCGACGTGCTCGAAGCGCTGGCCGCGCGGATCGCCGCGAGCTTTCCGCAATGGCGCGGCTTCGGCCTTGCGATCCAGGCCTACCAGACGCGCGCGCTGCAGGTCGTCGACGAGGTCGCGCGCATCGCCCGCGCGCACCGGCTTCGCTTCATGGTCCGGCTCGTGAAGGGCGCGTACTGGGACGGCGAGATCAAGCGCGCCCAGGAACTCGGCTTGACGGGCTACCCGGTCTTCACGCACAAGCACCACACCGACATCTCCTACCTCGCCTGCACCCGCGCGCTGATCGGCCACCAGGACGTGATCTACCCGCAGTTCGCGACCCACAACGCCGGCACGATCGCGGCGATCCTGGGCCTCGCGAAGGCCCAGGGCGCGGCCTTCGAGATGCAACGCCTGCACGGCATGGGTGAAGGCATCTATCGCGAGGTGATGCGCGGCGACGCTGCGATCCCGGTGCGCGTCTATGCGCCGGTCGGCCAGCACCGCG
>DASYCA010000237.1:0-9611 GCA_036500445.1 Burkholderiaceae bacterium | reverse complement strand
ACGACCGCATTGCCGCCCGGCTTCACCGGCAAGCCCTGGGCCGCCGACCTGCACCTGGCGCCCGACGGCCGCCACCTCTATGCGTCGGAGCGCACGTCCAGCACGATCAGCGTGTTTGAAGTCGATGCCGCGAGCGGCCGGCTGACGACGCTGTCGCACACCGCGACCGAGAAGACGCCGCGCGGCTTCGCGATCGACCCGAGCGGCCGCTTCCTGATCGCCGCCGGCCAGGACTCGCACTCGATCACGGTTCACGCGATCGATCCGGCCAGTGGCGCGCTGGCCACGCTGCAGCGCCATCCGGTCGGCAAGAACCCGAACTGGATCGAGATCGTCGAGCTGCCCTGAGCGTGGCGCGGCCACGCCTGCCGAGCGACGCGGCGGACCGTACACTCGTGCCTCGCATCTTGACTTCGGGAGGCATGATGCAGATCAATCCGAAAGTGTCCGTCGCCGCACTGGCGCCCCGGCCGTCCAGCGGCGACGTCAAGCCCTTCGTGATGCCGGCGAAGTGACGGCGGGCCGCTCCGCAAGCCGCTGGGCGATCGCGCTGGCGGGCGCCGTGTCGCTCGCCGTCGCGATGGGCATCGGCCGCTTCGCGTTCACGCCGCTGCTGCCGATGATGCTGCACGACGGCGTGGTCGACCTGCGCGACGCGAGCTGGCTCGCCAGCGCGAACTACCTGGGCTACCTGGCCGGCGCGCTGCTGTGCACTTTTCAACCCTGGATCTGGGCCCGCATCGGCGGCCTGCCGCCGATCAACCCGATCGCGCTGTTGCGCGGCGGCCTGGTCGCCACCGGCCTGCTGACGCTTGCGATGGCGCTGCCGTGGCCGGCCGCGTGGCCGCTGTGGCGCTTCGCGGCCGGCGTCGCGAGCGCGGTCGTGTTCGTCTACACCTCGGGCTGGTGCCTGGGGCGGCTCGCGCAGATGAACCAGGCCGCGCTCGGCGGCGCGATCTACAGCGGCCCGGGCGCCGGCATCGTCGTCAGCGGCGTGTTCGCCAGCGGCATGGTCCAGTGGGGCTGGACGGCGCGGGCCGGCTGGATCGTCTTCGGCGCGCTCGCGTTCGCGTTGACCGCGTCGGTCTGGCGCACCTTCAGCGGCGGCCCGGCCGCCGCGACGGCGGCCGCCACGCCGGTCGGGCCGGGGGCTCCCAATGTGCACGGGGCTGCCGAGATCGCCAGCCTTGCGCTCGGCTACGGCCTGGCCGGCTTCGGCTACATCGTCACCGCGACCTTTTTACCGGTGATCGCCCGGCAGGCCTTGCCCGGCGCGCCATGGCTGGATCTGTTCTGGCCCGTCTTCGGCCTGGGCGTGATGATCGGCGCGCTGCTCGCGACGCGGCTGCGCATGACGCTGGACATGCGCCTGCTGCTCGCCGCCGGCCACGTCGTGCAGGCGATCGGCATCGCGATCGGCATCCTGAGCCCGACGCTCGCGGGCTTCGCGATCGGCAGCCTCTTGCTCGGCATCCCGTTCACCGCGATCACGTTCTTCGGCATCCACGAGATCCGGCGGCTGCGCCCGCAGCAGGCCGCCAGCTTCATGGGCCTGATGACCGCGCTCTACGGCCTCGGCCAGATCGCCGGCCCGCCGATGGTGGCGCTGGTGCTGCACCACAGCGCGAGCACCGGCGCCGGCTTCACGCTCGCGCTCGAGATCGCGGCCGGGGGATTGCTCCTCGGGACCGCGATCTACCTGCTGATGCGGGTTCGCTGGCCGCGCTGAACCTGGACTTTCTCAAGGCCCCTCCAGGCAATCGTCTTGAGGCTCTGAAAGGTGACCAGTGGCGCATTTGCTTCGTATGGTCTGGCGTCGGGCCTGTCGACGTCGAAATAGTGGCTTGCCACTGAGGGAATCAGCATGGCACGTTTGGTTGATCGCATGCGTCCGGTTCATCCGGGTGAGGTTCTTCGCGAGGAATATCTGGCTCCGCTTGGTTGGTCATGCAGGCGAATTACGACTTGAAGACGTTGCCAACCATGAGCGATATTCAACGCCGAGTTCCCGTTCGAGAGCACCTTGCGGCGTAGCGGGGTGACGTGGATTCATTGCGCTGTGCAGCGCCATCGCCAGCCCGCCGGCGCTACAGCCTCGCCGGCGATCGACCTCAGCGGATCTCGACCCTGAGGCGAAGTCCGCCGGCGTGGATCACCACGTCGAGCGGCACGCCGTCGTCGGGCACCGCGACGGCGCTGAAGCACAGCCGCGTCGCATCGAAGACGAGCCATGCCGGCAGCGCGCCGCCGTCGGCGCGTTCGGCGAACGGCATGGGCGCCTCGTCGCGCAGCGCCTGCTGCACCTCGCGCGGCAGCTCGAACCCGAACGCGTCCGTGCGCTGAGCCTGCTCGCCGAGCCGCACCTGCACCAGGCCGGGCGCCTCGCCGGTCGCGTTCTGCAACAGCGACACCGTGGTCGGGCGCTCGTCGCTCGATCGCACGGCGTCGCCTCTTTCGATGGCGCTCTGGATCGCGCCCACGGATGTCGCGCTGCCGCTGCCGCTGCCGGCGCTGCCGTTGCCGTTGCCGTTGCCGCCACCGCCGGACTGCGCCGGCGTGATGCCGCTGCCATGATCGGCCACATAGCTGACGCTGTAGTTGGCGCCGCCGTTGCCGTCGTCGATGACCGCGCCGCTCGGGCTCAGCGTCTTGCCGCTGCCCACGTCCTTGTCGCCGAACGCGAGCGTGATCGCGCCGACCGCATCGCCGGTGACGCCGAGCTGCCGCGTGAACTCGGCCAGGTCGGCGGCACTGACGGCATAGACCGTCGTGCCGTCGTAGACGCGCACGACCGTCGGCGCCGTCAGCGACACCGGCTTGGGCGTGATGTCGGCCGCGAGGCCGCTCGGCTGCACCACCTCGTAGTTGCCGGCGTCCGCGCCCGTGAGCGTGAAGCCGCCGACGCTCACCGCCTTTTGCGTGCCGACGTTCCTGTCGCCGAACGTGCCGGTGCCCGATCCGGCCACGACCGCCACGGCGTCCGAGCCCAGCGCGGTGACCGTGCCGCCCGCCAGCGTGGCCGCCGTCGTCCCGTCGTAGACCTTGCCGGCCACCGTCACGCCGCTGACGACGAGCTCCGCCTTCGCGATGCTGCCGGCCGCGGCCACCGTGTTCACGGTGTAGTTCGCGCCGCCGTTGCCGTCGCTGACCGACCAGCCCGCGTCGACGCTCAGGCCGCGCGCACCGGCGTTCTTGCTGTCGAACACCTGGTGCAGCCCGTCGATCGTGTCGCCCGCCACCAGGCCGGCGACCGCGACCGCGCCGCTGGAGGCCCGCGTCGTGTCGTAGACCTTGTGGTCGGCCACCGCGCTGAGGGTCAGCGTTGCCGGCGTGATCGCGCCGTCGGTCGCGTTGAACCGGCCCGCGGTGAAGTAGTCGGCCGCGTCGGCGCCGCCCAGCGCGACGTTTGTCACCGTGTAGCCGATCGCGCTGCCGACGTTGCGCGAGTCGAACGCGCCGACGCCGCCGGCCGTCAGCGCATCGCCGGCGAACTGGCCGGTCAGGCCGACCGCCAGCCCGGTCATCGCCGTCGTGCCGTCGTAGACCTTGCCGTTCCCGGCGCTGGCGAGCAGCGTCAGCGCCTTGGGCGTCACCGTCTGGTTGCCGACGAAGCTCAGTGCGTTGAAATTGCTGCCGCCGATCGAGGTGTCGGTCCCGGTGACCGCGTAGTTGCCGACCGCGAGGTGGCCGCTGCCGCTGATCACCGCGCCGGACGCCCCGAGCGTGAAGGTCGCCGAGCCACCCACCCCGTCGCTGAAGGTGTAGGTGTTGCCGTTCGCGCCGGTCTGCGTCAGGTCGGCGATCAGGCCGCTGACCGAGTTCAGGTATTGCGCGCTGGTCACGGTGTAGCCGTCGGCGCTGCCGTAGACGCCAGCCTGGTTGCTCACCCGGACCAGCAGCTGATCGGCCGGGAGGATCCGGTAGTCGCCGTTGACGTAGCTCAGCGTGTAGTTGGCCGCCGCGCCGCCGCCGGGCACCAGCACGCCGGCGTAGCTGCCCGCGGCCTGGCTGCCGGTGCCGATGCCGTCGCCGGCGCCGCTGCGCGTCACGGTCGGCGCCGCGCCGAGCACGGCCGCGGTCTCGCCGCCGACGAAGCCGCCGTAGCTCACGCCGTTGTAGCCGGCCGTGTCGGCCTGGGTCACGAACTTGGCGTCGCCGTTCGCGCTGACCGTCAGCACCGCCTTCGCGATGTCGGCCGTGGTGCTCGCGCTCGTGCTGGCGAGCTGGTAGTTGCTGGCCAGGCCGCTGCCGTTGCTCAACGCGTAGCCGCTCGCGGTCACGCTCCTGCCGCTGCCGGCGTCGGCATCGTCGAAGCCGGCCAGCCCGTGGTTCAGCGTCAGCGTCTCGCCGCCGATGCCGGTCGCGACCGTGCCCCAGTTCGAGATCGCCACGTTGCGGGTCGCGTCGTAGACCTTGGCGTCGGCGGCGAGGCCGATGACCGACACGACGCGCGGCGTGATGTCGGCGCTCAGGCCGCTGGGCTGCACGAGCGTGTAGTTGTCGGCGTCGGCACCGCTGATCGTGTAGCCGCCGGCGCTGACGGCCTGGTGGGCGGCGGCGTTCTTGTCGGCGAAGCTGCCGACGGCCGCGCCGGTCGCGAGCGCGACCGCGTCCGTCCCGAGCCGGGCGATCGCCCCGCCCGACAAGCTCGCCGCGGTCGTCCCGTCGTAGACCTTGTCGGCGGCGGCGACGCCGGTCACCGCGAGCTCGGCCTTGGCGATGCTGCCGGCGGCGCCGCTCGTGGCGACCGTGTAGTTGTTGCCGCCGTTGCCGTCGTTCAGCACCCAGCCGCCATCCACCGACAGCGTGCGCGCGCCGGCGTTCTTGCTGTCGAACGATTGGCTCAGCGAGGCGATCGAATCGCCCGCGAGCAGGCCGCCGACCTGCACCGCGCCGCTGGAGGCGGGGGTTGCGTCGTAGCTGCGGCTGTCGCCGACGGCCGCGAGAGTCAGTGGCGCCTTGTTCACGACCAGCGATCCGTCCGCATAGCCGATCGCGTAGTTGCCCGCGCTCAGCCCCGACGCGCCGATCGCGTAGGTGCCGGCATTCACCGCGCCCTGGCCGCTGCCGCCGTAGACCAGCGTGCCGCCGAGCACCGCGCTGGTTTCGCCGTTCACGAAGCCGCTGTACGTGACGCCGTTGCCGCCGCTCCAGGCCTGGCGGTCGTAGGTCTTGGCGGCGTCGTTGGCCGTCACGGTCAAGGCCGCCTGGGCGATCACGCCGATCGCGCCGCTGGCGGTGTCGCCGGCGACCAGGCCAGCGGCCGGCTCTACGTCAACCTGGTGAATCGCTCGTTGCGGCGCGTGCACCAGGTTCGATTGAAGATCGAGGGCATGTCCCCGAAGGCGGGCGGGCAGTTGGCGAGCCTGTCCGGCGCCGAGCCGACCGCGCACCTGGGCCGGGACATCCCGCCCGAGTGGCCCTACTCCCCCGCGTACGAACCGAGTTCGCATGCCGAATCCAGCGCCGGCGGTCTGCAGCGCAAGGCGTGGAACACCGGCTCCCCGATCGTTCTTCCGCCGTTTTCGATCGCCACCTTCGTCGTCGACGACGCTTGAAATCCACCATCCAGCAGGTACGCCGTGAGCAGCTCCAGCATCAGCACGAGAATCGAACGGGTCGCCGATCGCGACCTCGAAGTCTCCCCGCGCGAGTCCTTGACGCGGATATTCATCCGCCCGTGGCTGTTCGCGATCTGCGTGCTGTTGCCCCCGCTGATCGCGGTGGGCTTCACGTCGCTGGTCCCGACGACGTACAAGGCCTCGGTCAGGATCCTGATCCGCTATGGCGCCTCCGAAGCGGCCTTCCTGCGCGACCTGGTGCCGGAGAATCGCGCCGCGCTGTCGGGGCTGAGCAGTGCGGAGATCCTGCGCAGCCTGCCGAGCGTGCTGGCGACCGTGAAAAGCCAGGGCATCACCGAAGCCGACATCGCGAAGAGCCCGAAGGACATCCTCAGCGGCCTGGTCTCGCGCTTCCTGCCCCGGTCGGCGGATTCGGACGCGCCGGTCTCGGCCGCCGACAGCGCCGACGCGGCGACGCTGCACGTGGCCGAAGCGTTCAAGGCCTCGCTTTCGGATTCGACCGGCGGCTCGTCGTCCAAGCCCGTCGAGGTCCTGGAAAAAGGCCTCGGCTCGCTGCCGACGGCCCAGCGCGGCGACGACCTGATCACGATGACCGTGCCCTCGTTCAATCGTGCCAAGGTGGCCGCGATGGCGAACGGGCTCGCGGCGTCGTTCATTGCCGAGTACGCCCAGCTGTCGGCGGCGGAAGCCCATCGATCCGTCGTCTTCCTGGACAAGCTGATCGACGGCGCCCGCACGCAGCCGCCCGGCGTTCGTCTGGCCAGCGCGCGCGCCGCGGCCGGCTCGCTGGTCGCCGGCGAGGGCATCGACCGGCAAAGCCCGCTGATCGAAAGCGCGGCCCGCGAACTCGCCGCGCGCGAAGCCGATCTGGCGCGGCTGGGCTCGATGTACGCGCCCAACGCGGCGGTGGTCGTCAACGCCCGGGCGGCCGTCGCGTCGGTGCGCAGCTCCTTGGGCGCCACCGAGCAACGCGAAGTCCAGAAATACGCCGTCGAGCAGCTCCGGCTGCGCCGCTATCAGGCCGCCAACACCGAGCAGCTTTTTCGAGACGGGCTCGCCCCGATCAGCATCGTCGAAGCCGCGGTGACGCCGGCGCGAACGTCGTCCGCCTCCCGCTACCTCGTGAGCGGGGCGGTCGGCCTGGCGCTGGGGCTGACCCTCGGGCTGTGCCTGATCGTCGTGTTGTCGGTCTCCGATCAGCGGCTTCACACCAGCTGGGATGTCGAGCGGGCGACGAAGCTGCCGTTGCTGGGCGCGCTGCCGGTGCTGGCGCCGGCTGCGGAGCCGGCACCGAAGGAGCGCTTCGCGCGCTTCGGCGATCCGGCGATCGAGAACGCGCTGCTGCAGCTGCTGGGCCGCCTGGACGTCGCGCAGGGCAAGCAGCGGCGCCTCGCGCTGGCGGTCACGAGCGCGGCCGCGGGCGAAGGCAAGACCTTCGTGCTGACGGGCCTCGCTGCGCTGCTGGCGCGCGGGGGCCGCCACAAGGTCCTGCTGGTCGATGCCGACCTGCGCGGGCGTTCGCTCAGCCTCGCGTCCGGCGCCAACGTCGCGCCCGGCTTCATCGACGCGATGCTGGATGCGAAGCCGCTCGGCAGCGTCGTGCGCCCGAGCGGGCTGCCGGGCGTCGACCTCGTCCCGGCGGGGCGAGCCGAACGCCGCCCGGACCTGGGCTTCTACCGCGACGTGTTCGAAGAGGCGCTGGCCCACGCGCGCAAGGACTACGACTTCGTGCTGGTCGACACGACCGCCGTGCTGGACGGCAACGAATCGATGATGTGCGGCACCGCGGTCGACGCGCTGCTGTGGGTCGCCAGCTCGGGCACCAGCCGCCGCCCGCTGATCCGCGCCGCGCTGGGCAAGCTCAAGGAGGTGGGGCTGGATCCGATCGGGGTCGTTCTGAATCGCCGCCGCGAGTACCTGCCGTCGTTCGTGTGGCGCAATGTCTAGCGGGTCGGCAGCGGGCGGGTGGTCGCGCGGCCGGCGTTCGCTGGAGTGGGCGATCGTCCTGGCGGCCGCCGTCGGCACCGGCTTGATCCTGGCGCTGATGGGCGGCCTGGCGCTGAAATACCAGGTCGCCGCGGTGGCGGGCCTGCTGTTGAGCGGCCTCGTGCTGATGCACCGCGACCGCCGCCTGATCCTGGTGCTGCTCTGGGTGCTGGTGATGCCGCTGGGCATGGAGAAGGTCGTCGACACCGGCTTGTCCGTCGGGCCGGAGTTCTCGACCCAGTTCATCGTCTTCAATGCGGCCGACGTGCTGCTGTTCCTGCTCGCCGCCGTCCTGCTGATCGAGTGGCACCAGACCGGCGTGTGCCCGTTCGTCGGGTCGCCGTTCGCGACGGTCTGGGCGCTGATCCTGGTCTGGTCGGCCGTCTCGTACGCGATCCATGCGTTCTACCTGCGCGACGGCCTGGTCCATGTCGCCCCGCTCAGCCTGCTGACGGCCGCTCGGACCTTGCTGTTCATCGTGCTGCTGCAATCGTCGGTCCGGGACCGGGGCGAGCTGATCACCGTGATGCTGGTGCTAGGAGGCTCGCTGCTGTTGCAGTCGCTGGTCGTGATGCTCTCGTACGCGACCGAAGAGGTCTACAACCTCACCCGGCTGACCGGCGGCACCACGCTCAAACTGACGACCTTCGGCGGGGACGGCGGCGGCGCCGTCATCCGCGCGACGGGCACCCTCGGCTACACCAACCAGCAAGCGGCCTACCACGCGTTCTGCACCTTGCCGCTGCTGTCGCTGCTGGCGTTGCGCAACGCGGCCGTGCGCAACGCCGCGATCGCGGTCGTCTGCCTGAGCTCGATCGCGATCGTGCTCACCTTTGCGCGCGGGGCCTGGGTGGCGCAGGGTCTGGCCGTGATCCAGGCCTTCGGCGTGTTCGCGTGGCGGCGCCTGATCACGCCGGCGGCATGGCTCAAGGGTGCGCTGGTCGCGCTCGTCGCCTGCGTGGCGCTCGGCGCCCTGTCGGTTCCGATCATCGAGCGCCTCACCAAGGGCGGCGATGACGGCGCCACCGACTCGCGCCTGCGCATGATCGCGCTGGCGGTCGAGCTGTTCGAGGGCAACCCCGTCTTCGGCGTCGGGCCGGGCGAGTACGTGGAAGCGGGCTACCGGCTCGAGCCGGTCGAGGACAAGGCGCCGGAATGGGAGGCGCCGGGCGCGGCGCCGATGGTCCCGCCGATCGGGCGGCTCGAAGTCGCGCGGGCGGTCCATCCCGACGGCTATTTCATCACCATCCCGTTGGCCGTCCACAACCGCTACCTGCTGTCGCTCTCCGAGCTCGGCGTTCCGGGGCTGCTGCTGTGGCTGGCGCTGTTCTGGATCATCGTGCGCGCCTGCTGGCGCTGCGCGTCGGCGAACGATGGCTTCTACCGCTTCCTCGGGATCGCCGGCGGCGCGGTCACGACCGGGCTGCTCGTCTACATGATGGTGGATCTGTTCGCCGACGACAAATCGCTGCAGATCATGTTCCTGATGCCGCTGCTGCTGTGCATCGCCGAGCAGCACCAGGGCGCGTCGCGTTCGGCGGTGCCGGCATGAGGTCGGACGCGGACTCCGTCGGCAAGGGGGCGATGTCGATCGGCAGCGGCCGGTTGATCGGCATGGCGGTGGCCTTCGTGCTGCTGATGCTGCTGACGCGGCGCGGCGAGCAGGAGGTCGGCGAATTCCGCTCGCTGGCGACCTTCCTGCTGATCGCCGAATCGCTGCCGCTGCTGGGCATGCACCGTTGGCTGGCCACGCAGATGGGCACCGAGGTCCACCGGCGCGGGCTGCACATCGCCAGCTCGCTGGTCTGGGCCGCGGTGGTCGCGCTGGCGATCGCCGCGGTGTACGTGGCGATCGCGATCAGCGGCGTCTACGACCTGAAGGTGTCGCACGGGCTGCTGTGGGTCGCCTCGGCGACGGTGCCGTCGAGCGCGTTGCTGGTCGAACAGACGGCGCTGATCGGCATCGGCCGGAGCGGCAAGGTGGGGCTGCTGAACCTCGGCGAGAACGTGTTTCGGTCCGCGATCGGCATCGTTCTCGTGATC
>DASYCA010000236.1:0-10445 GCA_036500445.1 Burkholderiaceae bacterium | reverse complement strand
TGGGTGCGGTGCACGCGCTCGGCCGCACGCGAAAAACTGCGTTCGTCGACGACGCAGACCAGCGTCCTCAGCAGATCGAGATCGAGCATGGGCACCTCCGATAGTCGATTATCCGCTAAGAAACATATATAGATTTAATTTCCAAATATCGCCGAAGACCGGCACCATCCCGGCACCTGATCCACGACGGGCCGCGCCCGACCTGCCATGCCGCTCACCGACACGCCCCGCCCCCGCTGGCTCACCTTCGACTGCTACGGCACGCTGATCCAGTGGGATGAAGGCCTGCTGGCCGCGGTCGAGCGCATTCTTCGCGCGAAGGGCGCCGGGCACATCGACCCGGCACAATTGATCGCCGTCTACGACACGCACGAGCACGCGCTCGAACAGATGCCGCCGCACCGAAACTTCCGCACGCTGGCCGGCGAGGGCCTGCGCCTCGCGCTCGAAGAGTTCGGGCTGCGGAGCTCGCCCGAGGATCTGCGCGTGCTGACCGACGGGATCGGCGCGATGCCGCCGTTCCCCGAGGTCGTCGCCGCGCTGCGGCGCCTGAAGCAGGCCGGCTTCAAGCTGTGCATCGTCTCCAACACCGACGACGACATCATCGAAGGCAACGTCGCGCAGCTCGGCGGCCTGATCGACCGCGTCATCACGGCGCAGCAGGCCGGCGTCTACAAGCCCGCGCGGGGGCTGTTCGACCACGCGCACGCGCAGCTCGGCGTCAGCCTGGACGAGGTCGTCCACCTCTGCGCGAGCCCGCACCTGGACCACGCCGCCGCGCGCGACATCGGCTTCCGGTGCGTCTGGATCGACCGCGGCACCGGCCGCCGCCTGCTGCCCGACTACACGCCCGATGCGATTCTCGCCACACTGGACCAGGCGCCCGCATTGTTCGATGATCTGGGCTGGTAGCGTTCTTTCATTGATTCCTTCATCCCTCCACGAGACCGCCATGGCCCACACGCTCAGCGCCGCTTCGACCCTCGACACCCGGCGCCCGCTCGCGCTCGATTCCGATGCGATCACGGTCGCGCGCATCGAGCTCGCCGCCTGTTTTCAACTCGCCGCGCGCTTCGGCTTCGAAGAGGGGATCTGCAACCACTTCTCGGCGGTCGTCCCGGGCCACGCCGATCTGATGCTGATCAACCCCTTCGGCCTGGCCTTCCGCGAGATCACCGCCTCGCGCCTGCTCGTCTGCGATTTCGACGGCCAGGTGCTGGCCGGCGACGGCGTGCCGGAGGCGACCGCCTTCTTCATCCACGCGCGGCTGCACCTGCTGAAGCCGCGCATCAAGGTCGCGCTGCACACCCACATGCCGAACGCGACCGCGCTGGCGATGCTCGAAGGCCCGCCGCTGGTCTGGGCCGGGCAGACCGCGCTGAAGTTCTACGGCCGCACCGCCGTCGACGACCACTACAACGGCCTGGCGCTGGACAACTCCGAAGGCGACCGCATCGCGCAGGCGATGGGCGACGCCGATGTCGTGTTCCTGAAGAACCACGGCGTGATCGTCACCGGCCCGACCCTCGCCGAGGCCTGGGACGACCTCTATTACCTGGAGCGCGCCGCCGAGGTGCAGCTGAAAGCGATGAGCACCGGCCGGCCGCTGAAAGCAATCGCGCCGCAAGTCGCTCAGCGCACTTTTGAACAAATGCGGGCCTGCGACGCGGTCGGCGCCCGTGCGCACCTGGAGAGCGCGATGCGCACCCTGCGCGCCGACGGCGTGCCGTTCGACCGCTGACCGCCACGCCGCCGGCGGCCGGCATGGCGGCTTGAAAAGCGCCGAATCGTTGCCACCTGGGAGGCGTGCCTGCGCCCCTGCTGCTCCTGACGATCGCCACGCTGGCGCTGCTCGCGTGGTTGTTGCGCGAGCCGTTGTTTGCCGGCTGGCGCCGCGGGCGGATCCGCCGCGCGCCGTTTCCGCCCGAGTGGCGGCAGATCCTGCGCCGGCGCGTGCCCTACTTCCGCACGATGCCGGCCGATCTGCAACTGCAGCTGAAGAAGCACATCCAGGTCTTTCTCGCCGAGAAGGCCTTCATCGGCTGCGGCGGGCTGGTCGTCACCGAAGAGATGCGCGTGACGATCGCCGCGCAGGCCTGCCTGCTGATCCTGAACCGGCGCAGCGACTATTTCGGCGGCTTGCGCCAGATCCTCGTCTACCCGGACGCCTTCCTCGTCGACAAGGTCCACACCGACGGCGCCGGTGTGCTGCACGACCGGCGCCAGGCGCTGGCCGGCGAGTCCTGGTCGCTCGGCCAGGTGATCCTGTCGTGGCAGGACACGCTGGACGGCGCGGCCGTCGCCGACGACGGCCGCAATGTCGTGATCCACGAATTCGCGCATCAACTCGACCAGGCCAACGGCCGTGCGAACGGCGCGCCCTGGCTGCCGAATCGGCGCCGCCGCGCGCGCTGGGCCAGCGTGATGAACGCCGAGTTCGCCGCGCTGCAGCGCAGCGCCCGCGTCGGCGAGGCGACGCTGCTGAGCGACTACGGCGCGAGCGATCCGGCCGAGTTCTTCGCGGTCGCCTCCGAGGTGTTCTTCGAGCAGCCGCAGCGGCTCGCGACCGAGCACGCGGCGCTGTACCGTGAACTGAGCCTGTTCTACCGGCTGAATCCGCTGAGCTGGTAGCGGGGGTGGCTCGGCGCACCGCGCCCTATATCACGGACTTGGTGTTCCGTGCATGCTCCTCTCCCCCCTAAGGTGGTAGTGCGCGCCGCAGCGCGCAGGAAGAATCGCCCTCGCAACGAGACCAGTCTCACGACGATTCAACCAACACAGGGAGCCCACCGATGAATCAGCAACCCACGACTTTCCGCCGCCCCCGAGGCCATCTTCGCGCCGCCGCGCTGCTCGCCGGCTTCGCCCTCACCGCGCTCGTCGCAGCCTGCGGCGGCGATGGCGACGATGGCACGCCCGGCCTCACGAACCAGCTCTACACCGAGACGAACGAGACCGCGAACATGATCGTGCATTTCGTTCGCAAGAGCGATGGCACGCTGGTGCGCCTGGAGTCGACCGCGACCGGCGGCGCCGGCGTCAACGCCGTCAGCCTCAGCGGCGCGACCGGGCCCGATTCGCTGGTGAGCCAGCATGCGGTCACGATGAAGCCCGACGGCACCGAGCTGTACGCGGTCAACGCCGGCGACAACTCGATCTCGGTGCTGGCCGTCAATCCGTCCACCGGCGTGCTCACGCTCAAGCGCCGGACCGTGAACGCCGGCGGCCTGCGGCCCAACAGCCTGGCCTACAACAACGGCTTCCTGTACGCGACCTTCCAGCAGGGCACGATCCAGCTCGCGGCCTACAAGATCCTGGACGACGGCAGCCTGACGCAGGTCGGCGCCTACAACCTCGCGACGCTCGGCCACCTGGTGGCCACCTCGGTTGCGCCGACGCAGCTCGTCGCGTCGCCGGACGGCGCGTTCATCGTCGTCAGCGCGGGCACCGCCGCGAACGCGGTGATGTCCTTCGGCGTGAACGCCGACGGCACGCTGGCGGCACCGACGACGAACACCGCGCCGCTCGCGACGCCGTTCGCCGGCGCGTTCCAGCCCACCGCGGCCACGCCGACCTACCTGTCGACCAGCATCTCGGGCAACCTGCTGACGTCGTACTCGTTCTCGACCATCGGCGCGCTCTCGCAACTCGGCCAGGCGGCCGCCGTCGGCGTCTCGTCCCCGTGCTGGCTGACGTTCACGCCGGACGGCTCGACGGCCTTCGTCGGCAACGGCTCGGGCTCGATCTCGTCGTACTCGGTCGGCAGCGGCGGCGTCGTGACCTTGCTGAATTCGGTCGCGGCGAGCGAACCCTCGCCCGTCGTCGGCGGCAGCAGCGTCGCCGCCGATTCGTGGGTCAGCCCGGACGGCAAGTTCATGTACACCGCCTACCTGGGCGATGACAAGATCGTCGCGTATTCGATCGCCGCGGACGGCTCGCTCGGCAAGCTCGGCGAGACCGTCATCGGCACCGCGACCCAGCTGAGCCTGCAGGGCCTGGCCGGCAACTGACGCCGCGAGGGCCGCGTTGTAAGAACGGTGCGCCCGGGTGAGACGAATCCGTGCCTGCAGCGATGTCGCTGCAGGCACCGGACACACGACCTCACTCGAAAGCCACCCGCCATGAACCAGCCCTCACTTCAATCCCCGCGCGGCCAGCTGCGCGCCGCCGGCCTGATCGCCGGCTTCGCCGTCACCGCCCTCGTTGCAGCCTGCGGCGGCGGCGATGACGACGAGCCGTCCAAAGCCGCGAACCAGCTCTACACGCAGACCAACGAGACGGCGAACAAGGTCGTTCACTTCGTGCGCCTGAGCGACGGCACGCTGGTGCGCAAGGAGTCGACCGCGACCGGCGGCGCGGGCGTCAACGCGGTCGGCACCACCGGGGCGACGGCACCCGATTCGCTCGCGAGCCAGCACGCGATCGCGATCAATCCGGACGGCAGTGCGCTCTACGCGGTCAACGCGGGCGACAACACGATCTCGGTCCTGAGCATCGATGCCTCGAGCGGCGCGCTGACGCTGAAGAAGGCGAACGCGGCGACGGCCGGCACGCGGCCCAACAGCCTCGCCTACGACAAGGGCTACCTCTACGCGACCTTCCAGCAGGGCGGCAACCAGCTCGCAGCCTACAAGGTGCAAAGCGACGGCAGCCTGACGCAGGTCGGCGCCTACGACCTGGCCACGCTCGGCGGGCTGACGGCCGCGGCGGTCTCGCCGACCCAGGTCGCCGCCTCGCCCGACGGCGCGTTCATCGTCGTCAACGCGGGCACCGGCTCGAACGCGGTGATGTCGTTCGGCGTGAACGCCGACGGCACGCTGAAGGCACCGGTCACGACCACCGCGTCGCTCGCGACGCCCTTCGCCGGCGCGTTCCAGCCGGGCGCGGCCGCGCCGACCTATCTCGCGACCGGGATTACCGGCAACCTGCTGAGCTCGTTCTCGTTCTCGGCGACGGGCGCGCTCGCACTGCTGGGCCAGGCGGCCGCGACCGGCGTCGCCGCGCCGTGCTGGCTGGTGCTGACGCCGAACGGCTCGACCGCCTTCGTCGGCAACGGCTCGGGCGCGATCTCGTCGTACGCGCTCGGTGCCGCCGGCGCGGTGACGCTGCTGAACTCGACCGCGGCGAGCGAACCGTCGGCGATCAGCGGCGTGACCAGCGTCGCCGCCGACTCCTGGATCAGCCCGGACGGCAAGTTCCTCTACACCGCGTACCTGGGCGATGACAAGGTCGTGGCCTATTCGATCGGCCAGGGCGGCGCGCTCGCGAAGCTCGGCGAGACCGTGATCGGCACCGCGACCGGGCTCAGCCTTCAGGGGCTCGCCGGCCTCTGACGCACGATAGTGACCGCCGCGCTCGCCCCGTGCAGCACAGCGGTCGCGACCGAGCCGAGATGGGCGCGGCGCTGCGGTTCGCCGACGCCTTGCGCGCCCATCACGATCAGCGTGCAGTTGAAACGCTCGGCGATCTCGAGCAGCATGCGGGCCGGGTCGCCGAGCGCGACCTCGGCCTCGTAGTCGGCCCCCGCGGCGACCAGCAGCGCCTGCGCGGGCGCGAGCGCATCGACCGCCGCACCGGCGCTCACGCGTTCGATCACCTGCGCGTCGTGCGCGGTGACGAGCTCGTACAGCGAGGCCGTCTCCTGCACGTTGGCGAGCACCACGTGCGCGCGCAGGCCATCGCCCAGCATCTGCACCACCTGGCGCGCCGCGGCCAGCGCGGCCTCGGATCCATCGACCGGCAACAGGATGTTCATCGGGCCTTCCTTCGGCTGCTGAGATGGTTTCGACAATGCGGCGAAAATGACGCCCCGTCAACACCTTCACGGACCTTGCCGATGGCCGCTTTTGAAACCGAGCGCGTGCTCAGCGTTCACCACTGGAACGAATCGCTTTTCACCTTCACCTGCACCCGTTCGCAAAGCCTGCGTTTCGAAAGCGGGCATTTCGTGATGGTCGGGCTGATGGTCGACGGCAAGCCGCTGATGCGGGCCTACAGCATCGCCAGCGCCCACTACGAGGAGACGCTGGAGTTCTTCAGCATCAAGGTCGCCGACGGCCCGTTGACCTCCCGGCTGCAGCACCTGAACGTCGGCGACGAGGTCCTGATCGGCCGAAAGCCGACCGGCACGCTGGTGCTGTCCGATTTGCTGCCGGCCCAGCGCCTGTACCTGTTCGCGACCGGCACGGGCCTGGCGCCGTTTCTCAGCATCATCCGCGACCCGGACACCTACGAGCGCTTCGAGAAGGTCGTGCTGGTGCACGGCGTGCGCATCGGCAGCGAGCTCGCGTATGCGAAGTTCATCGAGTCCGAGCTGCCGCACCACGACCACCTCGGCGAGCAGGTGCTTGAGAAGCTGATCTACTACCCGACCGTGACGCGCGAGGCCTTTCGCAACCAGGGGCGGCTGACGACCTTGATCGAGAACGGCAAGCTGTGCAGCGACATCGGGCTGCCGCAGCTCGACCCCGCAAGCGACCGCGCGATGATCTGCGGCGGCCCGGCGATGCTGAAGGACCTGCGCGTCGTGCTGGACGCGCAGGGCTTCGAGATCTCGAAGGGCATCGGCCAGGCCGGGCACTACGTGATCGAGCGGGCCTTCGTCGAGAAGTAGCCCGCCCTCGGCGTCACGCCGATTTCAGATCGAACGGCAGCCGGCGCAGCCGCTGCCCCGTCAGCGCCGCGACGGCGTTGGCGATCGCGGGGGCGATCGCCGGCACACCGGGCTCGCCCAGGCCGGTCGGCGGGTCGTTGCTCGGCACGAAGAAGACCGCGACCGGCGGTGCGTCGGGCATGCGCGGCGGCGGGTAGTCGCTGAACTGGCTCTGCTCGACGACGCCGTCCTTCAGCGTGATCTCGAAGCCGGGCTGCGTCATCGAGATGCCGAACACGACGCCGCCCTGGATCTGCGCCTCGGCGGCGAGCGGGTTCACGACCTGGTTGGCGTGCACCCCGGCGGTGACCGCGTGGACCTTGGGCGCGCCGTCGGCGATCGAGACGTCGACGACGTAGGCCACGACCGAGCCGAAGGATTCGTGCACCGCCACGCCCCAGGCGTGCCCGGCCGCCGGCGTCGTCTTGCCATAGCCCGATTTGTCCACCGCGAGCTTCAGCGCCGCGGCATGGCGCGCGTGTTTCACCGGGTCGAGCTTCGCGAGCCGCCACGCGACCGGGTCCTGCCCCGCCGCGTGCGCGATCTCGTCGACCATCGTCTCCATCACGAAGCCGGTGTGGCTGTGTCCGACCGAGCGCCACCACAGCACCGGCACCGCCTGCTCGGGGTGCGTGACGCGCAGCCGCATCGGCATCGCGTAGTCGTTCTCGACGACGCCCTCGATGGCGGTCGAGTCGACCCCGTTCTTGACCAGGAAGGATTCGAACGGCGTGCCCTTCAGGATCGACTGGCCGACGACGACATGATCCCATGACGTGACCGCGCCCTTCGCGTCCATGCCGACCTCGATGCGGTGCAGCTGAGAAGGCCGGTAGTAGCCGCCCTTGATGTCGTCCTCGCGGCTCCACATCACTTTCAACGGCGTCTTGCCGCCCCAGGCCTTGGCGATCGCCGCGCCCTCGCGCAGGTAGTCGGAGGTCGGCACCGCGCGCCGGCCGAAGCCGCCGCCGGCCGGCATCGTGACGAGCGTGACCTGCTCGGGTTTCAGCCCGAGCACCTGCGCGATCGCGGCCTGGTCCAGCGTCTGGAACTGCGAGCCGGCCCAGACCGTCGCGCCGTCCGCACGCAGCTCGAAATTCGCGTTCAGCGGCTCCATCGGCGCGTGCGCGAGGTAGGGCAGCCAGTATTCGGCGCTGATCTTCTTCGGCGCCGCCGCGAACGACGCGATCGCGGCAGCATCGCCCGGCAGCGCGATCGACTTCGGCGCGAGCGCCTCCTGCCGGTACTGAAGCTTCTGCGCCTCGGTGCTGACCGTGCCGCCGACGCCGGCCTTCCAGACCACCTTCAGCGCGTCGCGGCCCTGCTTGGCGGGCCAGTAGCCGTCGGCGATGACCGCGAGGCCGGAGCCGCCGCGATCGGTCGGAACCTGAATCACGTCGAGCACGCCGGGGATCGCCTTGGCCGGCGCGGCGTCGAAACTCTCGACTTGGCCGCCGAAGGTCGGCGCGCGCAACAGCACCGCGACCTTCATTTTCGGCAGGCGCTTGTCGAGGCCGTAGACCTTGCGGCCGCTGGCTGCGGCGGCGACGTCCAGGCGCACCTGGCCGGTGCCGATGATCTTGTAGTCGGCCGGCGCCTTCAGCACGACCGTCGCCGGCACCGGCTGGCGCACGGCCGCGGCCGCCAGCGCCGCGTACGTCGCGCTGTGCTTGCCCGCGTGGACCTGCCCGGCGGACGTGCTGCAGCTCGCCGGATCGACCTTCCACTGCTGCGCCGCCGCGGCGACCAGCATCATGCGCAGCGCCGCACCCATCTGGCGGTACTGAATCCACGAGTTCGCGACGCCGGACGAGCCGCCCGTCATCTGGATGCCGAAGAACGGGTCCTTGTACGGATCGCCGGCCGGTGCGAGGCTGCCGCGCACGTTCTTCCAGTCGACGTCGAGCTCCTCGGCGAGCAGCATCGGCAGCGCGGTCAGCGCGCCCTGGCCGAAGTCCAGGCGGTTGACCTGGATCTCGACCGTGTTGTCGGGCAGGATCTTGACGAAGGGGCTCGGGTTCCCGGGCGGCTTCGCCGGGGGTGCTTCTCCTTCGGCCGCGTGCGCGGCGCTCGGCAGGCCGAACGACAGCGACAGGCCGCCGCCGGCGAGCGCGGCGAACTTGAGGAAGCCGCGCCGCTGCAATTCAGCGGGCGCGAGTTCGGTGAAAGGGATCGATGCGGGCGAGGCACCGGCGAGTTGACGCGCCATCAGCGTGAAGTCCATCGCTCGTCTCCTCAGGCCAGGGCCTGAGCGGCCGCGTGGATCGCCGCGCGGATGCGCAGGTAGGTGCCACAGCGGCAGATGTTGCCGGCCATCGCCGCGTCGATGTCGGCGTCGCTCGGGCGCTGGTTGGTTCGCAGCAGGCCGGCGGCACTCATGATCTGGCCGCTTTGACAGTAGCCGCATTGCGCCACGTCGTGCTTGATCCACGCGTTCTGCACCGCCTGGCCGACCGGGTCCTGGCCGATCGCCTCGATCGTCGTGATCTTCTTGTTGCCGACGGTCGAGATCGGCGTGATGCAGGAGCGCGTCGCCTGCCCGTCGATGTGGACCGTGCACGCGCCGCAGGCCGCGATGCCGCAGCCGAACTTGGTGCCGGTCATCTCCAGGTTGTCGCGCAACGCCCAGAGCAGCGGCGTGGACGGATCGGCCTGTACGCTGTGCGCGCGGCCGTTGATGGTCAGTGTCGTCATCGTGATCTCTCGTGAGGAAGGGAAGCTCGCACCAGGCGAGCGCTCACGATAACGCAGACCGCCTCCCGATCGACGGGAGGGGGTCGTTCAAAAGAACGTCGCGGCCGCTCAGCGGCGCGGGGGCACCGGGTCGTCGTCCCTCGGGGTGTTCCGGGTCGCGTCCTTGGCGGCGTCCTTGACGTCCTGCTTCAGGTCGCCGTAGGTCGCCTGGGCCTTGCCGGTGGCCTGGTTGATCTGGCCTTCGGTCTCGAGCTTCTTGTTGCCGACGGCCTTGCCGGTCGCTTCCTTGACGCTGCCCTTGGCCTGCTCCACGCGGCCCTTGACTTGATCCTTGTTCATCGCGATTCCTTTGCAGTGAGGAGAGGCCCGACTGTGCCGACGCGGGCCGCCCGGGTCTGTCGGGCTTGCGGCGCAAGCGTTGTAGGACGTGTCGGACGCCGGGCGCGGCAGACGCGTCAACGCGTCACGCCAAGGGCGAGACGCCGATCAGCCAGCGGTGCAGCGCGAACACGAAGGCGACGTAGATCACCAGCCCGCCGACCAGCGCGATCGCGTCGTTGGCGGGCGAAGGCGGCGCGCCGGGGACGGCGCGCGGCTGTGCGCGCCGCTTGACCGCGATCCGGTCGGCGACGGCCCAGGCGAGGAAGGCGCCGAACAGCAGCACGTCGACGAGCGTGCCGTTGGCCAGCAGGTGGGCGCTCGCCCACAGCTTCACCGCGAGCAGCATCGGGTGCTTGGCCGCGGCCTGGATCCGCCCCGGCAGGTAGGCCGCGAGCAGCAGCGGAAACACCGGCAGCATCAGCAGCAGCGCGAGGTGGCGCAGTATCACAGGCGGCGTGTAGAGCACGACGGGCGCCTGGCGCGCGATCCCGTAGCCGACGATCAGCAGCACGAAGCCGGCGACCGAGACGATCGAGTACAGCCCCTTCCAGGCCTTCTCGCCGCGCTGCAGGAGCTGTTGATTGCGCCACGCGGGCGCGACGATCGCGACCGAGTGGATGCCGAGAAAGATCACCAGCCCGGCGATGAACAGCAACATGACGCGCTCCCGCTGCAGAAGCGGGCAGTCTACGTCGTAGGACGGGGTGCGGCCCTAGTT
>DASYCA010000235.1:0-6091 GCA_036500445.1 Burkholderiaceae bacterium | reverse complement strand
ATCGAGGTGCCAGGTTTCAATATATGCGCAGACCGCACCCTTGCGCTTGCCGCCCTGGTTCACGGCCACGGCGGTATCGTTCACCACCTTCAGGAAAGGAACCAGGCCCTGTGACTTGCCGTTGGTGCCCTTGATGTGGCTGCCGAGCGCGCGCACGTTGGTCCAGTCGTTGCCCAGGCCGCCGGCGAACTTGCTCAGAAGCGCGTTCTCCTTCAGCGCCTCGTAGATGCCGTCGAGGTCGTCGGCGACCGTCGTCAAGTAGCAGCTGGACAGCTGCGAGCGGCGCGTGCCGGCGTTGAACAGCGTCGGCGTCGAGCTCATGAAGTCGAAGCTGGAGAGCACCTCGTAGAACTCGATCGCGCGCGCCTCGCGGTCGATCTCGTTCAGCGCCAGGCCCATCGCGACGCGCATGTAGAACGCCTGCGGCAACTCGATGCGCTGCTCGTCGATGTGCAGGAAGTAGCGGTCGTACAGCGTCTGCAGGCCGAGGTAGTCGAAGGCCAGGTCGCGATCGGCCTTCAGCGCCGCGCCGAGCTTGGCGAGGTCGTACTGCAGCATCTTGTCGTCCAGCAGCTCGGCCTTCACGCCCTGCTTGATGTAGCCTGGGAAATACTCGGCGTAGCGGGTGGCCATGTCGGCCTGCAGGACTTCCTCGCCGAGGATGTCGCGGCGGATCGTGTGCAGCAGCAGCCGCGCGGTCGCGCGGGTGTAGCCCGGGTCTTTTTCGATCAGGGTGCGGGCGGCGAGGATCGACGCCTTGTGGACTTCGTCGATCGGCACGCCGTCATACAGGTTGCGCTTGGTCTCGGCCAGGATCGGCTCGGCCTTGACTTCCAGGCCGAGGCCGGCGCAGGCGGTTTCGATCACGGTGCGAAGGTGCGCGAAATCGAGCGGCACGCGCTGGCCGCGGTCGAGCACGGTCAGCACCGGCTCGGTCGAGACGGCGGCCGGCACGCCCTGCTTCGCGCGCTCCTGCGAGCGGCGCTCGCGGTACAGCACGTAGGCCCGCGCGACCTCATGGTGGCCGCCGCGCATCAGCCCGAGCTCGACGTGGTCTTGCACGTCCTCGATGTGGAACGTGCCGCCGCCCGGGCGCGAGCGCAGCAGCGCGCGCACGACCGATTCGGTCAGGCCGTCGACGGTCTCGCGCACGCTGGCCGACGCCGCGCCCTGGGTGCCGTGGACCGCGAGGAACGCCTTCATCAGCGCCACGGCGATCTTGTTCGGCTCGAAGGAGACGACGGCGCCATTGCGGCGAATGATCTGGTAGCCCTGGTAGACCGAGGGCACGGCCTTGGGCTCGGCCATCGCGCGAGGAAGGCTGGCGGCAACGGGCGAGGCGGTGGTGGGAGCAGCTTGCATGGGTGAGGCCTTTTTGTCGTTGGGTTTGTCTCTCGGTCCGGGGAAGCCGGCTCATCCGATCGAGGCACGCTCGGCGTTCGACAAAGGAACTGCGGGTGGGCGCGGGTCGAGGATGGCGGGCTTGGCTGTTCGTGTCTTCTTGGGGTCTGTTATTTGCGGTCCAAAAAGCTCGAAATCAATGCCGGATCGGA
Source organism: Burkholderiaceae bacterium (assembly GCA_036500445.1). Classification (GTDB taxonomy): domain Bacteria; phylum Pseudomonadota; class Gammaproteobacteria; order Burkholderiales; family Burkholderiaceae_C; genus LMDS01. Next base: position 4,538 of record DASYCA010000235.1, on the reverse strand, counting down.
CCTTGAAGAATAGCACGGAGAGACACTATATCTGGGGTCCAGATGGCCTACAAGCACTAGCTATAGTGTGCTTACATTCGCAAACACATGCGCCTCGGGGGCTGGTTTTCGCCTACCCCAGCGGGCGCACTTCGGGGGGGAAAAGCGCCGCTGCGACAGGGGTCATTTCGATCAGCGCTTGCCATTCGAAGCCCGGGCCGGGGTCGATCTTGCGGCCCGGCGCGACGTGCTCGTGGCCGACCACCGCCTGGATCGGGTAGCGCTGCGCCAGCGCGCCGATCAGCGCGGCCAGCGCCGCGTATTGAGCGGCCTCGAAGCGCTCGCCCTCGAGGCCCTCGAGCTCGATCCCGATCGAGTAGTCGTTGCAATTGACGCGCCCGCGCCAGCTCGACGCGCCGGCGTGCCAGGCGCGGTCGTCGCACGAGACGAACTGGATCAGTTCGCCGCCGCGGCGGATCACGAAGTGGGCCGAGACCTCGGCGCCGCGGATCTGCTGGTAGTACGGGTGTGCGTCCCAGTCGAGGCGGTTCGTGAAGAGGCGTTCGATCGCGTCGCCGCCGTACTCGCCCGGCGGCAGGCTGATCGAGTGGATCAGCGCGAGCTCGATCGCGACGCCCGCGGGCCGCGGCCCGAAGTTCGGCGACTCGCAGCGGCGCGCCCGCAGCCACCAGCCGTCGTGCCAGGCGCTCATGCGGCTCGAATCAATCGCGATCGCCACCGCCATCGCCGCCGACGTTGACGCCCAGCCGCGCCATCCGGTAGCGCATCTGGCGCAGCGACAGCCCGAGGCTGCTGCCGGCCGCGGTGCGGTTGAAGCGGTGGCGCTCGAGCGCACGCACGAGGATGTCGCGTTCGACCTGGTCGAGGTGGCGCTCCAGGTCGGTCGGCAGCGGCTCCTCGATCGGCACCATCGGCGGCAGTTCCTGCTGCGCAGCCCGCACCAGCTCGCCGCGCGTGTTCTCGGTGATCAGGTCGAGCTCCTGCGCGGCGCTGTCGGTGAACACGGTGTCGGGCAGCCCGAGGTCGTAGACGTCGATCAACTCGCCGCCCGACAGCGCGACCGCGCGGTGCAGCAGGTTCTCGAGCTCGCGCACGTTGCCCGGGAACGGGTAGCGCGCGAGGTGGACCATCGCCTCGCGCGTCAGGCGCGGCGGCGGCGAGACGCCGGCGTCGCGCGCGATGCGCTCGAGCACGTGAGAGCTGATCGCGTGCAGGTCCTCGAGCCGTTCGCGCAGCGGCGGCACGCGGATCTGGATCACGTTGAGCCGGTAGTACAGGTCCTGGCGGAAGCGGCTGGCGTGGACCTCGGCGGCCAGGTCCTTGTGCGTCGCGCTGAGCAGCCGCACGTTGACCGGCACCTCGCTGACCGCGCCGACCGGCCGCACCGAGCGCTCCTGGATCGAGCGCAGCAACTTGGATTGCATCGCGAGCGGCAGGTCGCCGATCTCGTCGAGGAACAGCGTGCCGCCGTTGGCCGCCTGGAAGAAGCCCTCGCGGTCTTCCATCGCGCCGGTGAACGCGCCCTTGCGGTAGCCGAAGAACTCGGCCTCGAGCAGGTGCTCGGGAATCGCGCTGCAGTTGACCGCGACGAAGGGCTGGCCGCTGCGCACGCTGACCTCGTGGATCGAGCGCGCGACCAGCTCCTTGCCGGTGCCGGACTCGCCGTTGACGAGCACCGGCGCCATGCTGCGCGCGACCTTGTCGATCAGCGAGCGGACCTGCTGCATCGCGCCGGACTGGCCGGCCATGCGCGACAAGGCCTGGCTCGCCGGCGTGGGCACCGCGGCGAGCGCGGCCGGCGCGATGCGCGGCGCCGCCGGCGCGCTCGAGACGGCCGCCGCCGGTGCGCCGTTCTCGGACGGCAGCGTCGCCGGGTCGATCGTCGGCGTCGCGGCGGAGCCGGGACGGCCGAGCGCGGAGGCGACGACGGCGCGGAACTGCTTCAGGTCGACCGGCTTGGTCAGGTAGTCGTAGGCGCCGGCCTTCAGCGCCTCGACCGCGTTCTCGGCCGAGCCATAGGCGGTGATTACGATCGTCTTCTCGCGCCGCCCGCTTTCCTCTAACCAGCGCAGCACGTCCAGGCCGGTGCCGTCGGGCAGCCGCATGTCGGTGATGACGGCGCTGTAGACGCGGTCCTTCAGGTGCAGCAACGCGTCCTGCACGGTGCCGGCGGTCTCGATGTCATAGCCTTCGCGCAGCAGCGTGAGCTCGTACAGCGTGCGCAGATCGGGCTCGTCATCGACGACGAGCAGGCTGAAGTGCGAAGCATTGGTCATGGGAATCAGGAAGGCGCGGCGACCAGGGCCCTGCGTTGCATGTCGACATAGAACTCGTTGCGTTGCGTCTCACCGACGGCGCGCAACCTGTAATCGATGGTCGCGCCATAGCGCTCGCACAGCTCACGGCAAATATACAGGCCCAGGCCGGTGCCGCGGCTGCGGGTCGAGAAAAACGGCTCGAACAGGTAAGGCTCCACATCCGGCGCGATCGGCGGCCCGTCGCTCGCCACACTCAGGAAGGCCTGGCCCGCGTGGCGCGAGTCCAGCCGCAGCATGACCGCGCCGGGCTGCTTGCTCGCATGGCGCAGCGCGTTGTCGAGCAGGTTCACGAGCACGCGCCGCAGGTGCTCGGCGTCGAACAGCACGCCGAGCGATTCCTCGGCGAGGTCCAGGTGCAGCGGGCTCTGCCCGCCGATCTCGATCCCGGCGGCGCGCGCCCATTCGCCGCACACGGCACGCACCAGCGCGGTCGCATCGACCACGCCGACATCGAGCACGACGCCGGGCGCGACCTCCATCACGTCGTCGACGATGCGCTTCAGGCGCTCGACGTTGTCGCTGACCATGCGCGTGAGACGGCGCTGGGCCGGGTCGGTCGCGTCTTCGGCGAGCAGCGCGTTGGCCTGCGAGATCGCGGCAAGCGGGTTGCGGATCTCGTGCGCGATGCCGGCCGAGACGCGGCCCATCGCGGCGAGTTTCTCCTGGCGGCTGCGGGCCTGCATGTTGCGCACGTCCTCGAGGAACAGCACGCAGAATTCCTCGGTCGCCTTGGGCTCGCGCTTGCGCGTGAAACGCACCCGCACGCGCAGCGTGCGCTGGGTGCCGCGCGCGTTCGCGGAGAGCGGCTCGAACAGCAGCGGCACGTCGCGGCCGGCCTCCGGCCAGGTCGCCTCGCCGAAGGCGCGCTCGACGGTCTTCACGAGCGCCTCCCAGGCCGGCACCTTGCGCAGCTGGAACGGCGCCGGCCGGCTCATCCCGCTCGGCGCCAGCAGGCGGCGCGCGGCCGGGTTCGCGGCGCGCACGCGGCCGCGCCGGTCGACCACCAGCACGCCGTCCTGCATCTCCTCGATCACGAGGCGGTTCAGCTGGGCCTGCTGGCGCGCCATCTCCAGGCTGCCACGGGCCGTGAGCTCCTCGCGCGCGAGCCGGCTCGCGAGCTCGCCGGCCAGCAGCGTGATCACGAAGAAGCCGATGCCGGCGAGCCCGGCCTGCGCCAACGCGAGCGCACCGTCGCCGCTGCCGCCCGCGAGCGTCCACCATGCGACGGCGAGCAGCGCCAGCGTGATCATCGCCGCGGTGGCGAGCGCGAGCCGGCGCGGCGTCAGCACGCCGGCCATCAGCACCGGCATCACCAGCAGCGCGACGTAGTTCAGGCTCGTGCTCGGCCCGAGCAGGTGCAGCAGGATGAAGCACAGCAGGTCCAGCCCGATCGTGGCGAGCCATTGCGGGCTGCGCAGCCGCGCCATCTCGCGCGGCGCGGCCTTGGGCTGCAGGCGCGGCAAGGCCCACAGGCCGATCGACGCGGTCGCGTAGACCAGGCTGACGAGCGAGACGACCCAGTTCGCGCGCTGGCCGAACAGCGCGGCGACCAGCAGCGCGAGCAGCAGCGCGAGGCCGAGCGCGGCGCGCGCGGCGATGAAGGCCCGGTACAGGCGCTCGAACGCCGTCTGCCCGGACTGCACCATGCGCGTCGCCTCGCGCCGCAGGAAGGGCGGGTCGCCGCGCGGCGCGTCGTCCGCGGCGCGCGCGTCCTGCGACGCGTGCGGCGCGGGCGGATGGTCGAAGTGCGACTTGTAGGCCGTGTTGTCGACGCCGGCCGCGGCCGCCGAGGGCGCACGCGCCGTCTCCGCGGCGCCGATGTCGGGCAGCACGGTGTCGTCCTCGGAGCTGAACGCGCCGAACCAGGATTCGTCCGAGAACGCCGAACGCCGGTGGTCGCGGCGATCGCGCGAGCGCCGCTCGTCGTGAAGCGGCGTGTCGCTCATCGATGAACCTGCGTGCTGCAAGCCCTGTCGGGCGGCCGGTCGGGGCTCATGAGCGTGAATGGCCCTGCTCGTACGCCGCCCGGTGCGCGGCGCTGCAGAACACGCCGCCGCGGCCGGGCAGCGCCTCGTCGCGCGGCAGGTGCACGCCGCACTGCGCGCAGCTCAGCATCGCCTGCGGCGCGGCACCGGACGGCGGGCGCGGGCCGTCGTCGCGGCGGCGCCGGCTCAGGCTGCCGCGCAGCATCGAGATCAGCACGGCCACCACGATCACGAT
>DASYCA010000234.1:0-1859 GCA_036500445.1 Burkholderiaceae bacterium | reverse complement strand
GAACTGCCCGATGACCCGCGACGAGTACGCCGCGTTCCATCAGGCGCTCACCAGCGCAGAATCTGCCACCGTGCACGACTTCGACAAGGAGCGCTTCTTCGAGGGCTGCCTGCCGATCGAGGTGATGGCGCACCGCGGCGTGGACACCCTCCGGTTCGGGCCGATGAAGCCGGTCGGCCTGACCGATCCGCGCACCGGCCGGGAGCCGTATGCGGCCGTGCAGCTGCGCCAGGACAATCTCGCCGGCGACCACTACAGCCTCGTCGGGTTCCAGACGCAGATCAAGTGGGGCGACCAGGCGCGCGTGCTGCGGCTGATTCCCGGCCTCGAACAGGCCGAGTTCGTCCGGTTCGGCATGGTGCACCGCAACACCTACGTGAACGGGCCGACCGTGCTCGCCGAAACCTGGCAGGTCCGCCGTCAGCCGACGCTGTTTCTCGCCGGCCAGATGTCCGGCGTCGAGGGCTATGTCGAATCGGCCGCGTCGGGCCTGCTCGCGGGCCTGAATGCGGCCGCGCTCGCCCAGGGGACCGCGGTATCCGCGCCGCCCAGATCGACGGCGATCGGCGCGCTCGCCTTCTACGCGTCGCACGCCGACCCGGCGCACTACGAGCCGTCGAACATCACGTTCGGGATCATGGAGCCGCTGCGTCAGGCGCCGCGCAACAAGCAGCAGCGGAAGCTGGCGCTGTCGGATCGCGCCCTGGCCGACCTCGACGCGTGGATGGCCGCCCGCGGCCTCCGGCGCGAGCAGCCGCCGCAATCGACCGCGAATCAGGCCCCGCGCGAAGAGACGGTCGAACGACCGGCCGCCCGATGACCGCGCACCTGAAGGCCTTCCTGCAGTACATGAAGCTGAATCGCGGGCTATCGCCTCATACCGTGCGCGCGTACGAGAGCGATCTCTCGCAGTTCCTCGCGCACACCGCGCTCGCGGCCGGCACGAAGCGCAGCGAGCTCGACCCGGCCCGGCTCGACCGCGCCGCCATCCGCGGATTCCTCGCGGAGCTGCTCAAACAGGAACAGTCGCGCGCCACCGCCGCGCGCAAGCTCGCCGCCGTGCGCACGTTCTTGAAGTATCTGCGGCGCGAGGACGTCATCACCTCCGACCCCGGCGCCCTCATCGCGACGCCCAGGCGCGAAGTGCGGATGCCGGCGCACCTGTCGGAAGACGAGATGCGGCACCTGATTGCCGCTGCCGACGATGCCACGCCGCTCGGCCGCCGCGATCGAGCGATCCTCGAGTTGTTCTACGCGTCAGGTCTGCGGCTGAGCGAGCTCACCGGCCTCGACGTCAGCGACGTGAACCTGAGCGCGAAGATGGTCCGCGTCCTCGGCAAGGGCGGCAAGCAGCGCATCGTCCCGTTCAACGGCGCGACGGCTGGCGCCATCCGTGTGTACCTGAAGGATCGGGACGCATTGATCAACGGCCACGCCGGTCGGGCGCAGCAACAGGAAGGGCGCGAGAAGCGGAGCGCGGCCCGCCCGCGCGATCCGCTCTTCGTGAATTATCGCGGCGGCCGGCTCACCGTGCGCAGCGTCGACCGGCTGGTCCGGCGGTACGTCGCCTCGTTCAGCACGCGGCTCGGCATCAGTCCGCATGCGCTGCGGCACTCGTTCGCCACACACCTTTTGGGGCGCGGCGCCGATCTGCGCGTGATTCAGGAGATGCTCGGCCACGCGCGTCTCAGCACGACGCAACGCTACACGCACGTCAACGCGACGCAACTGCTCGACGTCTATCGGAAGGCCCATCCACGGGCAAACAGGTGAGAATTCTCAATTCGAAATTGCGAATCGCAAATTCTCCAGCCTAGCTGGCTGTCGCCAGCGGCATCGCCCGCCGGCCGCGCGGGAAC
>DASYCA010000233.1:0-6965 GCA_036500445.1 Burkholderiaceae bacterium | reverse complement strand
CGGCGACGCGCTGCAGTGCGTGCTGATCGACAAGCTGCCGTTCCCGCCGCCGAACGATCCGCTCGTCGAGGCGCGCGTCAAGCGCTTGGAAAGCGAAGGGCGCAATCCGTTTGCCGACTATTTCGTCGCCGAGGCGGCGGTGTCGCTGAAGCAGGGGGCGGGCCGCCTGATCCGCAGCGAGACCGACCGCGGGCTGCTGGTGGTGTGCGATCCGCGCATGGCGGGGATGAACTACGGCAAGCGGCTGCGGGAGGCGCTGCCGCCGATGACGCCGCTCGCCACCGAGGCCGAGGCGCTGGCCTGGTTGAGCGCGCTCGCGACCGACGCGCTGCCGTTTTGAAGCCTCACCAGACTTGCCACCAGGGCTTCTTCTTGGGGTTGTTGCCGACCTCGTCGGCGCTCAGCCCCGTGTCGGGGAAGTTCTGGCGCAGCACGCGGTTGGCGTCGTCGCGCAGGTCGGTGAGGCCGAGCCTGTCGTAGCTCTCCACCATCAGGTGCAGCGCCTCCTCGGCCGAGGGCGACTGCTGGAAATCCGAGACCACGACCTGCGCCCGGTTCGCCGCCGCGATGTAGGCGCCGCGCCGGTAGTAGTAGCGCGCCACGTGGACCTCGTAGGAGGCCAGCGCGCTGACGATGTAGTTCATGCGGGCGCGCGCGTCGTCGGCATACAGCGACTGCGGGAACTGGTCAACGAGCTGCTTGAACGACTGGTACGAATCGCGCGCGGCCTGCTGGTCGCGCTCGGACAGGTCCTGGCGCGACAGGCTGTTGAGCAGCCCGAGGTCGTCGTTGAAGTTCACCAGGCCCTGCAGGTACAGCGCGTAGTCGAACGCGACGCTGGTCGGGTGCAGCTTGATGAAGCGCTCCAGCGTCGACAGGGCCTGCGCCTTTTCGCCGGTCTTGTAGAGCATGTAGGCGCGCTCGATCTCCGCCTGCTGGGCCAGCACCGTGCCGGAGGCGCGGCCCTCGAGGCGCTCGTAGAGCTTGCCGGCGTGCTCGTAATTGCCGAGCGCGGCCTCTTCCTTGGCCTCTGAATACAATCGCTCGGCGGACCACTTCGATTCGGGGTCTTTCGGCGTCGTGTTGCAGCCGGCCAGCGCGACGGCCATCAGCACCAGCGCGACGGCGGCTGCCCGATCGGATACGCGACGCAGCACACTCAGTGAAATCATGGGCCTCGGGCACCGCGCGACGCGCTGCCGTCCTGTCAAAAAAGCGAAGAGCGATTATATGGTGGGGCCCCGGGTGCACGAGATGGAGACGATCGAAACGGACGCCGGCGAGGCCGCTGACGCCCCGTGGAACGCCGAGATCGAACGCCGCGAGACGTCGGTGAGCTCGGCGCTGCACGGCCAGCGGCTCGACAAGATCGTCGTCACGATGGCCGAGGAGTTCTCGCGCAACCACTTGCAGGGCCTGATCGCGGCCGGTCACGTGCGGGTCGACGGCGCGGCCTCGCTGACGCCGTCGCGCAAGCTGCGAGCCGGCCAGGTCGTCGAGGTCGAGCTGGTGCCGACCGAGGAGAGCCTGGCGTTCCGGCCCGAGCCGCTGCCGATCGCGGTGGTGTTCGAGGACGAGCAACTGATCGTCGTCGACAAGCCGGCCGGGCTGGTCGTGCACCCGGCGGCGGGCAACTGGTCGGGCACGCTGCTGAACGCGCTGCTCGCCCACCACCGCGGCGCCGCGAGCCTGCCGCGCGCCGGCATCGTGCACCGGCTCGACAAGGACACCTCCGGCCTGATGGTCGTCGGCAAGACCCTGCCGGCGGTGACGGCGCTGACGCGGGCGATCGCGGCGCGCGAGGTGCACCGCGAATACCTCGCGATCGCGCACGGCGAGGTCCGCGAGGCCGCGTTCAGCGTCGACGCGCCGATCGGCCGCGACCCGCAGTCGCGCGTGCGCATGGCGGTGATCGCGAGCGGCCGCGCCGCGCGCACCGACGTGCAGGCGGTCGCGACGGGCGACGGGTTCAGCGCGCTGCGCTGCATCCTGCACACCGGGCGCACGCACCAGATCCGCGTCCACCTGGCCGCGCGCGGCCATCCGCTGGTCGCCGACGCGGTCTATGGCGGGCGGGTGGCGCTGGGCCTGGCGCGCCAGGCACTGCACGCGACCCGGCTCGGGTTTGCGCACCCGCTCAGCGGGGCGGCGCTGAGCTTCGAGGCCGCGCCGCCGGCGGATTTCGCGTCGGCCTGGCGCAACGTCGTCGCCGACGGCGCCTGATTTGCCGCGCAGCGAGTACAATGAGCTTGTTTCCAATCGAGCGCGGACCGGCCGCGGCGGCACTTCGTGTGCATGCCGTCGGTCCATGCGGCTTGGTTGGAATGACTGGAGCCGCACCCGAGGTGCCCCTCTGCCGGTTCGACGCGAGCAATTGACTCGAGAAACGTCGGCCATTTGCCAACCCTGCTGCGCCTCGCCCGCGCCGCGGTTGATGCCCGAATCGATCTTGAAATCGACTTTTCCGCCGGCGATGACCCGGCCGACCCTGTGAACGACGCTGATGAATAGCCAGGATGCCAAGCGCGTCCTCGAGACCGCGCTGATCTGTGCAAGCGAGCCGCTGCCGCTGCGCGACATGCGGGTCTTGTTCGCCGATGAAATCGGCCCCGACACGCTGCGCACGCTGCTCGACGAGCTGAGCCGCGACTGGGAGCCGCGCGGCGTCGAGCTCGTCGCGCTGTCGACCGGCTGGCGGCTGCAGAGCCGGCCCGAGATGCGCGAATACCTCGACCGCCTGAATCCCGAGAAGCCGCCGAAGTATTCGCGCGCGGTGATGGAGACGCTGGCGATCATCGCCTACCGCCAGCCGGTGACGCGCGGCGACATCGAAGACATCCGCGGCGTCACGGTCGCGAGCCAGATCATCAAGCAGCTCGAGGACCGCGGCTGGATCGAGGCGATCGGCTACCGCGAATCGCCCGGCCGGCCGGCGCTGTTCGCGACGACCCGTCAATTCCTCGACGACCTCGGCCTCGCCAGCCTGGAGCAGTTGCCGCTGCTGACCGGCATGGCCGGCGACGGCGCCGCGCTGACGCAGGCGCTGGCCGAGCAGCAGGCCTCGCTGCTCGATGTCGCGGAGCCGGCGCAGGCCGATCCCGCCGGCGCTGCCGCCGAAGCCACCGAAGCCGCGGCCGACGCCGCGGCAGACCCCACCGCCGAAACCTCCCCCGTTTCCCTCCCGCCCGAAGAGCCTGCGGCGGACGCCGCCCCCTTGGAACCCCACGCATGAACGCCAATCCAGATTCCTCGCCGTTGATCGACGCGCCGGCCGACGCCGCCGAGGGCGGCGACAGCCCCGCCGCTAAACCGGTGCGACGCAAACGCGCCGTGAAGGTCGTCGACGAAGCGGCGGTCCCAGCGGTCGACGCGCCGACGGCCGAGGCGGCAGCGCCGGCCGATGCGCCCGCGCCGAAGCCCAGGCGCCGCAAGACCGCCGCCGCCGAGGCGGTGGCGGAAGCGGCGCCGGCGCCGGTCGTGGCCGCGCCCGAGGCGCCGCGGATCGAGGCGGTCGAGCGGCATGAGCCCGCGCCCGAGCGCGCGGCGGCGCCGGCGATGGTGCAAGTGGAAACGCGGCAGGACGGCGGCGGGCAAGTGGCCTCGTCCGTCGCAGTGCCGGAGGCACGCCAGCCGGAAGACGGTGAACAAGGCGAAGCGGCCTCGGATGGCCCGCGTGGCCGTCGCCGCGGGCGGCGCGATCGCAACCGCGGCGAGCGCAACGAGTCGACGCCGGCCGGCGACGGCGCTGGCGTCGCGGCCCAGACGGCCCAAACGGTCGAGCCGCTGAAGCTCGGCGAGCTGTTCGCCCAGGTTCAATCCGGCGAGTTCGATGCGGTCGGCGAGGCCGATCCCGCGGTCGACGCGCCGGTCGTCGAGGCGAGCGCCGAGGCGGTCGAATCCGAGGTCGAGACCGAGGCCGACGACGCGGCCGACGAGCCCGGTGCGCCCAAGCGCGTGCTGGCGCCCGAATCGGACGCACCCAAGCTGCACAAGGTGCTGGCCCAGTCGGGCATCGGCTCGCGCCGCGACATGGAAGACCTGATCGCCGATGGCTTCGTGACCGTCAACGGCGAGCCGGCCCACGTCGGCCAGCGCGTCTCGTTCGGCGACCGCGTCACCGTCAACGGCAAGCCGGTGAAGCTGCGCATCGTGCCGCCGCCGCCGCGCATCATCGCCTACCACAAGCCGGTCGGCGAGATCGTCACGCACGACGACCCGCAGAACCGCCCGACCGTGTTCCGCCGCCTGCCGCGCCTGCAGCAGGGCAAGTGGCAATCGGTCGGCCGGCTCGACATCAACACCGAAGGCCTGCTGCTGTTCACGAATTCGGGCGAGCTCGCGAATCAGCTGATGCACCCGCGCTTCGGCGTCGAGCGCGAATACGCCGTCCGGCTGCTGGGCACGCTGACGCCGGTGGACAAGGCCAAGCTGCTCGAGGGCGTCGAGGTCGAGGGCCAGACGGCCAGCTTCCGCTCGATCGAGGAGGGTGGCGGCGATGGTGCGAACCACTGGTACCGCGTCGTCATTACCGAAGGCCGCAACCGCGAGGTGCGCAAGCTGTTCGACACGGTCGGCCTGACGGTCAGCCGCCTGATTCGCATCCGCTACGGCACCGTGGTGCTGCCGTTCGGGCTGAAGCGCGGCGTCTGCGTCGACCTCGAGGAGGCCGATGTGCGCGCGATCCGGCGCCTGGCCGGCGGCGGCGACAACCCGCCGCGCCAGAACCAGAACAACGGGCCGCGCCAGAACGGGCCGCAGCAGCGCAACGACCGCGGCAGTCGCCAGAACGATCGTTCGAACGACCGGCAACAGGGCGGCCAGGGCGGCCAGGGCGGCCAAGGAGGCGGCCAGCAGGGCAACTTCCAGAACGAGCGCCCGCCGAGGGGCCCGCGGCGCGATGCGCCGCCGCCCGAGATGGCGCCGCGCGACCTCGATCGGGGCGACGGCGATTTCGACATGGACTTCGACCCGGCGTCGATTCCGAACCCGCTCGAACAGACCTTCGACAAGCGCTTCGTGCAGAACCCGCGCAGCCCGGTCGGCGGCCGCGGTTTCCGCAACGGCGGCGGCGGCGGTTTCGGGGCCGGCGGCAGCGGCCCGGCCCCGGGCCCGAAGCGCAGCGGCGGCCAGGGCGGCGGGCCGAAGCAGCCCGATCCGCTGCAGACCTCGCTCGGCGTGTTCGGCGCCGACGCTTTTCATCGCAAGAACCGCGGCGGCGGTGGCGGCGGTGGCGGCGGCGGTAACCGGGGCGGCAATCGCGGCGGCGGCGGTGGATATGGCGGTGGCGGCGGAGGTGGCGGTGGTTACGGCGGCGGCGGTGGCGGTCGCAAGGGCGGCCGCTGAGCAACGGTCCGGCAAAACCGGCAGGCTACAATCTGAGGCTTTGCCAAGCATCTGTTTCAGGAGATAAAAACATGGCCACCGAACGCACGCTTTCGATCATCAAGCCCGACGCGGTCGCGAAGAACGTGATCGGTCAGATCTATGCCCGCTTTGAAGGCGCCGGCCTGAAGGTCGTGGCCGCCCGGATGGCCCACCTGTCGCGCGGCGAGGCCGAGGCCTTCTACGCGGTGCACAAGGCGCGTCCGTTCTTCAAGGACCTGGTCGAGTTCATGATCTCGGGGCCGGTGATGATCCAGGCCCTCGAAGGCGAGGGCGCGATCCTGAAGAACCGCGACCTGATGGGCGCGACCGACCCGAAGAAGGCCGAGAAGGGCACGATCCGCGCCGACTTCGCCGACAGCATCGACGCGAACGCCGTGCACGGCTCGGACGCCGCCGACACCGCGGCGGTCGAGATCTCGTTCTTCTTTCCGGGGATGAACGTCTACAGCCGCTGACGTTCAAAGGGCTGATGACCAATCTGCTGGAGTTCGACCGAGACGCGCTGGCTGGCTTTTGCGAGCAGCTGGGTGAAAAGCGTTTTCGCGCGACCCAGCTGTTCCGCTGGATCCACCACCGCGGCGCGTCCGACTTCGAGCAGATGTCCGACCTGGCGAAGTCGCTGCGCCAGAAGCTCGCCGGCACCGCGGTCATCAGCGCGCTGCCCGTCATCAGCGAACAGGCGTCGAGCGACGGCACGATCAAGTGGCTGTTCGACGTCGGCGCCGGCAACGCGGTCGAGACGGTGTTCATTCCCGAGACCGACCGCGGCACGCTGTGCGTCTCGTCGCAGGCCGGCTGCGCGGTCGGCTGCCGCTTTTGCTCGACCGGCCACCAGGGCTTCAGCCGCAACCTGACGACGGCCGAGATCATCGGCCAGCTCTGGTTCGCCGAGCACCACCTGCGCAAGCGTTTGAACCTGCCCGAAGGCCAGCGCGCCATCAGCAACGTCGTGATGATGGGCATGGGCGAACCGCTGCAGAACTACGGCGCGCTCGTGCCCGCGCTGCGCATGATGCTCGACGACCATGGCTACGGCCTCTCGCGCCGGCGCGTCACGGTCTCGACCTCCGGCGTCGTGCCGATGATCGACCGGCTGCGCGACGATTGCCCGGTCGCGCTCGCGGTCTCGCTGCACGCGCCGGTCGATGCGCTGCGCGACGACCTCGTGCCGCTGAACCGCAAGTACCCGCTGGCCGAGCTGCTCGAGACCTGCGTGCGCTACCTCGACAAGGCGCCGCGCGACTTCATCACCTTCGAATACTGCATGCTGGACGGCGTCAACGACAGCGACGCCCAGGCGCGCGAACTGCTCGCGCTGGTTGCCGCCTCCGGCGTGTCCTGCAAGTTCAACCTGATCCCGTTCAACCCGTTCCCCGAGTCCGGCCTGAAACGCTCGCCCGATGCGCGCGTGACCGCCTTCCTGCGCGTGCTGCAGGACGGCGGCCTGGTCGCGACGGTGCGCAAGACCCGCGGCGACGATATCGACGCGGCGTGCGGCCAGCTGGCCGGCGCCGTGCAGGATCGCACCCGGCTGGCCGAGCGCGGCGCCAAAGCCGGCGCCCGGCGCATCGAGGTACACC
>DASYCA010000232.1:0-2859 GCA_036500445.1 Burkholderiaceae bacterium | reverse complement strand
CGCTGGGCGACGGCGGCGATCGGCTTCCGGATGCTTCGCGCCGAGGTCGGTGCGCTCGATTGGCGGCGTCCGTTCGCCGAGCTGTACGGGCTGCGCGGCGTCGTCCCGCGCTTCGCGGGCGTGATGGTCTGCTTCCTGACGATGCGCAACGCCGCGCTGGTGATGCTGCCTTCGCTGGCGGGCACCGCGCAGACCGGCCGCTTCGCGGTCAGCTACCAGTTGGCCGACCTCGCGATGCTGATCCCGACGGTGCTGGCGCTGAGCTCGACCTTCGCGATGGCGCGCGGCGCGGCCTCGTCGTTGCCGCACCTGCGGCGCACGATGGTCTCGATGGTGGCGCTGCTGTCGGTGGTGTCGTTTCCGATCGCGGCCCTCGCGATCGCGCTGGCCGAGCCGGTGCTCGCGCTGCTGTTCGGCCCCCGGCTCCTGGCGGCCGCGATTCCGCTGCAGCTGATGATGCTGGCCACGCCGCTGATGGCAGTCGACCAGGTCCTGTCGCAAGGCATGGTGTCGGACCAGCGCTACAGCGAAGACCTGATCGCGATCGCGGTCGGGGCCGTCGCGGCGGTCGCACTGACCGCGGTCGGCGCGATGCTCTGGGGGGCGGTCGGCGCGGCGGCGGCCTTTCTCGTCGCGCTGCTGCTGAGCCTGATGACGCGCGCCTGGCTGATGCGCGACCTGCGGCTGTTCAAGGTGTTCTTCCGGGCCGCGTGGCGGTCCGCGATCGCGTCGCTGCTGTGCTGCGCGCTCACGTGGTGGGCCGCGGCGACCTTGCTTCGATCGGTCGACCCGCGCTGGGCGCTTCTGTGGGCCGTGCCCGGCCTGGCCGTCTACGCCGCCTGCCTGGCCGCCGCCGGCGGCGCGCGGCCGCGATCGCGCCGGCGCATGCTCGACTTCGTTCGCAGGAGGAACTGAGCCGTGACGCTGCGCGACGCGATCCAGCTGTTCCGTGCCGACCTCGCGCGCAACTTCGCGCTGCAGGAGATCGAGTGGACGCCGTGGCAGGCCCTGCGCGCGGCGTGGTCGCCGGGGATCGTCGGCGTCTTCCTGCTGCGCATCGGCAACTGGCTGCACGCGAAGCGCTGGCTGGTCACGGCGCGCCTCGTGGAGCGGCTGATCACGCTGGTCACCCGCAACGAATTGCAGATGGGCTGCCGCATCGGGCCGGGCCTGGTGCTGCCCGACGCCGGGATCGTCGGCATCTCGTCGTTCGCCCACATCGGATCGAACTGCACCTTCCACGCGTTCTCCGCGATCATCATTCCGCCGCCGGCCAGCGGCACCGAGTACCTGATCGGGGACCACTGCACCATCGGCCGGCGCGTTCGCATCTATGGGCCGATCAGCCTGGCCGAAGGCACGCAGGTCAAGGACGGCAGCGTCGTGCTGATCTCGAGCAAGCGCCCCGGCGTGGTGTTGTCGGGCGTGCCGGCGCGGCGCCGCTCCGCGGTCACGCTCGACGTGATCCGCGCCTGGAATCCGCGCAAGGGCTGCCCGCTGAACACCGCGTCGCAGGCGGGGGCGCCATGAGGCAGAGCCTTGCCGAGACCTGCCGGCTGATCCGCGCGGACATCGAGTTCCGCTGCCGCTACGAGCACAAGAAGGCGTCGCGCCTGACCGCCTTCAGGCTGATGTTCCACCCGGGCGGCGCGAGCGTGGTCCTGTACCGCTGGCAGCGCTTCTTCGACACCAACGGCGTGCGCGTCGTCGGCGCCTTCGTGCGCTGGCTGAACCTGTTGTTGTTCACGTCCCAGTACTCCTCGCAGGCGGAGATCGCCGGGGGCTTTCTGGTCGTGCACGCGGTCGCGAACTACATCGAGGACGGCGTCGTGATCGGCCCGCGCTGCATCATGTTCTCGCAGAATTCGCTGTCTCGATCCCCCTTCGTCGAGCAGGTGGACTGCCCGCCGGGCGGCGTGCCGGTGGTCGAGAACGACGTGATCTTCGGCGTCGGGGCCTGTGCGCAGGGCGCGGTCCGGATCGGCGCGGGTTGCCGCATCGGCATGAACACGCTGATCGACTTCAACACCGAACCGGGCAGCGTCCTGCTCGGGGTGCCGGCCCGGGTGACGCGGCGCTACAAGGACGCGGCGCCATGAGCGGCGCCGCCCGCCCGCGGCCGCGTGTCGCGATCGTCGTCGTCAACTACCGCACCGCGCAGATCACCTGCGAGTGCCTGGACGCCGTCGCGAAGTACGTGGCCGCCGGAACCTGCGAAGTCATCGTCGTGGACAACGCCTCGGGCGACGGCAGCGCCGAGACGATCCGGTGCCGCCATCCGCAGGCCGTGCTGATCGAGGAAGCGAGAAACCTCGGCTTCGGCGAAGGCAACAACCGGGGCGTGGCCGTCGCGACGGCGCCCTACGTGGTGCTGCTCAACAGCGACGCGATCCTCGGCATGGACACGCCCAATCGGCTGGTCGACCACCTCGCGGCGCATCCGGAGGTCGGCTGCGTCGGGCCGCGTGTCAACCTGCCCGACGGCACGCGCCAGCCCAGGATCCGCGGCAACCGCCCGTCGCCCCGGCGCGCCATCCTGCAAAGCCTCGGCCTGTCGCGGCTTTCGCCGCTCTGGCATGGCCTGGACGGCATCGACTGCGAAGGCCCTGCCGAACCGATCGCGCCGGTGGGCTGGATCTCAGGCGTCTGCATGGCGATGCGCACCAGCGACTACCGGGCCATCGGCGGCTTCGATGCCGCGTTCTTCATGTACTGCGAGGACATCGACCTGTGCCTGCGGATGCAGCAGCATCGCGGCGAGATCGTCCATGTGGACGACTGGCCGCTGGTGCACCTCGGCGGCGCCAGCTCGCGGCCGATCGCCAAGCGCCTGCGCAACGCCGTCTGGCAGCAGCGCAA
>DASYCA010000231.1:0-22841 GCA_036500445.1 Burkholderiaceae bacterium | reverse complement strand
GCCTTCGTGTAGGCGTCCTGCGGCGCCGCGAAGATGGCGGCGACCGGCCCCTGCTCGCGCACCGTGCCGTGGCGCATCACGACGACGTGGTCGGCGATCTCGCCGACCACGCCCAGGTCGTGGCTGATGAACAGCATGCTCATCCGGTGGCGCGCCTTCAGCCCGGCGAGCAGCTCCAGGATCTGGCGCTGGATCGTCACGTCCAGCGCCGTCGTCGGTTCGTCGGCGATCAACAGCTTGGGCTCGCAGGCGAGCGCCATCGCGATCATCACGCGCTGCTGCTGGCCGCCCGAGAGTTGATGCGGGTAGGCCGAGAGCCGGCGTTTCGGCTCCGGCATGCCGACCTCGTTCAGCAGCGCCTCGGCGCGCACCAGCGCGGCGCGGGCGCCCAGGCCCAGGTGTTTCACCAGCGGCTCGCAGAGCTGCTGGCCGACCGTGAAGACCGGGTTCAGCGAGGACATCGGGTCCTGGAACACGCAGGCGATCTCCTTGCCGCGCAGCCGCTGCAGCTCGCCCAGCGGCGCCGCCAGCAGGTCGCGGCCCTGGTAGGTGACCGCGCCGCGGCGCTCGGCGTTCTCGGGCAGCAGGTTCAGGATCGACATCGCGGTGACGCTCTTGCCCGAGCCGGATTCGCCGACCAGCGCGACGGTGGTGTTCTCCGGGATGTCGAAAGACACGCCGTGGTCGTCACGCCCGACGGCCTCGACGCGCTGCACGACGCCGTTCGTCTTGCCGGTGCGGAATGCGACCCGAAGGTCCTGGATCGATAACAACATCGCTATTCCAGCCCCCGCAGCTTAGGATCGAGCGCGTCGCGCAGCGCGTCGGTCATCAGCGAGAACGCGGTCACGAACACCGCCATCATCAGGGTCGCGGCGGCGAGCTGCCACCAGTGGCCGAGGATCAGCTCGCTCTGCGCCTCCGACAGCATCGTGCCCCACGAGACCTGGTCGACGCCGACCCCGAGCCCGAGGTAGGACAGGATCACCTCCGACTTGATGAAGCCGACGACGTGAATGGACAGCTGCACCAGGATCACGTGGCTGATGTTGGGCAGGATGTGGCGGAACATCCGCGAGGCGTTGCTCGCGCCGATCGCCTCGGCCGAGCGCACGTAGTCGCGGTTCGCGTGCTTGATGAATTCGGCGCGCACCAGCCTATAGATCCCGGTCCAGCCGGTCAGGCCGAGGATCATCACGACCGAGCCCACGCCGCGGTGGAACACCGCGGCGAACGCGAAGATCAGCAGGATGCCGGGCATCGCGGTGAAGACGTTGTAGACCCATTCGAGCAGGTCACCGGCCTTGCCGCCGAAGAAGCCGGCGCACGCGCCGAGCAGCGTGCCGATCACGGTCGCGACCGTCGCGGCGGCGACGCCGACCAGGATCGAGACCTGCGCGCCCTTCAGCGCCTTCGCGAGCACGTCGCGGCCGAGTCGGTCGGCGCCGAAGGGCAGCGTCGCCGCGCGCACCGCCTCGACGGTGCGGTATTTCTTCGCCGCCTCGGCCCACTCGGCATAGCGCGGCGCGAGCGGGTCGATCGCGGAGATGTCGACGTTCGGGCCGCTCGGCTGCTGGATCGCGATGGTTTCGGTCTTCGGGGCCGGGCCCATGAACGTCGGCGGGGCGTCCGGCACGCCGCGCTCGAGTTGCCAGTCGCCGGCGATCAGCCCGAACGCGGCCGCGAGCACGACGAGCAGGAACAGCGCGACGACGGCGAGCGAGACCATGCCGACCCGGTCGCGCCGGAAGCGCGTCGCGGCCGCGGACCAGACGCCGCGCGAGGTCGTGCCCACCGCCAGCGGCGCGGACGACAGCACGGCATTCATTTCAGCACCACGCGCGGATCGACCAGCGTGTACAGCACGTCCGTCACCAGGTTCACGAGCATCGTGATCACCGCGATGTAGACGGCAAACGCCTGGATCACCGGGTAGTCGCTGCGGTTCACCGCGAGCAGGACCTCGCGCCCGAGCCCCGGGATCGAGAAGAACACCTCGATCAGGAACGCGCCGACGAAGATCCCCGGCAGGCTGACCGCGACGTTCGTCAGGATCGGGATCATCGCGTTGCGCAGCACGTGTTTCAGCAGCACCGTGCGCTCGGTCAGCCCCTTCGCGCGCGCGGTGCGCACATAGTCGTGCCCGATCTCGTCGAGAAAGAAGCTGCGGTACAGGCGCGTCGTCGGTGCAAGTGAAACCGCCACCGCGAGCAGCACCGGCAGCGGCGCGTAGACGCGCAGGTTGGTCCAGACGCTGTCGCTCCAGCCCTGCACCGGGAACAGCCCGAGCTGGAACGCGAACAGGTACTGGCCGACGATCACGTAGACCAGGAACGAGATCGACAGCGCGACCGTCGTCGCGACCATGATGGCCCGGTCGGTCAGCGAGCCGCGCAGGTAGGCGACCCCCATCGCGAACGGGATCGCGAGCAGCGTGTCCAGCACCAGGATCGGCGTCATCACCGTCAAGGTCGCCGGCAGGCGCGTCGCGAACAAGTGGCCGACCGCCTCGTTGGTCGCCCAGCTGCGGCCCCAGTCGAAGGTCACGATCTGCTTCAGGAAGATGCCGAACTGGACCCACAGCGGCTCGTTCAGCCCGAGCTGCTGGCGGATCGCGTCGACCTGCGCGGTGGTCGCGTTCAGGCCGCCCAGCACCTCGGCCGGGTCGCTGCCGAAGCCCTTGAACAGCAGGAACACCAGCAGCACGACGCCGAACAGCGTCGGGATCATTTGCCAGAGGCGTCGTATCAGGTAGGCCGGCATCGTGGGAGGGAAGTCTAGCGGGCTCTAGACTCCGGAGATCAAGGACCTTGTGAGGTGACGCTGAGGCCATGGCGGAACGACGAACCCTGCTGCTCGGCGCCTCGGCCGGCGCGCTGCTGCCCGCGCTGGCGCTGGCCGGGGCGCCGCCCGCGGCGACGAAGACGCTGCGCTACGCGTTTCCGGTCGCCGAGACGACGCTCGACCCGGTCAAGATCGTCGATTTGTATTCGCGCACGCTGACGCCGCACATCTTCGAGGCGCTGTACGGCTACGACCACCTCGCGCGGCCGATCAAGATCCGGCCGCGCACCGCGGCGGCGCTGCCGGAGGTCTCGGCGGATTTCAGAACCTGGACCGTCCGGCTCACACCCGGCATCTTCTTCGCCGCCGACCCGGCGTTCAAGGGCACGCGGCGCGAGCTCGTCGCGCAGGACTATGCGTACGTGTTCAAGCGCTTCGCCGATCCGGCCAACAAATCGCCGGCCTGGTCCGAGGTCGAAGGCTTCGGGATCACCGGCCTCGCCGCGGTGCGCGAGCGCGCGCTGCGTGAGAAGACGCCGTTCGACTACGACGCCCCGGTCGCCGGGCTGCAGGCGCTGGACCGCCACACCTTGCGCTTCACGCTGACCGAAGCACGCCCGCGCTTCATCGAGAACCTCACCGCGAGCGACCTGTATGGCGCGGTCGCGCGCGAGGTCGTCGAGTTCTATGGCGAACAGATCGACGCGCACCCGGTCGGCACCGGGCCGTTCCGGCTCGCGCAATGGCGGCGCAGTTCGCGCATCGTGCTCGAGCGCAGCCCCGACTTCCGGACCATGGTCTACGACGCCGAGCCCGCCGCCGACGACGCCGAGGGGCAAGCGCTGCTCGCGCGCTTCAAGGGCCGGCGGCTGCCGATGATCGACCGGGTCGAGATTTCGATCGTCGAGCAGGGTCAGCCGCGCTGGTTGTCCTTCGTCAACGGCGAGGCCGACCTGATCCAGCGCGTCGGCGCGGACTTCATCAGCCTGGCGATGCCGGGCGGCCACGTCGCGCCGAACCTGGCCAAGCGCGGCATCCGCGGCTACCGCCAGCTCGAGGCCGGCTCGACGATGGTGCTGTTCAACTGGGAAAGCCCGGTCGTCGGCTCCAATTCTCCGGACAAGATCGCGCTGCGGCGCGCGTTCGGCCTCGCGCTGGACATCGAGCGCGAGATCACGCTGCTGGCCAAGGGCCAGGCGATCCCCGCGCAGTCCCCGATCGCGCCGTTCACGACCGGCTACGACCCGGCCTTCAAGAGCGAGATGAGCACCTACGACCCGGCTCGCGCGAACGCACTGCTCGACCTGTACGGCTACCGCGACAGCAACGGCGACGGCTGGCGCGAGCAGCCCGACGGCTCGCCGCTGGTGCTCGAGCTGAACACCGAGCCCGACCAGGTCACGCGCCAGAGCGACGAGCTGCTGACGAAGAACCTGAAGGCGGTCGGGCTGCGGCTGCGTTTGAAGACCGCGCAGTGGCCCGAGAACCTGAAGACCGCGCGTGCCGGCAACTACATGGTCTGGCGGGTCGGCGGCCTGGCCGACGTGCCCGACGGCCAGAGCGCGCTGGCGCGCTTCGACAGCCGCCAGATCGGCGGCCAGAACATGGGCCGGTTCCGCTTGCCGGCCTTCGACGCGGTCTACGATCGCCTGCTCCACCTGCCGGACGGCGCCGAGCGCAACGCGCTGTTCGACCAGGCCAAGCGCATCGCCGTCGCCTATATGCCGTACAAGTACCGCGTCAACCGCATCGTCACCGACATGAGCTACCCGTGGGTCGTCGGCTACCGGCGGCCAATCTTCTGGCAGGACTGGTGGCAATGGGTCGACATCGACACCGCGCTGCAGCCGAAGGCCTGAGGCGGCGGCCTTGAAGATCGACCGCCGCCGCTGGTCGGGCGCGATGCTCGGCGCGCTGGTGCTGCCGGCACGCGCGCGCGCGGCCGCGGCCACGGGGGGCGCGGGGCGCAACATCCTGCGCGTGCCGCTCGAGGCCGCCGAGACCGGCTTCGACAGCGTGCGCGTCAGCGACCGCTACTCGCGCACGGTGATCGCCCACATCCTGGAGGCGCCCTATCACCTGGACCCGCTCGCGATGCCGGTCAAAATGCGCCCGCTGACCGCGGCGGCGCTGCCCGAGGTCTCGGCCGATTTCCGGGTCTGGACCGTGCAGCTGCGGCCCGGCATCTTCTTCGCCGACGACCCGGCGTTCAAGGGCGCGCGCCGCGAGCTCGTCGCGGCGGACTATGTCTACGCGATCCAGCGCTTCTTCGACCCGGCGACGCTGAGCCCGGGCTACACGACGATCGCCGAAGAGGGCGTGATCGGGCTGGAGGAGAAGCGCGCCGCGGCGCTCGCGCGGCGGGCGCCGTTCGACTACGACGCGCCGGCCGAAGGCCTGCGCGCGCTCGACCGCTACACGCTGCAAATCCGGTTGCGCGAGCCGCGCCCGCGCTTCCTCGAGACCTGCCTGTGCGATTCGGGCGCGTACGGCGCGGTCGCGCGCGAGGTGGTCGAGTTCTACGGCGCCGACATTTCCGCGCATCCGGTCGGCACCGGCCCGTACCGGCTCGAGAGCTGGCGCCGCAACTCGCGCATCGTGCTGGCGCGCAACGAGGGCTTTCGCGAGATGCTGTTCGAGGCCGAGCCGGCCGCCGACGACGCGCAGGGGCAGGCCTGGGCCGCGCGCTTCAAGGGCCGGCGCCTGCCGTTCAACGACGGCGTCGAGATCTCGGTGGTCGAGGAGGAGCAGGCGCGCTGGCTGTCGTTCCTGAACGGCGAGGTCGATTTCGTGCGCGTGCCGGGCACCTTCGCGCCGAGCGCGACGCCGAACGGCGTGCTCGCACCCCACCTCGCGAAGCGCGGGATCCAGGCGCGCCGCTACGTCAATGCCGACTTCACGATGTCCTGGTTCAACATGGAGGACCCGGTCGTCGGCGGCTACACGCCCGAGCGCGTCGCGCTGCGCCGCGCGATCGCGCTCGGCTACGACATCGACCGCGAGATCCACATCGCGCGGCGCGACCAGGCGGTGGCGGCGCAGGCGCCGATGTCGCCCGGCACCTTCGGCTACGACCCGGCATTGCGCAGCGGCGCCAACGTCTGCGACCCGGCGCGCGCGAAAGCGCTGCTCGACATCTACGGCTACCTCGACCGCGACGGCGACGGCTGGCGCGAGCGGCCGGACGGCTCGCCGCTGATCCTGCAGATGGCGACGCAGGGCTCGCAGATCGAGCGCCAGCTCGACGAGAACTGGCAGAAGAGCATGGCCGCGATCGGCCTGCGCATCGAGTTCAAGGTCGCGCAGTGGGCCGAGAATCTGAAAGCCGCGCACGCCGGCAAGCTCGCGATGTGGGCGCTGGCCTCGACCGCGACGACGCCCGACGGGCAGCAGGCCCTGGCCTACATGTACGGCCCGGGCAGCGGCAGCAGCAACCTCGCGCGTTTCAAACTGCCGGCCTTCGACGCGATCTACGAGCGCCTGTCGCTGCTGCCGAACGGGCCGCAGCGCCAGGCGCTGTTCATCGAGGCGAGCAAGCTGATCGCCGCCTACATGCCGTACCGGATGCACGTGCACCGCATCTACACCGACCTGAACCACCCGTGGCTGACGGGCTATCGCCAGGGCTTGTTTCGCAGCGAGGGCTGGCAGTACGTCGAGGTCGACGGCGCGCTGCGCGATCGCCGCACAATCGGCGCATGACGACCCGCGACCCCCAGATCACCCGTTTCACCCGCTGGCTCGCCGCCGAGCGCGGGCTGCACTTCGATGCGACGACGCACGCAGGCTACGACGCGCTCTGGCGCTGGTCGGTGACCGACCTGCGCGCGTTCTGGGGCTCGATCTGGGACTACTTCGGCATCGCCTCGCCGACCCGGTTCGAGACCGTGCTGGTCGACGAGACGATGCCCAGCACACGCTGGTTCCCCGGCGCGCAGCTGAACTACGCGCAGCACCTGTTCTCGCACGCCGACGCCGCACACGCGGCCGGGCACCCGGCGATCCTCTTCCAGAACGAGGCGATGCAATCGCGCGGCGAGCTGCAGCAGATCGCCTGGCCCGAGCTGCGCCGCCAGGTCGCGTCGCTGGCGGCCGAGCTGAAGCGGCTCGGCGTGCGGCCGGGCGACCGGGTCGGCGCCTACCTGCCGAACATCCCGCAGACGGCGGTCGCGTTCCTCGCCTGTGCGAGCCTGGGCGCGGTCTGGTCGATCTGTTCGCCCGACATGGGCCCGGTCGCGGTGCTCGACCGCTTCCGCCAGATCGAGCCCAAGGTCCTGATCACCTGCGACGGCTACCGCTACGGCGGCGTCGCGCACGATCGCCTGCCGGTGCTGCGCGGCGTGCTCGACGAGCTGCCCGGCGTCGCCGATGTCGTGCTGCTGCGCTACCAGGACCCGGCGGCCGACGCCGCGCTGCTCGCGTCGCCGCAGCGCCGCGTCCACGACTTCGAGGCGCTGACGGCGGGAGATGCCGCGTTCGCACCCGCGTGGCTGCCGTTCGACCACCCGCTGTGGATCGTCTATTCGAGCGGCACGACCGGGCTGCCGAAGGCGATCGTGCACGGCCACGGCGGCGTGATGATCGAGGCGCTGAAGGCCGGCGTGCTGCACTACGACGTCGGCCCCAGCGCCGTGACCGGCGACCGTTTTCATTGGTACAGCACGACCGGCTGGATCATGTGGAACTCGCAGCTCGGCGCGCTGCTCGGCGGCGCGACGATCTGCATCTTCGACGGCAGCCCCGGCGGCGCGTCGAAATCACCCGACCTGACGACGCTGTGGCGCTTCGTCGCCGATGCCGGGGTGACCTTCTTCGGCGCCGGCGCCGCGTTCTTCGCGAACTGCCTGAAGGCCGGCGTCGAGCCGATGAAGGCGGCCGACCTGTCGAAGCTGGAGGCGGTCGGCTCGACCGGCTCGCCGCTCGCGGTCGAAGCCTACCAATGGGTCTACGACCAGTGCCCGAAGCAGGCCGACGGGCAGCCGATCTGGCTCGCGCCGATCTCCGGTGGCACCGACTTCGCCGGCGCCTTCGTGGCCGGGCTGCGCACGCTGCCGGTCGTGATCGGCGAGATGCAGGTGCGCTGCCTCGGCGCCGACGTGCGCGCCTGGGACGAACACGGCCACGACCTGATCGACACGGTCGGCGAGCTGGTCTGCGCGAAGCCGATGCCGTCGATGCCGCTGTACTTCTGGGGCGATCCGAGCGGCCGGCGCTACCACGACAGTTATTTCGACATGTACCCACAGGTCTGGCGCCACGGCGACTGGATCAAGATCACGCCGCGCGGCGGCGCGATCATCTACGGCCGCAGCGACGCGACGATCAACCGCCACGGCATCCGGATGGGCACCGCGGAGCTGTACCGCGCCGTCGAGGTGCTGCCCGAGGTGCTGGACAGCCTCGTCGTCGACCTCGAGTACCTCGGCCGCGAGAGCTACATGCCGCTGTTCGTCGTGCTGCGCGAGGGCTTGCAGCTCGACGCGGCGCTGACGAAGCGGCTGAAGGACGCGATCCGGACGGCGCTGACGGCCCGCCACGTGCCGAACGAGATTTTTCAGGTCACGGCCGTGCCGCGCACGCTGTCCGGCAAGAAGATGGAGCTGCCCGTGAAAAAGCTGCTGATGGGCACGCCCGCCGATCAGGTGTTCAAACTGGATGCGATGGCGAACGCGGAGTGCGTTTCGTGGTTCGCCGCGTTCGCGGTCTCACGAGCTCAGAGCGGCAACTCGGTGAAATAGCGGCCGCCGTGGAAGATCAAGGGCGTCGCGCCGCGGCGTGAGCTGCAGCGTTCGACCTCGCCGACGAAGATCACGTGGTCGCCCTCTTCGTAGCGGCTGCGGTTGAAGCACTCGAACACCGCGGCCGCGCCCTCCAGCACCGGCGCTCCGCCCGAGCCCTCGCGGAACGCGACGTCGGCGAAGCGGTCCGCGACGTTCTTGCTCGCGAAGCGCTCGGCCAGCAGGTGCTGGTCGGCGGCCAGGATGTTGATCGCGTAGTGCGAGCCGCGCTCGAAGGCCGGCATCGAGCCGGCGCTGCGCGACAGGCTCCACAGCACCAGCGGCGGCTCCAGCGAAACCGAGTTGAACGAAT
This sequence comes from Burkholderiaceae bacterium, assembly GCA_036500445.1. Taxonomy (GTDB): domain Bacteria; phylum Pseudomonadota; class Gammaproteobacteria; order Burkholderiales; family Burkholderiaceae_C; genus LMDS01. The sequence continues at coordinate 13,967 of DASYCA010000231.1, read as the reverse complement.
TCGCCGTCAGCCCGACCGGCCGGCCGTCCCCGTCGCGCGCGGTGACGATCGTGACGCCGGTCGCGAACATGCTGAGCGCGGCCCGGAAGTCCGGGGCCGTGAAGGCGGGCGCCTCGGCGCGTTGCGGGATTCGCATGCCTGGATTGTCCGTGATTCGTGTCCCGGCGCGGGGATCCCGCGCGCGCCCCGTCCCTAGAATGCGTGCATGACTTCACCGGTCGGCCCTGCGGCCCTCACGAAACCCCGCTTCGACGCCGCCGCGCTGCACCGCCTGGTCGTCGTCACGCTGCTCGGTTTCGCGTCCGGGTTGCCGCTCGCGCTGACCGGCCAGTCGATGCAGGCCTGGCTCACGGCCGAAGGCGTCGGCATCGCGACGATCGGGCTGCTCAGCATCGTCGGCCTGCCCTACACCTTCAAATTCCTGTGGGCGCCGCTGATGGACCGCTTCGAGCTGCCCTGGCTCGGCCGACGGCGCGGCTGGATCGTGCTGACGCAGCTGCTGCTGGCCGGCGCGCTCTGGTGGCTGTCGGGCACCTCGCCCGGCCACGCGATCCAGACCTTCGCGCTGCTCGCCGCGCTGCTCGCGTTCCTCTCCGCCTCGCAGGACGTCGTCGTCGACGCCTACCGCACCAACCTGCTCGCCCCGCACGAGCGCGGTCTCGGCTCGTCGCTGTACGTGATGGGCTACCGGATGGCGATGATCCTCTCCGGCGGCATCGCGTTCATCTGGGCCGACCCGACCCAGGGCGGCGCCTGGTCCTGGCCCGAGGTCTATCGCTTCATGGGCTGGATGATGGTCGGCGCCGCCGCGATCACGATCGTGTTCCTGCCACGCGTCGCGTACCTGCCGCCGGCCGAGGCACCGGCCAGCGTCGCGCGCCAGGACCTGATCGGCTTCGGCGCGGTGCTCGTCGCGGTGGCGATCGGTTTCGTCGCGAGCGAGCGCTTCGGGCCGCCGCTGGCGCAAGCGATCCTCGGGCCGCTGCTCGCGGGCGGCTCGATGCCGGCGCCGCTGCAGAAGAAATGGATCGACCTGCTCGCGCTGATGCTGGGCCTGGCGTTCACGCTGCCGCTGGCGGCCTGGGCCGCGCGGCGCGCGCGCTTCGAGACGCTGCTCGGCGGCTTGCGCAGCTACTTCGCGCAGGCCGGCGCGTGGCCCTTCCTCGCGTTCATCGTGCTTTATAAACTCGGCGACGCGTTCGCCGGGGCGCTGATGACGCCGTTCCTGCTGCAGGGCATGCACTTCGGGCTGGCCGAGGTCGGCGTCGTCAACAAGATCGTCGGCATCTGGCTGTCGATCGGCGGCGCGCTGATCGGCGGCGTGCTGATGCTGCGCCTGGGGCTGTGGCGCTCTCTGCTGGTGTTCGGCATCTTGCAGGGGGTCAGCAACCTCGGCTTCTGGTGGCTCGCGGTTTCCGGCAAGGGCCTGATGCCGGGGCTGGTCTTGCCGGCGTTCGACTGGGGCTTCGTGAAGCTCGCGCAGGCCACGCCGGTCGACGGCGGGCTGCTGTTCGTCGTCGCGGCCGAGAACCTCTCGGGCGGGATGGGCACCGCGGCCTTCCTCGCGTTCCTGATGAGCCTGTGCAACCAGCGTTTCACCGCGACCCAGTTCGCGCTGCTGAGTGCGTTCGCCTCGGTCGGCCGGGTCTGGGTCGGGCCGCTGGCCGGCGTGCTGGCCGAATCGATCGGCTGGCCGACGTTTTTCGTGCTGTCCACCGTGATGGCGCTGCCGGCGTTGTTGATGCTGTGGGCGTTGCGCGGCCCGGTGCGCGCACTCGAGGGGGGGCCATGAACCTGCACCTGACCGGTTGCCGCTGCGCGCGCCATTCGCGCCGGCTGTTCACCCGCCGCCTGGCCGCCGGCCGCCTGCTCGCCGCCGGCGCCGGCATCGCGCTGCCGGCGTGGGCGCGCGAGGGCGTCGAGGTCGGCCCGCGCTCCAGCTTCACGAATCTCGTCTCGGCCGAGCAGATCGAGCAGGCGGCCGGCCAGCAGTACCGGCAACTGCAGCAGCAGGCTGCGCAACAGAAGGCGCTCGCGCCGCCGAACCACCCGCAGGTCGTGCGGCTGCGCGCGATCTCGCAGCGCCTGATCCCCTACACCTACGAGTGGAACGAGCGGGCGCGCGACTGGCGCTGGGAAGTCAACGTGATCGGCAGCAAGCAGGTCAACGCGTTCTGCATGCCGGGCGGCAAGATCGCGTTCTACTACGGCATCCTCGATCAGCTGAAACTGAACGACGACGAATGCGCGATGGTGATGGGCCACGAGATGACGCACGCGCTGCGCGAGCATGCGCGCGAACGCATGGGCAAGACGATGGCCACGCGCGGCGTGATCGAGCTCGGCGCGGCGCTGTTCGGCCTGGGCGACCTCGGGCGCGGCGTCGCCGGCATGGGCGGCCAGCTGCTGACGCTGCGCTTCGGCCGCGAAGACGAATCCGAGGCCGACCTGGTGGGCTTGGAGCTCGCGGCGCGCGCCGGCTACGACCCGCACGCCGGCGTGAGCTTGTGGAACAAGATGGCCGCCGCGAACCAGGGCGCGCCGCCGCAATGGCTGTCGACCCATCCGTCGGGGCCGACGCGCATCCGCGACATCGAAGCCGCGCTGCCGCAGGTCGAGGCGCTCTATGCGCGTGCCGCGCGGCCGACGCAGCGCTACGCGCCGCCCGCCGGACGTGGCTGACCGAGCGCGCCGCCCGGGCGCCGCGCGTCGCTACCAGCGCGTCGGCAACGGGCCGGTCAGCGTGATGCCGCCGTCGGTGCGCACGTAGCCGCCGACCTCCAGGTCCTTCATCAGCCGGCTCACCATTTCGCGCGAGCAGCCGAGCCGATTCGCCATGCCCTGGTGTGTCAGGCGCTCGGTGATCAGGCGGGCGCCGTCCGGTTGTGGCGGCTCGGCGAGCGAGTTCAACAGCAGCACCAGCCTGCCGTACGCGTCGTTGAGCGCGAGCTGCTTGGCGCTCAGCGTCGTCGAGCGGGCGCGCCGGATCACCTTGGTCAGCAGCTCCAGCGCGAACTCCGGGTGCTGGGCGATGTGCCGCAGCAGCGTCTGGCGCGTCACCTGCACGCAGGTGACGGGCACGAGCGCTTCGACGCTGGCCGAGCGCGGGCCACCGTCCAGGCTCATCTCGCCGATGTACTCGCCGGCGTCATAGGTGCCGTAGGTGATCTCGCGCCCGGCGGCGCTGCTGCCGAACACGCGCACCCGCCCCTTGGTGATGATGTAGAGCGCGTCATCGGTGTCGCCCTCGTCGATCAGGCGCTGGCCCTTGCGAAAGCTCTTCGCGACGCCACGCTCGGCGAGCGCACGCAGCGAGGGCGTCAAGGCGTGGAACGGCTCGAGTGGCGGTGGGGCGGCGGGTGCGGAAGCAGTTGGCATGCGTCATGGCGGCCGGCCTCGAATGGGACGCCGCTCGGCACGCATCCTAGCCTCACGACGCGGCGCGGGCTTGGGCGGGGGTCAGGCGGCGATCGGCTGGCGCTCCGGCGGCGCGTCGTGGGGCGCGTCATGCGGCGCGCCGTGGCGCAGCACGCTCATCAGCGGCGGCAGCACCGCGATCTGGCGCACCAGCGCGCGGATGCTCTGCGCGCCGGTCTTCTGGCGGATGCTGCCGATCTGCGAGCGCACCGTCGCGATGCCCACGCCGAGCGCGGCGGCGACCTCGGTCGGCGGCACGCCCTGGCAGAGTTCGACCAGCACCCGCGTCTCGGCCGGCGTCAGGTTGTGGCCGCGCGCGAAGCCCTGGACCGACAGCGATTCGCAGACTTGCCGCTTGCCCAGGATCATCAGCACGCTGGCCTCGCCGGGCGCCGGGTCGGCACAGATCGGCACCACCGAGACGCTGACGCGCAGGCGGCTGTCGCCCAGCGTCAGCAGCTTGCGCATGCCGCGCTGCACGGCGTTCTGCAGCGCGGTGTGCAGTGCCACGCTGTCGTTGACATGGCGGGCCCGCACTTCGCGGCCGCTCAGCTGCAACGGGTGCTCGCCGTCGAGGTCGCTGTGCGCGACCTGATTGGCATGGACGACCTGGCCGGTGTCGGTCAGCAGGATCATGCCGTAGTCGACTTCATCGAGCGTCGCCGTGAGCCAATCGGGCCGGGGCGTGCGGCGTTCGGGGCCGGCGTAGCCGCGCGACAGCGTCGTGAGGGTCGGGCGGCGGCCTCCTTCGTCGGCATCAGCGGTGGCAGGCATGGCGAGGCTCCTTGAAAGCCCACCCGACAATTGGCCGGAGGGCTTCATCAAGATTAGGCAAACACCCTCCCCCAAAGTGGTGAATATGCCCCGGCAACAATGTGAACTATTCACGTTGACGGGCGGCCGCCGTCGCCGTTGCGCCGCGATTCAGGCCGGCGCGAGGACTTTGAGCAACCAGCGGTTCATGTCGGCGACCTCTTCGGCGCAGACCGAGTGCGGCATCGCGTAGGCGTGCCATTCGACCGGATAGCCGAGCGCCGTCAGCGCGTCGCGCGAGGCGGTCGCGCGGGCGATCGCGATCACCGGGTCGGCGGTTCCGTGGGCCTGGAAGATCGGCACGTCGGCGTTCGCGGCGCTGCGCTCGGCGCCCGTCAGCGCGGCCAGCGGCAGGTAGCCGGACATCCCGAGCAGGCCGCCCAGGCGCGCACCATGGCGCAGCCCGGTCATGAAGGTCATCGCGCAGCCCTGCGAAAAGCCGGCCAGCACGATGCGCGAGGCCGGGATGCCGCGCGCCACCTCGGCCGCGATCAGTTCCTCGACCAGCGCCTGCGAGGCGCGCAGCCCGGCCTCGTCCTCGACGCGGGCGATGTCGGTGCCGAGGATGTCGTACCACGCGCGCATCACGTAGCCGCCGTTGATCGTGACCGGCCGCGTCGGCCCGTGCGGGAACACGAAGCGCACCGGGCCGACGCTGGCCAGGTCGAGTTCCTGCGCGATCGGCACGAAGTCGTTGCCGTCGGCGCCCAGCCCGTGCAGCACGATGATGGCGGCGGTCGGGTTCGGCGCGGTTTCGAAAGCGATCACGTCAAGCGTCATGGGGCTGGGCTCCGGGGTGGGTCGGGAAATTCAGGCCGTCAATGCTAAAGCGTGGGCGCCCGGCGACGAACGCGAGCCGCAAGCGGCGGTGGTTCACCAGGTAGCGCAGGCCGACGATCGCCGCCGCCAGGCCCGAGGCGGCGCCCACGCCCATGGCCCAGCGCGGGCCGAAGCGGTCCGCGACCCAGCCGACGATCGGGGCCCCGACCGGCGTGCCGCCGAGCACGGTCGCGAGCAGGATCGCGATCACCCGGCCGCGCATCGCCGGCTCGGTCGAGAGCTGCACCACGCTGTTCGAGCTCGTCGTGAAGGTCTGCCCGGCCGCGCCGATGACGACCAGCACGAGGCCGAACAGCACGACGTTGGGCATCAGCGCCGCCAGCCCGCAGCCCAGGCCGAACACCGCCGCGGCGCCGAGCAGCAGCGCGAGCTGCGGCTGCTCGCGCCGCGCGGCCAGCAGCGCGCCGGTGACCGAGCCGATCGCCATCGTCGAGCTCAGCAGCCCGTACTGCTGCGCGCCGGCCTGGAACACGCGGACCGACATCGTCGAGATGAAGATCGGGAAGTTCAGCCCGAAGGTGCCGATCAGGAACAGCATCCACATCAGCGCGCGCAGATCGGGCCGGCGCCAGACGTAGCGGAAGCCGTCGCCGAAGCTGCCGCGGCTGCGCGTCGCGCGCTCGCGCGCGTGCAGCTCGCCCACACGCAGCCGGAAGAGCGAGCCGATCACCGCGACGAAGGAGGCCGCGTTGATCAAAAAGACCCAGCCGACGCCGACGCCGGCGATCAGCAGGCCGGCGACGGCCGGGCCGATCATGCGCGCGGCGTTGAACGAGGTCGAGTTCAGCCCGACCGCGTTCGACAGGTCGGCCTCGGCGACCAGCTCCGAGACGAAGGTCTGGCGCGCCGGGGCGTCGAAGGCGCTGACGCAGCCGAGCAGGAACGCGAACACGTCGACGTGCCACAGGCGGACGTGCCCGGTCAGCGTCAGCAGCCCGAGCCCGGTGGCCAGCGTGGCCATCGCCGTCTGCGTCGCGAACACCAGCTTGCGCCGGTCCAGGTGGTCGGCCGCGAAGCCGGTCAGCGGCAGCAACAGCAGCTGCGGCCCGAACTGCAGCGCCATCACGACGCCGACCGCGGTCGCGCTGTGCGCGCTCAGGCCGGTCAGCACCAGCCAGTCCTGCGCGGTGCGCTGCATCCAGGTGCCGATGTTCGAGACGGCCGCCCCGGCCGCCCAGACGCGGTAGTTGTAGCCGCTCAGCGAGCGGAAGGTGCCGGGCATGCGGCGCTCACGCGCGGGGCTTGCGGGTCTGGTCGAGCAGCGCGATGAGCTCCTGCGTCGTGCCGGTCTCGCCCAGGCGCGGAAAGATGCGCGTCACGCTGTGGGCGTGCGATTCGGCGCTCATGTCGGTCATCGCGTCGATGGCCAGCGTGACGTTCAGGCCGAGCTCGTGCGCGTAGCGCGCGGTCGAGTCGACGCCGATGCTGGTCGCGATGCCGCAGACCACGACCTGCGTGACGCCGAGCGTTTTCAGATGGGCCTCGAGGTCGGTGCCGGTGAAGGCACCCCAGGTCCGCTTGACGACGAGGTGGTCGCCGGCTTGAGGTGCCAGTTCCGGTACGAGGTCGGCCCAGCCGGGCGGATTCTGGCCGCGGTGGACCTGCTCGTTGCGGCCGGGGGCCCCGCCGGCGACCGTGACGAGCACGACCGGCAGCCCGTGGCGGCGGAATGCGGCGGCCAGCGCGGCGGCGCGCGCGACGATCTCGGTCGCCGGGTGCACGGTGGGGTAGACGACGATGCCTTTTTGCAGATCGATGACGATCAGCGCGGTGATCGGGTCGAGCGTGGTGAGGGCCATGGGTTCTCCGGAAAAGGGTGGCGGCGAGGCCGCCGTGGGGGTTCGGTGGATCAAGCGTCGACGAGGCGCTTCAGCAGCGCGACGCCGGTCGCGAGTTCTTTTTGTTCCTTCGCGCTGAGCTCGCTGCGGATCGCGCGGAACAGCCAGTCCTCGCGCGCCGCGCGGCTGGAACGGATGAGTTGGCGGCAGGCCGGCGTGAGCGTGAGGATCGTCTGGCGCCCGTCGTTCGGGTCCGGCGCGCCGCTCACGAGGCCGGCTGCCTCCAGCGCGGCGACGATCGCGCCCATCGACTGCGGGCGCATGCCCTCGCCGCGCGCGAGCGCCGTCACGGTCGCCGGGCCCTCGCGGTCCAGGCGCGAAAGCACCTCGCGCTGCGACGCGCTGAACGAGCCGACGGTGCCCTCGGCACGCAGCCGGCGCCGGAATCTGCCGAGCAGCACGCGCAACTCGCCGGCCGCGGCCCAGGCGCGGGCGACGTCCGGATCGCCGGACGGGCCGCTCATCGTGGGCGCCTCGCGATACGAAGGTAAACTACGAAGGTTAACTTCATAGTTCGAGGATAGGCGCGTCCTCCGAGGTCGTCAACCTCGGGCCGGGCCGGCCCTGGCGCCGCCGGGGTCAGAGCGTGAAGTCGTAGTCGATCACCAGCGGCGCGTGGTCGCTGAAGCGCTGCTCGAGGTAGATGTGCTCGGCCTTCGCGTGCTTGGCGGTCGCCGGCGTCGCGAGGTGGTAGTCCAGGCGCCAGCCGACGTTCTTGGCCCAGGCCTGGCCGCGGTTGCTCCACCAGGTGTACTGCTCCGGGTGCGGGTTCAGCGTGCGGAACACGTCGACCAGCCCGATCTGCTCGAGCAGGTGCGTCATCCAGGCCCGCTCCTCGGGCAGGAAGCCGCTGTTCTTCTGGTTGCCGCGCCAGTTCTTCAGGTCGATTTCCTTGTGGGCGATGTTGATGTCGCCGACCAGGATCAGCTCGCGCTCGGCCGCGAGCAGCCGAAGGTGCGGCGCCATCAGCGCGAGAAAGCGGTACTTGGCCAGCTGCCGCTCCTCGCCGCTGGAGCCGCTCGGAAAGTAGCAGCTGATGATGCTCAGGCGCCGCGTCGGGGTGTCGAAGCGCGCCTCGACGTAGCGGCCCTCGTCGTCGAACTCCTTGTTCCCGATGCCGATGACGACCTCGCTCGGTGTCCTGCGGCTGTACAGGCCGACGCCGGAGTAGCCTTTTTTCTCGGCGTAGTGGAAATGCCCCGTCATGCCGGCGACGCGCTCGAAGCGGCCGTTGATGGTGTCGGCCTGGGCCTTGATTTCCTGCACGCCCATACAATCGGCCGCGAGGTCCGAAGCCCAGGCCTCGAAGCCCTTGGTCGCGGCCGAGCGGATGCCGTTGAGATTCAGTGAAACGAGACGGAACACGAAGGATTTCCCGGATGAGCAGCACGAACGCGACCGGCGGCGCCCTTGCGCAGGATTTTGTGAAGTTTGCGGTCGAGGCCGGCGTCTTGCGCTTCGGCGAGTTCAAGACCAAGGCCGGCCGCTTGTCGCCGTATTTCTTCAACGCCGGCCTGTTCGACGACGGCGCCAAGCTCGGCCGCCTGGCGGAATTCTATGCGCGCCGCCTGCTCGAGTCGGGGCTGGAGTTCGACATGCTGTTCGGCCCGGCGTACAAGGGCATCACGCTGGCCGCGGCCGTCACGGTCGAGCTGGCGCGGCGCGGGCGCAACGTGCCGTTCGCGTACAACCGCAAGGAGGCCAAAGACCACGGCGAAGGCGGCACGCTGGTCGGCGCGACGCTGGCCGGGCGCGTTCTGATCATCGACGACGTGATTTCGGCCGGCACCTCGGTGCGCGAATCGATTGCGATGATCCAATCTGCCGGTGCGCTGCCCCATGCCGTGACGATTGCCCTTGATCGGCAGGAGAAAGCTGCCGAAAACGGGATGGACGTTTCCTGGTCGGCGATCCAGTATGTGCAGGACACCTTGAAGTTGCAGGTCGCCGCGATCGCGACCTTGTCGGATTTGCTGGCGTACCTGCAGACGACCGCCGATCCGGCGCTGGGCGCGCACTATGCGCGAGTGATGGCTTACCGCGAACGCTACGGAGTGTGACGAGGATGAGAGGAGTCCAAGCTTGGTCGGCGGCAGGGCTGGTGGCGCTCGGCTCGGCCGTGCCCGCCCTTGCGGCGACGGCGCAGGCGCAGGCGGGCGGCGTGATCTACACCTGCACGAATGCGGCGGGCAAGAAGTTGACCTCCGACCGGCGGATTCCCGAGTGCAATGACCGCGAGCAGCGGGTGCTGAACAGCGACGGCTCGCTGCGCGAGGTGATCGCCGCGACGATGACGGCCGACGAACGCACCGCGGCCGACGCGCGTGCGCGTGCCGCCGACATCGAGCGTGCGCGCCAAAGGGACGCGGTCCGGGCGGACATGAGCCTGGTCAACCGCTTTCCGAACGAGGCGGCCCACAACAAGGCCCGCGCCGCGGCGCTCGACGCCGTGACCAGCGGCTTGAAGGCCTCCGACCTGCGCCTCGCGAAGCTCGCGCGCGAGCGCAAGCCGCTCGACGACGAGGCGGAGTTCTATATCGGCAAGCCCTTGCCCTTGCTCCTGAAGAGCCAGATCGACGCCAACGATGCCGCGGTCGACGCGCAGCGCGCGCTGGTGCAGAACCAGAAGGACGAGGGGATTCGCATCAACGAGGTCTACGACGTCCAGCTCGAACGCCTGCGCCGCCTGTGGGCAGGGGCGCAGGCCGGGTCGATGGGGCCGATGGCCGACGCCGCCTCGGCGCCGTCGGCGAAGAAACGCTAGGCCGGCCCGGCGAGCTTCTTTTTCAGCAACTCGTTGACCTGGGTCGGGTTGCCCTTGCCCTTGGTCGCCTTCATCGCCTGGCCGACCAGCGCGTTGAACGCCTTGTCCTTGCCGGCGCGGAACTCCTCGACCGATTTACCGTTTGCGGCCAGGACCTCGTCGAGGAGGCGGTCCAGCTCGCCGCTGTCGCTCATCTGCTTCAGGCCCTTGGCCTCGATGATCGCATCGACGTCGCTGCCTTCGCTCGTCCACAGCGCGTCGAACACCTGCTTCGCGCCGTTGTTCGAGATCGTGCCGTCGGCGATGCGCCCGATCATCGCGGCCAGCGCCGGCGCCTGCACCGGGCTGTCTTCGAGCTCGAGCGCCTGCGCGTTCAGGCGCCGCGCGAGCTCGCCCATCAGCCAGTTCGCGACCAGTTTCGGATGGCCGCTCGCGGTCGCGGCGGCCTCGAAATAGCTTGCGAAGGCCTTGCTCTGCGTCATCGCGACCGCGTCGTAGGCCGGCAGCCCGTAGTCGTTCTGAAAACGCGCGGCCATCAGGCGCGGCAGCTCGGGCATCTGCGCACGGACCTGCGCGACCCACTCGTCGGCGATCACCAGCGGCGGCAGGTCCGGGTCGGGAAAATATCGGTAGTCGTGCGCGTCTTCCTTGCTGCGCATCGCGCGCGTCTCGCCGGTGTCCGGGTCGAACAGCACCGTCGCCTGCTGCACCGTGCCGCCGTCCTCGATCAGGTCGATCTGCCACTGGACCTCGAAATCGATCGCCTGCTGCATGAACTTGAAGCTGTTCAGGTTCTTGATCTCGCGCCGCGTGCCGAACGAGTCGCCGGGGCGGCGCACCGACACGTTGGCGTCGCAGCGGAACGAGCCCTCCTGCATGTTGCCGTCGCAGATGTCGATCCAGGTCACGATCTGGTGCAGCGCTTTCGCATACTCGACCGCCTCGCGGCTGGAACGCAGGTCGGGCTCGGTGACGATCTCCAGCAGCGGCGTGCCGGCGCGGTTCAGGTCGATGCCGGTCTGGCCCTGGTAGTCCTCGTGCAGCGATTTGCCGGCGTCCTCCTCGAGGTGGGCGCGCGTCAGGTTCACGACGCGCTTCTGGTCGTCGAGGAAGAATTCGACCGTGCCGCCCTGCACGACGGGCGTCTCGTACTGGCTGATCTGGTAGCCCTTGGGCAGGTCGGGATAGAAATAGTTCTTGCGCGCGAAGATCGACAGCGGCGCGACCTTCGCGCCGACCGAGAGACCAAAACGGATCGCGCGCTCGACCGCGCCGCGGTTCATCACCGGCAAGGTGCCGGGCAGCGCGAGGTCGACCGGCGAGGCCTGCGTGTTCGGGGCCGCGCCGAAGTGCGTCGACGAGCCGCTGAAGATCTTGCTGTGGGTCGAGAGTTGGGCGTGGGTTTCGATGCCGATGACGACCTCGAAACCGCGAATCAGTGCGGGTTTGCTCATGCTGCTGCCTAGTACCCGGCCGGCTTGGCGCGATGCCAGTCGGTCGCCTGCTGGAACGCGTGCGCCGCCTGCAGCAGCGTGCCTTCCTGGAAATAGTTGCCGATCAGCTGCAGGCCGACCGGCATCGAGGCCTCGCCGAAGCCGGCCGGCAGGCTCATGCCGGGCAGGCCGGCCAGGCTCGCGGGCAGCGTGAAAATGTCGGCCAGGTAGCTCGCGACCGGGTCGTCGCTGTTGCCGCCGAGCGGCCACGCGACGGTCGGCGCGACCGGCCCGGCGATCACGTCGCACTGCTGGAAGCAGGCCTGGAAATCGTCGGCGATCATGCGGCGCAGCTTTTGCGCCTGCAGGTAATAGGCGTCGTAGTAGCCGTGGCTCAGCACGTAGGTGCCGATCATGATCCGGCGTTTCACCTCAACGCCGAAGCCTTCGCTGCGGCTCTTCTTGTACATGTCCTCCAGGCCGCTGTAGTGCGCCGCGCGATGGCCGTAGCGCACGCCGTCGAAACGGCTCAGGTTCGAGCTCGCCTCGGCCGGCGCGATGATGTAGTAGACCGGGATCGACAGCTCGGTGCGCGGCAGGGTCACGTCCACCAGCGTCGCGCCGAGTTTTTCGAATTCGGCCAGCGCGCCACGCACCGCGCCGTTCACGTCGGCGGCAAGCGCGGCCGGGAAGAACTCGCGCGGCAGGCCGATGCGCAGGCCCTTCAACGGCTGCGCGGCGCTCGCGCCCTCGCGCTTCGCGTGCATCAGCGCCGCGAAATCCTGCGGCGGGCGCTGCGCGCTGGTCGAATCGCGTGCGTCGAAACCGCTCATCGCGCCGAGCAGCAGGGAGCAATCCTCGGCGCTGCGGGCCAGCGGGCCGGCCTGGTCGAGGCTGGAGGCGAACGCGATCATCCCGAAGCGCGAGCACACGCCGTAGGTCGGCTTGATCCCGGTGATGCCGGTGAAGCTCGCGGGCTGGCGGATCGATCCTCCCGTGTCGGTGCCGGTCGCCGCCGGCATCAGGCGCGCGGCCACGGCCGCCGCCGAGCCGCCGGACGAGCCGCCCGGCACGCGCTGGGCGTCCCACGGGTTCTTCACGACGCCGAAGGCCGAGTTCTCGTTCGACGAGCCCATCGCGAATTCGTCGCAGTTGAGCTTGCCCAGCGTCACGGTGCCGGCGTCCAGCAGCCGCGCGACGACGGTCGCATCGAACGGGCTGCGGTAGCCGGCGAGCATCTTCGAGCCGGCCGTGGTCGGCAGCTCGCGCGTCACGAAGATGTCCTTGTGGGCCAGCGGCACGCCCAGCAGCGCGCCGGCCTCGCCGGCCGCGCGCCGCGCGTCGGCCGCGGCGGCCTGCGCGAGTGCGAGCGCCGGGTCGCTGTGCAGCAGCGCGCCGAGTTGTTGATGAGTCGCAACGCGTGCGAGCAAATGTGTCGTCAGCTCGACGCTGGAGAGCTCTTTGGCGGCGAGCGCGCGGCCGAGCTCGGCCACGCCCAGCTCGTGCAGCGCGGGGGCGGGTCCGGCGCCCATCAGCCGATCACCTTCGGGACCAGGAACAGGCCGTCCTCGACCGCCGGGGCGCTGGCCTGGTTGGCGCTGCGGTGGTCGGCCTCGGTGACGGCGTCCTCGCGCAGGCGCAGCACCACGTCCTGCACCGCCGACAGCGGCGTGTACAGCGGCTCGACGCCGCTGGTGTCGACCGCGCTCATCTGCTCGACGATGCGAAAGAAGCCGTTCAGTTGCGTCAGCATCGCAGCCTGCTCGGAGCTCTGCAGCTCGAGCCGCGCCAGCTGGGCGATGCGGCTCACGTCTTGGGAGGTCAGGGCCATGGAATCAGTCGGATAGGCGAAGGGGTAAATACGGTTCGGAACGCATCGCGGCCGGTAAAAAGCCGCAGGGCTTGCGGTATTATCCCCGGTTATCCACAAGCCCTTCGAGCTGTGCAGATCGAGCTCGCCGGCGTGTGCACGTGCTTCGGCGCGTGCATCGGCCGGCGTCCCCACAACACATCCAACAACGGATACGACCCGCCCCCACAGCGTCGCCTGCATCATTGCCCGCGGGCTGTGTGACGAGTCGGCACACCACACACCATGTTCGGATCCTTTCGGCGTTACTTCTCGACAGATCTGGCCATCGACCTCGGCACCGCCAACACGCTCATCTACGTGCGTGGCAAGGGCATCGTGCTCGACGAACCCTCGGTCGTCGCGATCCGCCACGAGGGCGGCCCCAACGGCAAGAAGACCATCCAGGCGGTCGGCGCCGAGGCCAAGGCGATGCTCGGCAAGGTGCCCGGCAACATCGAGGCGATCCGCCCGATGAAGGACGGCGTGATCGCCGACTTCACCGTCACCGAGCAGATGCTCAAGCAGTTCATCAAGATGGTCCACCCGCGCTCGGTGCTGCGCCCGAGCCCGCGCATCATCATCTGCGTGCCTTGCGGCTCCACGCAGGTCGAGCGCCGCGCGATCCGCGAGTCGGCGCTCGGCGCCGGCGCGAGCGACGTCTACCTGATCGAGGAGCCGATGGCGGCCGCGATCGGCGCCGGGCTGCCGGTCAGCGAGGCGAGCGGCTCGATGGTCGTCGACATCGGCGGCGGCACGACCGAAGTCGGCGTGATCTCGCTCGGCGGCATGGTCTACAAGGGCAGCATCCGGGTCGGCGGCGACAAGTTCGATGAAAGCATCATCAACTACATCCGCCGCAACTACGGCATGCTGATCGGCGAGCCGACGGCCGAGGCGATCAAGAAGAGCATCGGCAGCGCCTTCCCCGGTTCCGAAGTGAAAGAGATGGAAGTCAAGGGCCGCAACCTCTCCGAGGGCGTGCCGCGCAGCTTCACGATCAGCAGCAACGA
>DASYCA010000230.1:0-2662 GCA_036500445.1 Burkholderiaceae bacterium | reverse complement strand
GGTACCGACAGCGAGCACGCCGGCGGCGACCAGTGCGGCGCTGAGGGGTTTGATCTTGATCATGGGGCTCTCCTGAAGCAATGGGTCCAGCGCGGTCTGCGCCTGGACTCGAAGATAGGAGCGCCCGGTTAGGGCTCGGTTAGCGCCCGGTTAAGCCAAGATTAGGGTGTGAGCGTCACGTCGCCGAAATACGAGAGCGCGTGCTGGTGCGTGTTGTCGGCGTCGGCCGAGATGGCCAGGCCGATGACCTCGGGCACCTTGCCGTCCGACTCGTCGCCGAACAGGCGCTGGTAGTCGGCGACGATGTCGCGCTTTTGCGCCACCCACTGGCCGAGCTTGCCCTCGCCGCTTTGCAGCACGATCATCCGGATCCGCTTCGTGAAGGCGTTCGCCAGGCCGGTGTCGACCGGCAGCTTGTTGTCCCACACGTAGCACAGCGATTCGCTCGGCACCTCCTCGCCCGAGACCGAGTGCGCGAGCGAGAGCCGGGTGCGCTCGCCGAGCGAGAGCTTGGCGACGTCGTAGGCGAAGAACACGCACAGCTTGGCGGGCGAGTCGTCGCCGGACTTGGCCTTCAGGTCGGCGTCGGCCAGCAGCTGGTCGACGCGCCAGCGCCAGCTCAGCGTCGCGTGCGGACCGAGCTGCACCTGCAGGCCGTGCACCAGGTTGCCGTAGGAATCATCGGCGTCGACCTTCAGCACATGAGCGCCGCCCATCTCGGCGATCGAGAATTTGGTCGGCTGCTTGCGCGGCAGCGTCGCGAAGCGCCAGGCGGCGGGCGGATCGCCGAGCGGCGCGGCCGAGAAGAGCGCGACGTGCGGCTCGTCGTCGGCCGAGGCGTGCATCGGGGCGAGAAGCGACGCGGCGCCGCACAGCGCGAGCGCCGCTCGGAAGAATTGCATCGGGCTGAGGAGGCACATGGGAAGGTCCGGAGCAGGCACCGACTTTAGTGCACCCGGAAGCAAACCACCACCCGCAGGCCGCCGAGGGGGGAGTCGCCCAGGGTCACGCTCGCATCGTGCTGCTTCGCGATGCTGCGCACGATCGCCAACCCGAGGCCGCTGCCCGATTCGTCGCCGGCCGCGTGGCGGTAGAACCGGTCGAAGACGCGCTCGCGGTCGGCCGGCGCGATGCCCGGGCCGGCATCGTCGACCTGCAAGGTCGGCCGCCCGCCCTCGTCCGCGACGCGGAGCTCGACTCGGGAGCCGGCGGGCGCGTAGCGCAACGCGTTGTCGGTCAGGTTGCGCACCAGCGCGGTCAGCGCCGTCGCATCGCCGCGCACCGGGACCGCCGCCTCGGCGAACAGCGCCACGCGCGTGCCGCGCGCGTTCGCGAACGGCACCATCTCGGCGACCGCCGCACGCACGACCTCGGCGAGATCGACGCTCTCGTGCGCCGCGGCCGCCGCACCCGGTTCGGCGCGCGCCAAGGTCAGCAGCTGTTCGACCAGCCGCGCGGCACGGTCGATGCCCGCGCTCAGCGCGCTCGTGGCCTGTGCGCGGGCCGCGTCGTCGGGCGCGCGCTGCAGCAGCTGCAGTTGCAGCTTCAAGGCGGTCAGCGGCGAGCGCAGCTCGTGCGCGGCGTCGGCCACGAACGCGCGCTGGGCGCCCAGCGACGCGCCCAGGCGCTGCAACAGCCCGTTCAACGCGCCGACCAGCGGCGCGACCTCGTCCGGCAGCTCGCCGGTCGGCAAGGGCTGCAGCGACTGCTCGTCGCGCGCCTGCACGCCGTCGGTGAGCCGGCGCAGCGGCGCGAGCGTGCGCGCCGCCAGCCACCACAGCAGCAGCGCCATCAGCGGCGCGATCAGGCACAGCGGCAGCACGCTGCGCAGCGCCGCATCGGCGGCCAGCTTCTGGCGGATCTGCAGCGGCTGCGCGACCTGGATCACGCGCTCGCCGGTCGCGACGCTGAAGGTGCGCCAGGTCTTGCCGTGGACCACGATGTCGGCGAAGCCCAGCAGCGCGCGCGCCGGCAGGTCCGCGCGCAGCCGCGGCGGGTAGATCGTGCGGCCGTCGGCATCCCAGATCTGGACCACGAAATCGAGCTGCTCGTCGCTGAAGGTGTTGGCCTGCTCGGGCGCGATCTCGCCCTGGTCGCGCAGCGACAGCGCCATCTGGCGCAGCTGGTAGTCGAACAAGGTCTCGGTCTCGGACAGCACGTTGCGGTAGGTCACCGCGCCCAGCACGAGCGCGATCACCGCCAGCATGCCGAGCAGCGTCAGCAAGACCCGAACGCGAATCGAATTCATCCCGGTGTCTTGGGCGCCGCGCCGACGAAGTAGCCGACGCCGCGCACGTTCTGAATGAAATCGGCGCCGAGCTTGCGCCGCAGCTGGTGGATGTAGACCGAGACCGCGTTGCTCTCGATCTCCTCGCCCCATCCGTACAGGCGGTCCTCGAGCTGTGCGCGCGACAGCAGCGCGCCGGGCCGCTGCAGCAGCGCCTCCAGCACCGCGAACTCGCGCGCCGAGAGCAGCACCGGCACGCCGTCGTGCGCGACCTGGCGCGTCGCCGGGTCGAGCGTGACGCCGCCGAACGCGAGCGCGGGCGCGGCGCGGCCGCTGTGGCGGCGCAGCACCGCGCGGATGCGCGCGCCGAGCTCGTCGAGATCGAAGGGTTTCACCAGGTAGTCGTCGGCGCCGGCGTCCAGCCCCGCGACCTTG
>DASYCA010000229.1:0-10336 GCA_036500445.1 Burkholderiaceae bacterium | reverse complement strand
CAGCTGATGCCGGCCAGCCAGCGGCCGTAGGCGTGGAAGCGGCGCGCCGCCCCGGCCTGCAGGCGCTGCCACGGGGTCGCAAGGGTGGGCGGGGTGGGTGGGTTCATGGATGCAGACGGCAGCGCGGGAGTCGATGGACCGCACTCTACGGCCCGGCCACGGCGCCGGCGAGCGCTTCGCGACGATCGGCGCCCGCAGGGGGACAGACCGCGCCCGGCGCCGACGGGCCGCGCCCGGCCGGCGGCATTTCGCGCCGCCGAAGCGCCGGTTCGTCGCATCCCGGCTGCGCCGGGCGGCGCGGATCGCCAGACTGCGCCCATCGATCACTTCGGAACCGCCATGAACACCTTGCTGCCCGCCCCCCGCCGCGACCTGCTGGTCGTCATCGTGATGCTCGCCGCGCTGCTCGCCGGCGGCATCGCCTGCGCCTCGCCCGCGGGCGTGCCCGACGCCGCGTTCGAGCCCGCGTTCAAGCACTTCATCGCGGCGTCCAGCGGCGACACCGCCGAGATCGACCCGGCGGCGGATCAGTTCGACGCGTTGCTGAAGACCGATCCCGCGAACCCGGTCCTGATGGCGTATGCCGGCGCCTCGACCGCGATGCGCGCCCGCACGACGATGCTGCCGTGGAAGAAGATGCATTACGCCGAAGACGGGCTCGCGCTGATCGACAAGGCGCTGACGCTGTCGGCGCCGGCGCCGGCGCCGGCGCACGACGCGCCGCTGCAGCACGGCACGCCGGGCTCGCTCGAGGCACGCTTCGTCGCCGCCAACGCGTTCCTGGCGGTGCCGCCGTTCATGAACCGCGGCGCGCGCGGCGCCAAGCTGCTCGCCGACGTGCTCGCGAGCCCGCTGTTCGCGCAGGCGCCGCTCGCGTTCCGGGGCACGGTGTGGATGCGTGCCGCCGCGCTCGCGACCCAGGAGCAGCGCAGTGCCGATGCGCAGCGCTTTCTCAACGAGGTGATCTCGCGCCAGGCGCCGCAGGCCGACCAGGCGCGCGCGCTGCTGAAGGGGGCCGCATGAGTGCCGCCGAAACAGCGCCGGTGATCGAGCTGCGCGGCGTGCACAAGACGTACCGGCTCGGCCAGCACGTGATCCCGGCGCTGCAGGGCGTGGACCTCGCGGTGCGGCGCGGCGAGCTGCTCGCGCTGACCGGGCCCTCGGGCAGCGGCAAGAGCACGATCCTGAACCTGGCCGGCCTGATCGACGCGCCCGACCGCGGCGAGATCGTGCTCGACGGCCGTGCCGTCAGCGGCCTGGCGGAAATCCCGCGCACGCTGCTGCGCCGCGACGCGCTCGGCTTCGTGTTCCAGAGCTTCAACCTGGTGCCGGTGATGACGGTCGCCGAGAACGTCGATTACCCGCTGTTCATCGCGGGCGTGCCGGCCGCCGAGCGGCGCGAGCGCGTCGCCGCACAGCTCGCCGCCGTCGGCCTGCAGGACCACGCGCATCACCGCCCCGATGCGCTCTCCGGCGGCCAGCGCCAGCGTGTCGCGATCGCGCGTGAGCTGGTCAAGCGCCCGCGCCTGGTGATCGCCGACGAGCCGACCGCGAGCCTGGATTCGCACACCGCCGACCAGGTGCTCGACCTGATGCGCGAGCGCTGCCACGCCGAGGGCGCCGCCTTCGTGATCGCCACCCACGACAGCCGCCTGACGCGGCGCTGCGACCGCGTGCTCGCGCTGCTCGACGGGCGGCTGCAATGAACCTGACGACGCTCGAAATGAAGTGGCTCGGATTCGCGGTCCAGAACACGCTGCGCAACCGCCGCCGCTCCATCGTCACCGTCGCGATCGCGGGCCTGGGCACCGCCGCACTGCTGCTGGCCGGTGGCTTTGCGCTCTACACCTACCAGGCGCTGGAGGAAGCGGCGGCGCGCAGCACCGGCCACCTGATCGTCGGAACCCAGGCGGAATTCACCAGCGACGAGGACACGCCGCTGCAGCACGGCCTGGACGACCACCAGGCGCTCACCCGCACGCTGCTCGCCGACCCCGACGTGCGCCAGGTGCTGCCGCGCGTGAACTTCAGCGGCCTGATCAGCAACGGCGACAAGTCGACCGTGATGATCGCCAACGGCGTCGAGCCCGACAGCGAGTTCGCCGTCAAGGGCCCGTTCCTGAACATGGTGGCCGGCGACGTGCTCGCGAGCGGCTCGAAGACGGCCGAGGTGATGCTCGGCGAGGGCCTCGCGAAGAGCCTGAAGGCCAAGCCCGGCAGCGGCCTGACCCTGCTCGCGAGCACGACCGACGGTGCGCTCAACGCGCTCGACGTGACGGTCAAGGGTGTGTTCTCGACCGGCGTGCCCGACATCGACAAGCGCCTCGTCTACACCGACGTGCCGACCGCGCAGAAGCTGCTGAACACGACGCGCGTCTCGACGCTCGGCGTGTTCCTGAAGCGCATGGACGCGACCGCGGGCGCGCAGCGGCGCGTCGCCGCCGCGAACCCGACGCTCACGGTGCAGACCTGGCTCGACCAGGCCTTCTTCTACCGCTCGGTGCGCGCCCTGTACAACCGCATCTTCGGCGCGCTCGGGCTGATCATCGCGGTGATCGTCGTCTTCGTCGTCACGAACGCGATGGCGATGGCGATCATCGAGCGCACCCGCGAGATCGGCACGCTGCGCGCGCTCGGCACCTTGCCGTCGCAGCTGCTGCGCTCGCTGGCGCTCGAGGGCATGGTGCTCGGCGGTGTCGGTGCCGCGGCCGGGGCGGTGGTCGCGCTCGGCATCTCGCTGCTGCTCTATGTCGTGCCGGTGCAGATGCCGCCGCCGCCGGGCAGCTCGCGCGGCTACCCGCTCTACATCAACGTCGACCCGGCGATGTACGCCGCGACGATCGCCGCGATCGTCGTGCTGGCGATGCTCGCCTCGGCCTGGGTCGCGCGCCGCACCGTGCACACGCCGGTCGTCGACGCGCTCGCCCACACCTGATTTTCCGGAGCCGCCATGAAGAAACCCCTTCTGTTCGCCGCGTTCGCGTTGATCGGTTGCGCCGCGCTGGCGCAAGACGTGCCCGCGCTGTTGAAAGCCGCCGACAAGTACCGCATGAGCAGCGACAACATGCAGGTCGAGACGCTGATCAGCGTCGTCAACGCCGACGGCTCGCCCGACAAGGAGCGGCGCTACCTGGTGTTCGCGCAGCAGAAGCACCAGTCGCTGGTGCTGATGCAGAGCCCGGCCGAGAAGGGCCAGAAGGTCCTGATGCTGGGCGACGATTTCTGGCTCGTGATGCCCGGGAGCCAGCGCCCGCTGCGCATCACGCCGATGCAAAAGCTGCTCGGGGACGCGAGCACCGGCGACATCGCGACGCTGAGCTGGGCCGACGACTACACCGGCAGCGTCGCCGGCGAGGAACCTTGCGGCGAGCCGGCGCAGGCCTGCTGGCACCTGAGCCTCGCGGCGAAGCGCAAGGGCGTGAGCTACCAGCGCATCGAGCTGTGGATCGGCCAGGCGCGTCACGAGCCGATCAAGGCCGATCTCTTCGTGCAGAGCGACAAGCTCGCGAAGCAGGCGCGCTTCGTCGTCGACAAGCCACTGGCGCCGACCGCCGTCACCGAGATGCTGCTGCGCGATCAGCTGACGAACAAGAAGGAGACGCAGGTCCGCTACCTGGCGCGCAAGGAGAAAAGCGTGCCGGAGGCCTGGCTGAACCCGATGTTCCTGGCCCGCAACCCCGAGCTCGAATGATCATGAAGCCCGTGCAGGCGCCGCTGGCGGCCGCCGCGGCGGTGCTCGCCGCGGTGCTTGTCGCGTGCGCGCCGGCCGCGGCCGCGCCGGAGTTCAGCGGCCAGGTCCGCCCCGAGTGGTTCATGCAGTCGGCCAACGGCGCCGGCCCGGTCGCACAGGCCGATGCGCTGCAGCCCGGCGTGGTCGCGCCGCCGCGCGGTTACGGAGCGGTCGAGACCGAGTTGCGCGCCAGCGGTCACGGCCTCGCGTTCGTCGGCACCGAGCGGCAGCAGCGCATCGAAGGCGACCGGCTGCGCAGCCACGGCTGGGTCAACGAGCTGTACGGCTCGACGCAGGCCGGCGGCTGGCAGCTCAGCGCCGGCAAGCGCATCGTCGGCTGGGACGTCGGCTACGGCTTTCGCCCGAACGACGTGGTCGAGCAGGAGACGCGCCGCACGCTGCTGCAGGTCACGCCCGAAGGCCGCGCGCTGCTGATGGCCGAGCATTTCACGGCGAGCACCGCGTGGGCCTTCGTGCTCGTGAACCCGACCAAGCGCCGCGCCGCGCCGGGGCCCGACGAGCCGGCGCTGGCGATGCGCGTCTACCAGCGCGATGGCGCGGTCGACTGGCACGGCTTCGCACGCCTCGGGGCCCACACCGGCGCCAGCGTCGGCGCGGCGGCCGCGTGGGTTGCGAGCGACGCGATCGAGCTGCACGCGTCGCTGCGCTACCTGACGCGCGGCGACACCCTCGCCAACACCGCCGCGAACGGCGGCGCCGACGCGACGCCGCTGGCCGCCGACCCGTGGCGGCCGGTCAGCGTCTCGCACACCGCGCAGGCGCTGGTCGGCGGCACCTGGACCAACGCGGCCCAGCTCAGCGTGCTCGCGGAGGCCTGGTGGGACGGCACCGCGTTGTCCGACGCGCAGTGGGACGACTGGGCCGCCCGCAACCGGGGCCTCGCGGCGCTGGTCGGCGCGCCGGTGCCGCTGCCGGCGATCGCCGGCAACCTGGCGTGGCAGGCGAACGCGTTCAACGCGTCGACGAACCTGCGCCGCGCCAACCTGTTCGGGCGCGTCAGCTGGCAATACGAAAAGTGGCAGCCGTCGCTGGACATGCTGTTCACGCCCGCCGACCGCGGCCGCGTCGTGACCGCGGCGCTCGGCTGGCAGGGCGATCGGTTGCGCGTCGACGCCGGTCTTCGCGTGTACGGCGGCCCGGCGCAGGCGCTGCTGTCGCAGACGCCGACGCGGCGCGTGGCCTACGTCGCGAGCACCTGGACGTTCTAAGGGCCTTTGAACGCGCATGAAATGGGATCGGCCAGAAAATATGATGATCGTCATATTATGGTAGAGTGACCCCATGCACCCGAAGCCCGCCGCCGAAGCCACGCCGCGACTGACCCGCGGCGAGGCGACGCGCGAGCGCATTCTCGAGGTCGCCTCGCGCGCGTTGCGGCGCGAAGGCTTCGCCGGAGTCGGCGTCGCCGATGTGATGCGCGAGGCTGGCCTCACACACGGCGGCTTCTATGCCCACTTCGAATCGCGCGAGGCGCTGCTGGCCGCCGCGATCGAGCGCGCCGGGCACGACACGAACGCGGCGATGTGCCGCCACATCGAGGCCAGCCGAGCGCGTGGCCGCAGCGGCTTTCGCGCCGTCGTCGATGCCTATCTGTCCCCGGTGCTGCTGACGCGCACCGAGGTCGGCTGCGTCGTCGCGGCGGTCGGCTCCGAGATGGCGCGCCAGCCGCCCGAATTGCTCGCGCTCTCCGCCGAGCGCGTGCGCCGGTTGGTTGCGTTGATCGAGCAGGTCTTGCCGCAAGACGCGGACCGCAGCCGGGCGCCGATGATCGCCGGCACGCTGGTCGGCACCTTGCAGCTGGCCCGTACGCTGGGCGCCAATGCGCAAGGCAAGGCGATGCTCGCCGCCGCGCGTGATGCGCTGCTGGCGCAGTACGACCCGCCGCAATGACTCGCTTGTCACCTCACCAAGGAAAGCCCTCCATGAAACTCGAGAACGCCACCCTGTTGATCACCGGCGCCAACCGCGGCCTCGGCCTGGCATTTGCCCGCGCGGCGCTGGCCCGCGGCGCGCGCAAGGTCTACGCCGCCGCACGCGATCCGGCCAGCGTCACGCTCGCGGGGGTCGTGCCGATCAAACTGGATGTCACGAACCCCGACGACGTTGCCGCCGCCGCGCGCGCCTGCGGCGACGTGACGCTGCTGATCAACAACGCCGGCATCGCCGCGCTCGGCGGCTTTCTCGCCGAGGGCAGCATCGAGGCCTCGCAGCGCCACCTGGACACCAACTTCTTCGGCCCGCTGCGTCTGACGCGTGCGTTCGCACCGATCCTCGCCGCGCACGGCGGCGGTGCGATCCTGAACGTGCTGTCGGTCGCGAGCTGGCTCAACCGGCCGCTGCTCGGCGCCTACGGCATGAGCAAGTCGGCCGCCTGGGCGCTGACCAACGGCACCCGCATCGAGCTGGCCGGGCAGAAGACGCAGGTGCTCGGGCTGCACGTCGGCTTCATCGACACCGACCTGACGGCCGGCATGGACGTGCCCAAGGTCTCGGCCGACGAGGTGGTGCGCGCCAGCTTCGACGCCCTCGAAGCCGGCGCCAGCGAGGTGCTGGCCGACGAACGCTCGCGCGTGGTCCACCAGGGCCTGTCCGCCGACCCGGCGATCTACCTGCAAGCCCCCGCTTGAGGCGCGCGATGACCACCACTCCCTCCGCTGCTTCGGTCGCCGTGCCGCACGTTGGCGGCGACGCCCCGACCGCCGCCGCGCCCGCCCACGCCTCGCCCTGGCCGATCTTCTGGATCGCAAGCGTCGCGGTGTTCCTGGTCTCGCTGGACACGACGATGCTGTTCGCCGCGTTCCGCGCGGTGCGGGCCGGCTTCCCCGGCACCTCGGCGGCCGACATGTCGTGGATCCTGAACGGCTACACCGTCGTCTACGCGGCGATGCTGATCCCGGCCGGCGGCGTGGCCGACACGCACGGCCGCAAGCGCGTCTTCCTGCTCGGCGTCACCCTGTTCCTGGCCGCGTCGGCGGCTTGCGGGCTGGCCGGCAGCGTCGCGTGGCTGATCGCCGCGCGCGTCGCGCAGGCGATCGGCGCGGCCTTGCTGACGCCGGCCTCGCTGTCGATCGTGCTCGACGCGTTCCCGCACCACAAGCGCGCGATCGCGGTCAGCCTGTGGGGCGCCGTCGGCGGCCTCGCGGCGGCGCTCGGCCCGAGCGTCGGCTCCTTCGTCGTCGATGCGGTCGGCTGGCCCTGGGCGTTCTATTTGAACCTGCCGCTGGGCGCGCTGTCGCTGTGGCGCGGCGCGCTGCTGTTGAAAGAGGCGAAGAGGCCGCAGGCCCGGCGCAAGGTCGACGGCGTCGGCATGGCGCTGCTGATCGTCGCGGTCGGCGCGATCGCGCTGAGCATCGTGCAATCGGAGTCGCCGCACTGGTCGCGCACCGACCTCGGGATCGCCGCGGCGACCGGCGTGATCGCGATGATCGGCTTCGTGGCGTGGGCCCGCACCGCCAAGTCGCCGCTGGTCGATCTGCGCCTCTTCAAGCACCGCACCTACACCTTCGTGAACCTGGCGACGCTGGCGTTCGGCACCGCGTTCTCGATGATGTTCTTCGCCTTCTTCTTCTACATGACCGAGGTCTGGCACTACACGCTGCCGCAGGCGGGCCTGGCGATCACGCCGGGGCCGCTGCTGGTGATCCCGTTCGCGATCATGTCGGGGCGCGTGGCGGGCCGCACCGGGCACCGGCCCTTCCTGGTCGGCGGCGGCCTCGTCTACGCGGCGGCGGGGCTGTGGTTCCTGCTCGTGCCGGGCGCCGAGCCGGCCTACCTGACGCACTGGCTGCCCGGCCTGGTGCTCAGCGGCATCGGCGTCGGGCTGGTGATGCCCTCGCTGTCGGCCGCCGCGGTGAACCGGCTGCCGGCCGACCAGTACGCGGTCGGCAGCGCGGTGAACCAGGCGACGCGTCAGATCGGCTCGGTGATGGGTGTCGCGATCACGGTGCTGCTGCTCGGCCGCAGCGGCCTGACGCACGCGAGCTTCACGCCGTTGTACGCCTGCCATGCGGGCCTGGCACTGTTGACGGCGCTGCTGTGCCTGCCGGTCAACACCCGGCCGGGAGCCGCGGCCAAGGATTGAGGCTCGGCGCGCGGTGACGCCACGCCGCTGCGGCGTGGCTTCGGGTCACGGAGGCGGCGCGCCGACGCGCTGGGCCTCGATCTGGATCAGCAGCCGCACGCGGCTCGAGACGAACGGCAGGCCATAGCTCATGCCGAAGGCGCTGCGGTCGATCTCGCCTTCGAAGTCGCCGCCGCAGACCTCGCGCGCCGGCGCCGCGTCGGTGCGGCACGAAAAGCGCAGCGCCTTCAGCGTCAGCCCCTGGCTCACGCCGCGCAGCGTGAATTCGCCGGTCACCGACGCCACATTGTCGCCATCGAAGACGAAGCGGTTGGCGACGAAGTAGGCGCTCGGGTTGGCGTCGGTCGCCAGCAGGTAGGCGCCGCGCACCACGCCGTCGAACGGCGCGAAGCCGCTCGACACCGACGCGGTCGCGATCGTGAACGACGCGTTGCCGGTGTGCGCCGCGCGGTCCAGCGTGATGCCGCCGGTGATCGCGTCGAAGCGGCCGCGGATCGTCGAGGTGCCGAAGTGGCGGACCTCCCAATGCACGTGGGTCTGCTCCGGGTCGATCGCGAAGGCTTCGGGCGCCGCGCGCGCCAGGCCGGCGGCGCCCACGAGGCCGCCTGCCACCAGGGCCAGCCAGGCTGTGCGAAGCGCGGCCATCTCGGCTTACTGCTTGATCGCTTCGATCTGGATCAGCAATCGGATGTTGTCGGGCAGGCCGTAGTTCAGCCCGTAGGACATGCCGTAGCTGCTGCGCGCGATCGTCGTCTCGAAGTCGCCGCCGCAGGTCTCGCGCTTGAGCATCGGGTTGAGGTAGCAGTTGAAATTCGTCGCCTTCAGCGTGACCGGCTGGGTCTTGCCGAGCAGGGTCAGCGTGCCGGAGACTTCGCTGACCTTGTCGCCGTTGAAGCTGAACTTGTCGGCCGTGAACGTCGCGCTGCCGAACTCGACCGCGTTGAAGAAATCCTTGCTCTTCAGGTGCGTGTCCAGCGGCGGCACGCCGGTGTCGACCGAGCTCGCGTCGATCGTGATCTCGGCCTTGCCGCTCTTGGCGGCCTTGTCCAGCATCACCGAACCTTGCTTCTTGTCGAAGCGGCCGCGCAAGGTCGA
The DNA here is from genome assembly GCA_036500445.1 of Burkholderiaceae bacterium. Taxonomy (GTDB): domain Bacteria; phylum Pseudomonadota; class Gammaproteobacteria; order Burkholderiales; family Burkholderiaceae_C; genus LMDS01. The sequence goes on along the minus strand of DASYCA010000229.1, from coordinate 1,409 downwards.
GGTGCCGAAGTGGTTCGCCTCGAAGGTCACGAAGGTGTGTGACGGGTCGATCGCGTAGGTCGCCATCTCGGCGTGGGCCGCGGCGGTGCCGAGCGCGAGGAGGCAGGCGAGGAGGGGCTTGGTCATGATCGGAGTCTGTAGGGAGGGGAATGAATTCACAGCGCCGGCATGCCGGTCAATGTCAGCTTGAACTTCACGAGCACGTCGTCGGCGACCATCGAGGTGTCCTTCCAGTCGCCGTCGCCGATCTTGAAGGCCAGCCGCTTGATCGTGAACGTGCCGTTGGCCGTCGCGGCGCCGCCGCTGCCCTGGGCGAGCGTGACCGGCACGACGACGTCCTGGCTCGCGCCCTTGATCGTCAGCTTGCCGGCGACGTCGAACTTGCCCGCGCCGCTGGCCTTCACGCTGGTGCTCTGGAACGTCGCCTGCGGGAACAGCTTGGTGCCGAACCACTCGGGCTTCATCAGCTCGGCCTCGGTCTCGGGCGAGCCGAGCGTCGCGCTGCCGAGGTCGATCGCGAACGCGATCTTCGCGCTCTCGGGCTTCTTCGGGTCGAACGCAATCTGCGCGTCGAACTTCTTGAACGTGCCGTCGACCGGCACGCCCATCTGCTTGCTCGTGAAGCCGATCTCGCTTTGCGCCGGCACGATCTTCTGCTGCGCGAACGCGGCCGGAGCGGCCAGGCCCGCGAGCAGCGCGAGGGCGGGAATGAGGGTGGAAACGGTCGGTCGGGTCGTGTTCATGCGGTGGGTGAAACGGGAGAGGAGCGCGGCCACATGCGGTGCAGCAGGCCGTCGCGGTCGATGAACTGGTGCTTCAGCGCGGCCGCGACATGGCCGAGCACGACCAGCGCGAGCGCGAACGCGAGCAGGTGGTGGCTTGATTTCAGGATCTCGGCGAGCGCCCGGTCGACCGGCACGAAATCGGGCAGCGGAATCACACCGAACACGACGATCGGAAAACCCGCCGCCGAGCTGTAGGCCCAGCCGGCCAGCGGCACCAGAAAGAACAGCAGATAGAGCGCGAAGTGGGTCAGGTGCGCGGCGCGGCGCTGCCACGCGGCCATCGGCACATCGGCCGGCGGGCGATGCGCCAGGCGCCACAGCAGCCGCAACGCCGAGAGCGCGAGGATCGTGATGCCGGCCCACTTGTGCCAGTTGAACAGCCGCAGCCGCAACGGCGAGAACGGCAGGTCCGCCATGTAGAAGCCGACGCCGAGCGAGCCGAAGATGGCCAGTGCGAGCAGCCAGTGCAGCGCGATCGCGGTCGCGGTGTAGCGGGCGCAAGGAGCGATTCGCATGTTCGTGTCTGCGGCCGGCGCTGCGCGCCTCAACTTCGCGACGCGAAGTTGGCCTTCGACGCAAGCCTGGCGCGGGCTGGGTGCTTGTGTCTGCGGCCGGCGCTTCGCG
>DASYCA010000228.1:0-5216 GCA_036500445.1 Burkholderiaceae bacterium | reverse complement strand
GCATCGCATCCAGCGGCAAATCCAGCGGGCTCGATCGCAGCAGCGGCAAGAACCCGTGCGTGAAGCTGACCCCCACCGTCACCGGCCGCGGGGCCAGCGATTGCAAGGTCCGGTCGAAGAACCCGCCGCCATAGCCCAGCCGCACACCGCCCGGCCCGAAGCCCAGGCAGGGCACGACCAGGATCGCCGGCGCGAATTCATCGGTGTCCTTGGGCTTCGGAATGTCGTAGGCATCGAGCTCCATCGGGCAGCCCGGGTACCAGACGTGAAAGCGCAGTTGCCCGTTCTCGCGGTCCTTGACCGGCAGGCCGATGCGGCGCGGTTCGCCGTCCGGGCCGCCTTCGGACCAGCGGTACAGCGCCGGCAGCGGATCGAACTCGCCCTTGATCGGCCAGTACGCGCCGATCGTGCGCTCGCGCCGGCCGACCAGCCAGATGCGCAGCACGCTTTGCAACTGGACCGAGCGTTCGAGCCGGTCGGTCAACGCCAGCCGGGCGGCGATCAGCTTGGTCCGCAGCGCGGCGCGGTCGGGCTCGGTGGAATGCATGCGTGGAGACGTCCGGTTCGAGAAGAAGGGCGCCTGCATTGTGCAAGACTGCAGGCATGCCCGCCGCGAACCTCGAATTCGTCCACCACTGCCTGGAGCTGCTTGCCCCACTCGGCAGCCCCCGCGCGCGCCGCATGTTCGGCGGCCACGGCCTCTATGTCGACGACGTCTTCATCGCGCTGATCGTCGAGGAGCGCCTGTACCTGAAGGCCGACGCGCAGAGCCGGCCGCTGTTCGAAGCGGCCGGCTGCGTGCCGTTCACCTACGAGGCGAAGGGCACGCGGAAGTCGCTCGCTTACTTCAGCGCGCCGGACGACGCGATGGAGTCGCCGCCGCTGATGGAGCCCTGGGCGCGGCACGCACTCGCGGCCGCGCTGCGGGCCAGGGCGCCGAAGCCGCGCGCGGCCAAGCCGGCCAGGAAGGCGGCGCCGCTCAGGGGCTCGGCCAGCAAGGCGCCGACGAAGCTCTGACGCCGCGGGTTCCAGCGCAGCACGATGTCGCCGCGCGGATTCAGCGATTCGATCACGCCGTTCTCGCCGACCGCCAAGCGCACGCGCTCGCCGGGTTCGACCACGAAGTCGCCGAGGTCGTTGTCGCGCGTCAGCCAGACGCGGCCTTCGACGACCGTCAGTTCGCCGCCGAGGCGGCCGAGTTGCAGCGCCTGACCGGCGCCAAGGCGTTGGGATCCGTTCCGGTAGAGTTGCGCATTCATCATCAATCTCCTTGTTGCGTGATGCAATCATCGGCCTTGTGCAGCAGATAATCCAATGAATCCCAAGTTCTGCATTGATGCGGATTTGATATGAATACGTCGACCCGCAGCCGCTTTCGCCGCCCGCTCTCGCTGGGCCAGCTGCGCGCGTTCGAGGCGGTTGCGCGGCGGCTGAACTTCAGCGATGCGGCCGAGGAGCTGTTCGTCACGCAGTCGGCGATCAGCCGCCAGATCAAGGGGCTGGAGGACGAGCTCGGCGCGGCGCTGTTCGTGCGCGGCACGCGCCACGTCGAGCTGACGCAAAGCGGCCGCGTGCTGCAGCGCTCGGTCGAGAGCGGGATCGGGCAGATCGACGCGAGCGTGCGCCAGATCCGCCAGACGCGCAGCCGCAAGCGCGTCAGCGTGACGACCTTCGCGTCGTTCGGGTCGCTGTGGCTGCTGCCGCGCATCGAGGCCTTTCAACGCCAGCACCCCAACATCGACATCCGCGTCTCGGCCACCGACGAGCTCGCCGACCTCGACGACCCCGAGCTCGACCTGTCGTTGCGCTACTGCAGCCCGGCGCAGGCGCCCGAGGGCTCGGTGCGGCTGTTCGGCGAGGTGCTGACGCCGGTCGTCAGCCGCTCGCTGTTCGAGCAGATCGACCGCGGCCAAGCCCCGCCGCTGGCGCGCGCGACCGACCTCGCGCAGCACACGCTCGCCGAGGAGGACGACACCAAGACCAGCACCGAGTACCTGAGCTGGCGCCGCTGGCTGACCTTGAACGGCCAGCCCAACCTCGAGCCCAAACGCTGGCTGTACCTGAATTTCACTTACCAGCAGGTCCAGGCCGCGCTCGCCGGGCACGGCGTCGCGCTGGCGCGCATCGCGCTGGTCTTCGAGGCCTTGCAGCGCGGTGAATTGATCGAGCCGTTCGGCGAGAGCGGCCGCATGGGCAGCCCGTACCTGTACTGGATGATCGTCTCGCCGACCGCGCAGGACCGGCCCGAGGTCACGCAGTTCAGCAACTGGGTGCTCGAGCAGGCCCGCATCACGCGCCAGGCCATCGGTGAGGATGGGGCCCCCGACCGCGGAGTACCGCGCTCACCCTCCGAGGGGGTGCTCGGGGCGCTTGGGAGCGGCCCGGCGCTGGCCCGAGCCGCCGTTACGAAGCCGCCACGCCGTGTTCGGTGACGATCAGCGTGAGGGCCAGATCGTGCGGCTGAATCCCCAGCGTGGCCGCGTCGATCTCGGCGCCGGACCACGCGATGCCGACCGTGGTCACGTCCGGGTGCGCCGCGAGCCAGCGGTCGAAGTAGCCGCCGCCATAGCCGAGCCGGTAGCCGTCGGCCGTGAAGCCGACGCAGGGCACCAGCACCACGTCCGGCACGACGGGCGCGCCCTCACTGGCCGGAATCCCGCATTCGTCGACGATCGTCGGCGCCGCGCCGTTCCAGGCCCGATACTCCATCTGCACCGGCGTTCGGCGTGCATACGGCAGACACTTGGGCAACTTTGCAAAGCCCGCGTGGCCGAGCACGCCGGGCGCTGCGTTAAATTCGGAGCGGTGCGGCCAGTACAGGCCGAGCGATTCCGGCTCCAGCTCCAGCAAGACCGCGATCAGATGGCGTGTCAGCGACGCCCCGGCCTCGGCCGCCGGCGCGCTGAGCATGAACCGTTCGCGCTGCTCCAGCAATGTCGCGCGCAAGGCCGCGCGCGGTGTTGTCGATGTTCCCGAACTCAAGATTGAAGACCGCGTGATGACGTTGGACGACCAGAAGCTTGTCAAGCCAGTATATGGGCGCCCCTCAGGGCCCCGCTCGTACCGCGCGCGTGCCGCGCGTGCGCTGTGCGCCGTCCTCGCCGTGCTGCCGCTGCTCGGCGCCGCGCCGGCCGCGCAGGCACAGGACGACGACAATTTGATCACCGATGCCCGCGAGGCCTTTCGCAAGAAGGACGTCGCGCGCCTGACCGCGCTGCGCGTCGCGGCGGTCGCGGCGAACCACCCGCTCGCGATGTGGACCGAGTACTGGGACCTGAACGCCCGCATCGCGCAAGTCCAGCAGCCCGAGGTCGATGCCTTCAGCGCGCGCTGGAGCGGCAGCTATGTCGACGACCGTTTCCGCAACGACTGGCTGCTGGAGCTCGGCAAGCGCCGCGACTGGGCCAACTTCGTCGTCGAGTACCCGCGCTTCCGCCTCGATGACGATCGCGAGGTGCGCTGCTACGCGCTGCTGACCGACCACCTCGCCGGCAAGAGCGTGGTCGACGCCGCGCGCAGCGCCTGGTTCGCGCAGCGCGACGCCGACGACGGCTGTGCGCTGCTCGCGGCCACGCTGACCGATGCGAAGCTGCTGACCCCGGCCGATGCGTGGCTGAAGGCACGCCTGTCGATCGACGCGAGCCGCCCGCGCGCCGCGCGGCTGGCGGCCGGGCTGGTCACCCCGGCCGCCGCGATCAGCATCGGCGACGTCGTCGACAGCCCGGCGCGCTACCTGATCCGCAGCGCCTCCGCCAGCGGCCGCAGCGGCGCCGAGCTGACGACGCTCGCATTGATGCGCATGGCCGGCAACGACCCGGACGCCGCCGCGGGCCTGCTGAACGACCGCTGGGACCGCGCGCTGCCCGACGACCTCGCCGGCTGGGCCTGGGCCGAGGTCGGCAAGCAGGCGGCGCTGAAGCTGCAGCCGAATGCGGCCGACGCCTACCTGCGCGCGATGGTGCACGCCGCGCGGCTGAAGTCGCCGCTGGACTGGTCCGACGACATGCTCGCGTGGCACGTGCGTGCCGCGCTGCGCGCCGACAACGGCAAGCCGCGCTGGCAGCAGGTGATCCAGGCGATCGATGCGATGAGCGCGGCCGAGCAGCGCGACGCCGCCTGGGTCTACTGGAAGGCGCGCGCCTTGATCGCGCTCGCGCCGGCCTCGCAGGACGCCGAGGCGATGCGCACGCTCGGCCGCGACCAGATGGCCGGCATCGCGTCCGGGCAGATGAATTTTTATGCCTCGCTCGCCGCGGAGAACCTCGGCCAGCCGATCTTCCTGCCGCCGCGCCCGCTGCCGCTGACGCCCGAGGAGCGCGTCGCCGCGCTGCGCAACCCGGGGTTCGCCCGCTCGTTGCAGCTGATCGGCATGGGCCTGCGCAGCGAAGGCGTGCGCGAGTGGAACTACAGCCTGCGCGGCATGAGCGACCGCCAACTGCTGGCCGCCGCGCAGCTCGCCTGCGACAAGGAGGTCTGGGACCGCTGCATCAACACCAGCGACCGCACCAAGGTCGAGATCGACATCGAGCAGCGCTTCCCGACGCCATTCCGCCGCCAGGTGGTGGCGCGCTCGCGCGAGATCGGGCTGGACCCGGCCTATGTGTACGGGCTGATCCGCCAGGAGTCGCGTTTCATCATGGACGCGAGGTCGGGCGTCGGCGCGTCGGGGCTGATGCAGATCATGCCGGGCACGGCCCTGTGGACAGCCAAGAAGATCGGCCTGGACTACAGCCACGCGCTGATCGCCGACCGCGATGTGAACCTCAAGCTCGGCACCAGTTATTTGAAGCTGGTGCTCGACGACTTCGCCGGCTCGCAGCCGATGGCCGCCGCCGCGTACAACGCAGGCCCCGGGCGTCCGCGCCGCTGGCGGGAAGGTCCTTTGCTGGACCCGGCGGCATGGGCCGAGAACATCCCGTTCAGCGAAACGCGCGACTACGTGAAGAAGGTGCTGTCCAACGCCACCTACTACAGCGCCATCGTCAACGCGACCGGCCAGACGCCGTCGCTGAAGGCGCGCCTCGGACCCCAGATCGGCCCCCGCGTGGGGCCGCCGCCAGACATCGAAAAGGACATGCCATGACGTTTGCCCAGACCCCCTCGCCGAGCCCGCTGCGCTCGCCTTCCCTGCGTTTCGGCGAGGTGCTGTCATGACGCTGCCGGACGTGGGAATGTCGGTGCCGCAGGCGGTGGATCCGCGTGTGGACGTGAGCTCG
>DASYCA010000227.1:0-3255 GCA_036500445.1 Burkholderiaceae bacterium | reverse complement strand
GCGCCGTGGGGGCGCCGAGCCGGCGGTCGTCCGCACCGGGGAAGACGACCGCCGCGAAGGGCCGCAGCATCGCGCGGGCCAGCGGCGTGATGACGACCTGAACCGCCGCCTCGCCGGGCGACGGCGGCTTGAAGCTGGCCTGCTCGAGCGTCGCGTCGACCCAGTCGCGGAATTCATCGAAACCCATCACGAGCTGGCTCGCGCCCTGGCCCCAGGCGGCCGCAGTCGCTGCGTCAAGGCTCGCGCTGAGGCGCAGCGCGATCAGCAGTTGACGGCCGGCCTCATCGGCCTGCAATGCGGCGAGCGCGCCGCAAGCGGCGAGCGCCTGCCCGAGCGCAAGCAGCCAGGCACCCAGCGGCTGGCGGCGGACCGCCGCGAGGCCGGTCAACACCTCGGCGGCGGCCGCCCACAGGCGCGCCGGACCCGGGGCGAGTTCAGCCTGCGCGAGCGCGGCGATGCGGGCGATCTGGGCTTTGCGGCAGACCGCCTCGAGCTCGGCGAGCGCGCGCTGCTGGCCGGCGCTCGTCCACCCGGTGCCCGTCTTGAGCCAGTCGAGCAGCGCGTCGGTGCCGGCGTCGGCGCGGGCCGCGCGCAGCAGGCTCATGACCTGCGCCGCGGCGCGCGTCGTCGAGAGCTTCCAGCCGGTCTCGTCGAGCAGGCCGGCGCCGAAGCGCTCGAGCAGGGCCCGGATGCGCCGCACCAGCACGCGGTCCTGCGCGATCAGCGCGACCGGTTGCTCGCCGCGGCGCAGGTGCTCGATCACCTGCGCGGCGGCGGCCTGGGCCTCGTGTTCGAAGTCGTCGCAGCGTACAAAAGCGGGGGCGCCGAACGTGGCGGCGGCGCCGAACGGGTCGTCGGGAGGATCGGTGTCGATCGCGAGCGCCGGCGCGGCCGAAGCGTTCAGCAGCGCGTCGGTCAGCGCATCCGCCCCGCCCGCCTGGACCGCGATCCAGGCCGAGGGCGTGTCCATCGCGAACAGCCGGTCGGTCGACGGCGCGGGCGCGAGCGCCGCCCATTCGAGCGCGACCCGGGCGAGCAGGCGCTCGGAGGCGCCCGGGCCGGCCAGCGGCGTCAGCGCGGCGCGGGCGGCCGCCCACCAGGCGTCGCGCACGGCCGGTGGCCGGGTGAACGCGGTTTCGGCCAAAGCCTGCGCCGTCGCGGTCAGCGCGGCCACCGCGTGCTCGAAGGCGCGCCGGTCGCGCCGCGCCCAGGCGGCGGCCCAGGGCTCGGCCCGCAGCAGCGCCGCGGCGCTCAACGCGTCCAGCGTCGGATCGAAGCTGAGCTGCCCGGCCTGGGCCGGTGTCGCGGGGCCGAGGCTGGCCGCGAGCGTGCGCGTCGTCTCGATGCGCGGCTGCCAGCCACCGGCGCGCGCGAAGGCGCGGCGCGCCAGCGGCAGCAACTGCGTGAACGGCAGCAGCACGACCGCGTCGCGCGGCGCCACCCCCGTGGTGCGCGCCCAGCCGAGCGCGGCGCGTGCGAGCGCGTCCCAGCGGGCTGTGTCGGCCGGGTCGATTTCAACAGTGAGCCGCTCTATCGTCGCCATAGAAAGGAAGAGCGCCTCCGGGCAGCCCCACAGGGCACGGAAATCGGGCCAATGTGTCAGAATGATTGTGCCTTGCCACCCAATCCACGCGGTGCGGCACTAAGGACAAATCATGAGCAGCGAACTGATCAAGCACACCACCGACGCAGGTTTCGACACCGACGTGTTGAAGTCGAGCAAGCCGGTTCTCGTCGACTATTGGGCCGAATGGTGCGGTCCGTGCAAGATGATCGCCCCGATCCTCGACGAAGTGTCGAAGGAATACGACGGCCGTCTGCAGATCGCGAAGATGAACGTCGACGAAAACCGCGACGTGCCCGCCAAGTTCGGCATCCGCGGCATTCCGACGCTGATGCTGTTCAAGGACGGCGAGCTTGCCGCGACCAAGGTCGGCGCCCTGTCGAAATCCCAGTTGACCGCATTCCTCGACGGTCATCTATAATTCTGCGAAACGCGGCAGCGTGATCTGACCGAGAGCCGGCGCTTTACCCAAGCCGCCGGTTTCTTTGTAAGATCCTGCCGTTAAGATACAGCCACCACGCCCTGAGGCCCGTTGTTCGATCGCGGGCCGATCGCCTGAACCGGCCGGCGCGTGGATTCGGCTCCCCACTCCCGTTGTTCCTGCGCTCGATCAATGCGCGTTCCGCGAGCCTGTGCGCTTTGTCAGCGCCGAGCCCCTCGCCACTCACTCCCAGGGTCCTTCGCCCATGCATCTGTCCGAACTCAAGCTGATCCACGTCTCCGAGCTCATCGTCATGGGCGAGGCGCTCGAGATCGAAAACGTCGCCCGCATGCGCAAGCAGGAGCTGATGTTCGCGATCATGAAGAAGCGCGCCAAGGCCGGCGAGCAGGTCTTCGGCGACGGCGTGCTCGAGGTCCTGCCCGACGGCTTCGGCTTCCTGCGCTCGCCGGACGCCAGCTACATGGCGTCGACCGATGACATCTACCTGAGCCCGAGCCAGATCCGCCGCTTCAACCTGCACACCGGCGACGCGATCGAAGGCGAAGTGCGGGTGCCCAAGGACGGCGAACGCTACTTCGCGCTGGTCAAGGTCGACCGCGTCAACGGCGTGGCGCCGGAGGAGAGCAAGCACAAGGTCATGTTCGAGAACCTGACGCCGCTGTTCCCGAAGGAGCAGTTCAAGCTCGAACGCGACATCAAGTCGGACGAAAACGTCACCAGCCGCATCATCGACCTGGTCGCGCCGATCGGCAAGGGCCAGCGCGCGCTGCTCGTCGCCCAGCCCAAGACCGGCAAGACGGTGATGATGCAGCAGCTGGCGCACGCGCTGGTCGCGAACCACCCCGAGATCTACCTGATCGTGCTGCTGGTCGACGAGCGGCCCGAAGAAGTGACGGAAATGGTCCGCACCGTGCGCGGCGAGGTCATCAGCTCGACCTTCGACGAGCCGGCCGCGCGCCACGTGCAGGTCGCCGAGATGGTGATCGAGCGCGCCAAGCGCCTGGTCGAGATGAAGAAGGACGTCGTGATCCTGCTCGACTCGATCACCCGCCTGGCCCGCGCCTACAACAACGTGCTGCCCTCCAGCGGCAAGGTCCTGACCGGCGGCATGGACTCCAACGCGCTGCAGCGCCCGAAGCGTTTCTTCGGCGCGGCGCGCAATATCGAAGAAGGCGGGTCGCTGACCATCATCGGCACCGCGCTGATCGACACCGGCAGCCGGATGGACGAAGTCATCTACGAAGAGTTC